>CAMVCQ010000050.1 GCA_947166015.1 uncultured Lachnospiraceae bacterium
TTGCGGCATCCATCTGAGTTGTATAATTTCTTTCACCGGCGCCTTCACCGAGCTTTCTCTCAGTGTTATTCAATGCTTCTTTCATTTGTTCCTCCTTTTCTATTCGCATTATTTTTTCTTCTGCGATACAAGGTGGTGCCCCCAATGTACCGCTATTCATCTCCTGTTGCATACACGGATGATGTGATTGATGATCTCATCGGCAGTATTTACACCCGTTGTAGAGAGCATGCTTTTGAAATGTGCGTTTGAATTAACCTCACACACAAGCATCCCTTCTTCACCAAACAAAAGATCAACGCCGCAAAAATCAGCACCCACTGCGTGAGCAGCCTGCTTTGCAAGCCATATCTCATCATCATCGGGCTCGTACAACTCAGGTTCTCCGCCTATCGAGACGTTTGCTCTGAAATCCGTATCCGAATGACGATACATCGCTCCGATCACATCTGATCCCACTACCTGAAGTCTGACATCCTGCCCTTTTGATGACTCTATATACTCCTGGAAAAGTATCTTGTTTGTTTTCACCTTCGGCTCACAGATTTTTTTGCCTTTGGTATTGATCCCGAAAAGCTCATAGAGACTTTTTTTGTCCTCGACCAGATGAACCTGCTCTCCAAATGAACCAAAAGCCTCTTTTAAAACAAAAGGATATCCGAGCCTGTCGGCAACTCTGTTCAAAAAAACATGATCGGTAAAACCGATATTGTCGTATGTCATAGGTGCAAAAATAGTCCTCGGCATGGGAAGTCCATGCTGCATCAGATGTAGATGTGTTTTTCTTTTGTCATCACATATTGCGATAGCTTTTGAAGAATTAAATACGGGGATTCCCTGCTTTTCAAGAAACTCAGCCAAAAGAACATCCTTATCCCACATGATCACAAAATCCGGTCTCCCACGAAATCCCGGTACAGTCGCAAGCCCGGTATCAACCAGGCAACCGCTGTTTTCCATTTTTGTGATCTCAACGCCTCTTTCGTTTGCAGAGCGCACAAGCATATCGCTAAGCTCATCGAACTTAGTGCTCCAAAAAAAACCATTAGTGATCAATACTCCATGCATATGCCGCTCCGATAGTTTGTTATATTATTCGCCATCAGTGCCGGCATCTACCTCCGACACATCTCCGCCTGATAAAAATGCCTCGAACTGCTCTTTTGTCATAAGTATGGTTCTGGCTTTCGTGCCCTCCTCGGGACCTACGACTCCTGCGTCAGCAAGCTGATCCATGATCCTCGCAGCTCTGTTAAAGCCAATCCTAAATACTCTTTGAAGATTTCCGATAGACGCTTTTTGCTTTTCTATGATGAACCTTCCGGCTTCCTCAAAGTAATCATCTCTGTCGTCCCCATTTTTCGGTGCTTCGGCCGAACCACCGGATTCACTTTGACTCTGGACAGTCTCTATTGTTTTTGTAACCTCGTCATCGTATGCAGGACCACCTGATGATTTCAGGAAGCCTACGACCTTGTCCCTGTCATCATCCGACACAAACGCCCCCTGCACTCTGATCGGCTCCGGAAGTGTTTGTGGAGCAAAAAGCATATCTCCGTTTCCAAGAAGCTTTTCTGCTCCGGCAGAATCAATGATAGTCCTTGAATCGATCTGCGATGAAACAGAAAGCGCTATCCTTGATGGGATGTTTGCCTTGATAAGTCCCGTTATAACATTAACAGAAGGTCTTTGCGTAGCAAGTACCAGATGGATGCCGGCAGCTCTTGCTTTTTGAGCGAGACGACAAACCGATGCCTCTACATCCGACGAAGCGACCATCATCAGATCAGCGAACTCGTCTACGATGATCACGATCTGTGGCATTACCTTGTGCTCTTCATCCGTATTTTTCATTTTAGAGACTTTAGCATTGTAGGATGCAATATCTCTCATCCGAAGCTCTGCGAATTTTTTGTATCTGTTTTCCATCTCTACGACTGCCCACGCGAGAGCAGCAGATGCTTTTTTCGGATCTTCCACTACCGGTATCATCAGATGCGGTATGTCCTGATATGCCATAAACTCAACCATTTTGGGGTCAACCATGATAAGCTTCACTTCATCAGGACTGGCTTTATAAATAATGCTCATAATAAGCGTATTTATAAGCACTGATTTACCGGATCCCGTTGATCCCGCTACCAAAAGGTGCGGAAGCTTTGCGATATCCGTAACAACGGTTTTTCCGCTTATGTCTTTTCCGACAGCAAATGTCACCTTTGATTTAGCTTTGTTAAACTCATCGCTTTCGAGAAGTTCTCGCAGCATGATAGTAACTCTGTTTGAGTTCGGAACCTCGATACCCACTGCAGACTTGCCCGGGATAGGTGCCTCTATCCTTATATCAGAAGCAGCCAACGCAAGCTTGATATCATCACTTAGAGATGTTATACGGCTCACTTTCACGCCCTGGTCGGGAACAAGCTCATACCTGGTCACACTCGGTCCGACACTGATATCGCCAAGCGTCACTCCTACACCAAAGCTTTCAAGCGTTTCTTTCAGTTTGATAGCGGTGTTTTGGAGTTCTTTTTCACTTGTTGTTTTTCCGCCTGATTTAGGTCTGCTCAGAAGATCAACAGAAGGAAATACATACGGCTTTTTGACTTCAGCTTCTTTTTTGATCTCCTCATCTATCTTTTCAATGTCTGATTCATCGGCTTTATTTACATTAGTACTGACGGAGCCGGCAGCTGTGGCGGTGGCAGCAGCACCGACGTCAACGGGATTTGAGACCGGTTCAACAGGATTATCTGTAGTACTGTCGGGTGATTTTTTTCCGAATTTCGCCTCAAGCTCTTTTTCTGCTATGTTGCTGTCTGTTGTTTCACGATTCAGACCGTTTATATGTACATTTTTAAGTATCTTTTCCTCTTCTGTCTCAGGCAGGGCAGGCGTCACCTGCTCCATCTCGGCTGTTTTTTTCATTTCTTTTTTTCGACCGAGTCTTTTTTCTTTCTTTTTGTCTGCGCTTCCCTCGTTGTTTAGTTTAGGCGCGAGCGCCTGATCAGTGTTTGGCTGGTTTTGAACTGCTTTTTTCTCAGCGTGAGCTTTCGCAGCCTTTCTCATACCGGGATCAAGTGTCGGAACCTGCATTTTTTCACGTTGCAGATCATCGTCTGTATCATAAATGTACGTGTTTTTGGAACTTTTGCGTTCTTTTCTCTCTTCATTTTTCTTTGCAGCCTTGTCTCGAAGCGATGTAAAAATAAGCTTTCTTGAGAAAAGGATAAAGAATAGCAAAAATAACCCGATAAGCAGTATCATATCTCCGGCTCTACCCAAAAGCTTTGAAAGCTCATAGGAAAGCAGCCCTCCGAAAAATCCGCCTCTTGTATGATACTCGGCAGCGTGTGAATAAGTCTCCCAGACGTTTTTCACATCGGAGTTGAAAAACCACTGTACGAGTCCGCATAATGAAAGGTACATGCCAAGTCCGTACCAGGATTTGCGAATCCCCATGGAATTGTTGCGGTTTGAGATGAGCATACAACAAACAACGATCATAAATACCGGGAACAGATAGGCTATCACGCCAAAAAGACCGAAAAGCAAACTGCTCACGGTCTTTCCAACTATTCCACATAATCCAAACAGACTCAAAGCTATAAAGATTGCCAGCAAAAGAATAATTGCAAATATAATCTCGCTGACAATCGGATTGACCACCTTTTCATTTTTCTTGGAAGATGATTTTTTTACAGCTTTTTTCGTCCTTGTATTTTTTTTGCTCATCGGTATGTTTTACGCCTCCGGCGGAACATCCTTGATACTGAATGATATTCTTCCCATTTTGTCTTTTCCGAGACATACAACCTTGACTGTGTCACCAAGTGTAAGCTCATCCTCGACGTGGTTGATACGACGATTGGCGATATTTGAAATATGCACCATACCCTCTTTTCCGGGGGCAAACTCGACAAATGCACCGAAATCTTTGATGCTGACAACCTTTCCTTCGAGAATCTGACCTTTTTCAAAATCAGAAACGATTATCTTGATCAGGCGAAGTGCCTCATCCATTCCGGCTTTATCAGTGCCGCAAACAGATACTGCACCTTCATCATCTATGTCAATCTTTACGCCTGTTCTCTCAACAAGTGCATTGATTGTTTTTCCACGCTGACCGACAACATCACCGATCTTGGCAGGATCGATCTTGATCTGCTCGATTTTCGGAGCGTATTCATTGACTGTTGGACGAGGCTCAGCGATACAAGGCTTCATGATCTCATCAAGGATATAGAGTCTTGCTTCTCTGGTTCTCTCGATAGCCTGCTCAACGATCTGACGAGTAAGTCCGTGGATCTTGATATCCATCTGGATGGCTGTGATACCTTTGTGTGTACCGGCAACCTTGAAGTCCATATCTCCGAAGAAGTCCTCAAGTCCCTGGATATCTGTAAGGATCAGATAATCATCATCTGTTTCACCTGTTACAAGTCCTACAGAGATACCTGCAACAGGAGCCTTGATCGGTACACCGGCAGCCATAAGTGAAAGTGTCGATGCACAGATACTTCCCTGTGATGTTGAACCGTTTGACTCAAGGATCTCTGATACAGTACGGATCGTGTACGGGAACTCTTCCTCGGAAGGAATAACCGGTACAAGAGCTCTCTCTGCAAGTGCTCCGTGTCCGATCTCACGACGTCCCGGACCTCTTGATGGTCTTGTCTCTCCAACAGACCATGATGGGAAATTATAGTGATGGATATATCTTTTGTATGTTTTTGCAAGATCAAGTCCGTCGATACGCTGCTTCTCTGAAAGAGGTGCAAGTGTAGTGATATTTAATACCTGAGTCTGACCTCTCTTAAAAAGTCCTGAACCGTGAACCGTAGGAAGAATGTCAACCTCGGCAGAAAGCGGACGGATCTGCTTGATATCTCTGCCGTCAGGACGCTTATGATCCTTGAGGATCATTTTTCTGACTGTTTTTTTCTGGAACTGATACACAGCCTCATCGAGGTACGGGAGCCAATCCTCGTGCTCAGGTGCATAACGCTCCTCGAGACGATTTTTGATCTCTCTGATGTTTGCCTCTCTGTCCTGCTTAACATCAGTAAATACCGCTTTTTCCATAGCCTCCGGAGTGATGAAGTTAACCATATCCTCAAACATATCTCCGGGGAAGTCAAAGTGGATATACTCGTGTTTTTCTTTTCCGCACTCTGCAACGATCTTGTCAAAGAACTTGATAACCTCGCCGTTTAACTCGTGTGCACCGTATATAGCCTCGATCATCTTGTCCTCAGGTACCTCATTGGCGCCTGCCTCGATCATGATAACCTTTTCTCTTGTTGATGCTACAGTAAGTGCAAGGTCTGATACCTCTCTCTGAGCAGCTGTCGGGTTGTAAACAAGCTCTCCGTCAACAAGTCCGACCTGTGTAGCAGAAATAGGTCCGTCAAAAGGAATGTCCGAAACGCTTGTAGCCAATGCACTACCAAGCATAGCCAAAAGCTCAGGAGCACAATCCTGATCAACATCCATTACAAGGTTTTCAAGCGTTACATCGTTTCGATAATCTTTCGGGAATAACGGACGCATAGGTCTGTCGATAACACGACAGGTAAGTATTGCATTATCCGAGGGTTTACCTTCTCTTCTTGTAAATCCTCCCGGGATTTTTCCAACTGAATACATTTTTTCATGATACTCAACGCTTAATGGGAAAAAGTCAATCCCCTCACGCGGTTTCTCTGATGCCGTCGCCGTGGAAAGAACCACTGTATCACCGTATCTCATAAATGCGGCACCGTTAGCCTGTGCAGCAACTCTGCCTATCTCGACCGAAAGAGTTCTGCCTGCAAGCTCCATACTGTAAGTCTTGTACATTCTTATTTACCTCCTGCTTTTTGCATAACTTGTTACATTATAAACGAAAAACCCAAAAAAATCAAGCAAAACTTGATATATTCGTCAAATCCGACAGCTTATAAGCTACAGTCATTCCGGGTATGAAATCACATTATCGCCCCAGGTCAGTACCTCATCGTGAAAGCTCGGGACTCTCATCAGTCCTGCTCCGAAAAGATATGCCCTGTCCCTTTCGGGGATCTCGCGAAGTGATTTCCAGGCAAATCCAACAATTGTCTGCTCATCCTCGGCAAGCTCGGGATCATACCCGGTTATCGGCTGCGCGTCTTCCGGGATAGATACCCAGTATGTAAACACCCTGCTCTCAAGGTCAGGTTTAAACTCTATAGCAAGCGGACGTTCTATTTTTCCTTTCACACCGGCTTCCTCAAATAATTCTCTGAGCGCAGCTTCATCAGGAGTCTCGCCCTCCTCGACACCGCCGCCGGGAAGATTGAAAAAATCCCTGCCTCTCATCCTGTGTTCTATAAGTAAAAGCTTGCCATCACGGCAAACCATGCATTGTCCACGATCTCTTTTCACGTAATTCCTCCATTTCCGGCTAAAAAGTCATTAAGCAAAATCGAAATATCGTAAAAAAAGAGGGCACTCCTTGTGAAGTGCCCTGCAAAATCACTTTCTAAGTCCAAGCTTTTCGATAAGTGCACGATAGCCTTCAAGATCTGTCTTCATAAGATAGTCAAGAAGTCCTCTTCTCTTACCAACCATCTTCAAAAGTCCACGACGTGAGTGATGGTCTTTTTTGTTGATCTTGAGATGCTCTGTAAGAGTGTTGATACGCTCAGTAAGAAGCGCTACCTGCACCTCCGGAGAACCCGTATCATTAGGTGTTCTTCCGTAAGCAGCAATGATCTCTTTTTTCTTCTCTGCTGTCATCATGATGATATCCTCCTTGTATTAGTTTTATTCGCCATCAACTTAGGTATGGTCGGAGTGATCCAATACCAAAGTCAAGGTAACAAATGGTATAATATCATAAGTGAGCCAAAAAGTAAACATTTTTTTTTAAAAATGTTCCGACAAGGTTACTATTCACGGGTGTATGTAATGTACATGTACACTTAGAGCTTGCTCTAAAGTGTGCATATACATTACATACAAACCGTGTACGGTAACCAAAGCACATGAGGAATGTGTGTCTGAAAGACACGATAGAGTTCTACGAGGCTTTGAATCTGCAAGCTTGCTTGCAAGATCAAAGCGAGAAGAACGGACATTCCGAATGGTTTGGTTACCCGTGAATAGTAAGGAATAGCAAAAACACTCTGCTTATTCATCATTTGAACCATTACCTTGCTCATTTGAAATATCCTTTGCAAAATCATCTCCGCCATAAACATCAGCATCAATGTCTGCAAGTTCTGAAACAGCTCTTTCGTCTGCGGCATTAAAAGAGAACCCAAGCTCCGCTTCGGCTTCCGCCTTGAAATCATCAATAGTTTCCTGATTGAGGATTGGCAGATCATCGAGTGATTCGTAATTAAAGTATCTCAAAAACTCTTCTGTCGTACCGAACATCATCGGGCGTCCCGGAGCATCAAGCCTTCCCACCTCCTGGATAAGTCCGTATTCAACGAGCTTGCTCACTGCATGGTCGCAGGAAACACCTCTGATCTTTTCTATTTCCATCCTTGTGATGGGCTGTTTATACGCGACGATCGACAGTGTCTCAAGAAGTACATCCGTCAACACGTGCTTTTTCGGTACATGAGCTATTTTTATCAGGTATTCGTACATTTCAGGCTTGGTGCAAAGCTGAAACGCACCATCCATTTCAATTATATGGATTCCCCTGTCCTCAGTGTCATACTTGGTTATCATGTTTCGTATGACATTTCTGACAGTTTCTTCGTCATGCTCAAGTGCTGCAGCGATCCTTTCGAGCTCAACTGACTCTCCAAGAGCAAAAAGAATAGCCTCTATGGCACCCTCTAATTCTTTAATAACCATTTTTGTCCTCTTTTTTTATGATGCTTTTTTTTGATATTCTATCTCAATATCTCCAAACAATGTGTCCTGAGCGATCTTGAGTATCCCCGTTTTCATCAATTCAAGAACGCTCATAAATGTCACGATCAAATAGCTTTTTCCGCTTTTTTCTTCAAGCAGCTGTCTGAATTTAAATCTGCCATGAAGCATCGCGTACTCTTCCACATGGATCATTTGATCTTCGATATTTATCTCTTCTTTTTCAATCTCACCGAATTTACTTCTGATCGGGTCGATCTTGTCCTCCTGACGCTGCATAACCTGATCAAAAATTTCCTGCAGTCTCGAGAGCGTCACCTCAGACAAGAGTTCATCGTAATCAACGCCTTCGTCATAGTCACGAACTTCATCAGGAATAGTCGGCTCCTTGTAAAAAACCTTACCTGCATCAACCTGTCTGTCTTTGAGCTCAAATGAAGCATACTTGTACATCTTGTACTCCAAAAGTCTCTCGACAAGCTCTTTGCGCGGATCATCCTCTTCCTCGTCTTCCTCAGAATCATCCTTCGGCAAAAGCATTTTTGATTTGATCCTGAGAAGTGTGGCCGCCATCACCAAAAACTCACTCATGACGTCCATATCGCGTTCCTGCATGGTACTTACATACTCGAGATACTGGTCGGTTATGAGGACAATAGGAATGTCATATATATCAACCTTGTTTTTTTCAATAAGGTGCAAAAGCAGATCGAGCGGTCCCTCAAACACCTCAAGTTTAACCGATATTGCCACAATACTTCTCCTGAATTCAATTGTTTATTGCTTGTGTTTCAGGTCGATCACAACCACCTCGGGAGGATTGAAAAACCTGAATTTTAATGTATGCGAGCCAAGCCCTCGACTGACAACCATTGATTTGCCGTTTTTTTCAAAAATGCCCGCATCGTACTTAGGAAAAAACTGAAACCCGGATGCGATAACTCCGCCCACAAAAGGCAGTCTCATTATCCCGCCGTGCAGATGGCCGCTCAATATCAGATCAGCCCTTGTGTCAACGTATTTTTCAAAATAACGCGGCTCATGTGCCAAAAGAATATGGAATTTATCATCATTTCCCTCAGGCTCATCAGCATAGATATTATCAAAAATGCTCTCATCAAGCAAGTGTTTTTTGTAATACCCGACCTTTGGCAAAGTCAATCCGTATACTGAAAAACAATTGTATATAACTGTTTCGTTTTCCGGATACATCACGCCTGCTTTTTTTGCTGCTTTTCTGTACTCACCGGGATCATCCATCCTTATCTCGTGATTTCCGTCAGAATAAAAAACGGGGTATTTTTGAGATAGGTTTTTTAACAACAATAATACTTTTTGTACCTTGATATCCTGCGTATCCAAGTGCTTATTTGTGAGGTCACCGGCAACAAATACAGCATCCGGCTTTTCCTGGTCTATTTTTTGTATAAGCTTTGAATTGTTTTTCCCATGCTCTGCGCAGTGCAGATCAGACAGCAAAACAATTCTCATATCTTTTTTGATTTTATCCGAATCGATCTCATAATGCGTTGTTACAAGGTGCAAATGAGACAAAAAGCCATACAATAATAGCAGAACAAATACAGCTGAAAAGATAATTAGTATAATCAATCTTTCCTCCAAAACCGTTCAAGCAACAACAGCAAAATATAAGCATTCAGTCAAGTGACACATATCACATCTGTTTGATATAATCAGCTGCTCCGAGTTTATCAAGCTTTTCAGCTTTGTCAACCACACCCTGTTTCATTGTTTTTCTGTAATCCCTCATTTTTTCATGAAGGTCATCATCAGAGATGGCAAGCATCTCGATAGCGAGCAGAGCCGCATTTGCAGCGCCGTCAATGGCTACAGTAGCAACAGGGATCCCGCTTGGCATCTGAACAATACTGTAAAGCGAATCAACTCCTCCCACGCTCTTTGTATGGATAGGAATACCGATAACAGGCAGATCAAACATAGCTGCACACATACCCGGAAGATGAGCTGCACCGCCGGCACCACAGATCATGACTTTGATTCCTCTGTCCTGAGCATTTTTTGCGTAATCAACAAAAATGTCCGGCATACGATGCGCCGAAATGATCGTCATTTCATACTCCACACCAAACTGTTCAAGAATGTCTGCTGCTTTTTTCATGATGGGAAGGTCTGAATCACTCCCCATAAGTATCCCAACTTTAGGCATTTTTCTTTTCCTCCAATACTGAATTGAGTTCCTCTGTCCCCTCAAGGACAAAAAGACCGTCGCGTAATATTATAGTTTCATTTTTGTCTTTTGTAAAGACAATTATGCTTTCAAGCTCCTCGAAAGGTATTGTTATGTCTGTATGGCATTGGAAATAAGCCTTTTCGGGGGCCGTCTTTCTGAGAGCCGAGCATTCATTTTCTTTTGCAATGATTTCTTTGCCGTCAGGATTGTATAGCTTCACTTCCTCGCTCATCGAATAACATGTATCTCCGAGCGCAAAGTGCGGTCCTGTTTTTTCGGCAATAAGTATAGGCAGCTTATCCTCTATGTGATATTTTCTCGCCATAACATAAGCTGTTGTATTGGTTCCGATCGCAAACTCTCCGATAGGCAGAGTATCGTGATCAAACAATATGTTTTCTTTTATATACGCTTTGTTTTTTTCTTCATCATCAAAGTTTTTGCAGGTATATCCCTCGACCTTACCGTTTTTAAATGATATCTCGAGATTGTCGTATCTGAGACCGTTCAGGTAGACATACGAAACATTCAAAACACCCTCTGTCCCGGTCAGTACCGGCGAAGTGAACACCTCACCGACAGGGATATTTACATCAGCAACACAGTTTTCAAAATTTGTCTGCTTTGCAGGATCATCAAGCTTATGAAGCATCACCTTCATGTCGGTTTTGTTTGCTCCCTTGCCTTTGATCCGCACATACTCCCCTGTATCAAGTGCATCGATTATATGTTGGTGTATCCTTTGATATTTTTCGGAATCAAGTGTATTTATAGTTACCGTTTCTTCAAAAATGTCCTCAAAGTCATCACCGATCTCAGGTATCGGATAAGCTATGATCGTATAGCTTCGTTTGTCGCCGGGGATGAACTCATCCTGCATCAATGCATAATCTCTTTTGTACTCTATGGATATTTTTTCCTGGTCCTTTGAATACTTCGGAGCATGCTCTTTTTTTACGGGAATATATTGATTCTCACCAAATGACTCTACAACAGCCGGCCCGGCGTATGTGTAGGCTTCATCGGAGTATTTTTCAAAAATTTTCCGGGCGATCGCAAGCTTATCTGAAGCCATGGCTGAGTTTAAGTATAACGCATCATCATATCTATGGTCATACAGATATTGCCTGTTGGCAGGTGTTGTAGTCACACACAGATTTTCAATATTTGAGACATCTCTGAATGTAGCCTTAAGCCCCATCTGCTCAAATTGTTTGACAGACTCTCTTACTACAGCCTCAAGACCTATAGGATATCTTATCTCAACTGTTTTTTTCTTTGAAAGATCGATCCCGGCAACCTCAAACCCTTTTCTGTAACCCTCGGTGTATGTCCGTGCCATATCTATGATCTTTGCCTCAGGAAGCTTGGACAAATACTTGCATAACAGGATCTCGTTTTGTGAAATATTTGCTCCATATCTGTACAGATAATCAGGATCATCAAGATTGCTGTTCATGATTATATCACTTATCAATCCGTCATTAGGAGTGATAAACGAAGTTATCCTTTTTTCAAATCTGACCTCATCGTAATCATGTACAAAATAATAGATCATTTCCTTCAGATATCCTTTTAGTTCGGATTCATCTGATGTGCAAAGCGTGCTGACCATTTCCAAAAACAGTTCCGCGCAAACAACAACAGTCCATACATCACCACTGTATGCGGCAGGGATCACATCTCTCATTTTCACTGCGATCCAGTTAAACGAAGGTGCAAGCTTCTCTCCAAACTGCTGATACGCATACTCAGGCTCGCAAAAAGAACTCTCGTAAGCGTCACCTTTTATATCAGCGTACAGTGATTCATTAAACGCTTTATTCGCACATAATTCAGGCGTGTCAACTACCTTTTTGATCATAAACAAAAGCTCAGCCTGTTTCTCGCAAAACGGGCAGAACTTCTCGGGAATGCCACTCTCGCCGTCCCGAATCTCCTTTCTAAGACGGCTTATCCTCTCAAGCGCAAGCTCATATCTCTCTTTTAATAATTCGTTATCCATAGTTTTCCTCGTTTGTTTTTCTATATCAAAAGATATGAGCAGCGCGATAAGCCGGGTTCTGTCGAGGGTGATCATCTATCTGGACCTGCCGTCACCGACAGGCTCTAGCGACCTACCCGGAAACACGACGGGCCGCCGTATAGTTTCCTGCTTGGTCTTGCTACGGATGGGGTTTACATATGCCCTGCCTGTTACCAGCCAGGCGGTGAGCTCTTACCTCGCCTTTTCACCATTACCGGCGCAAAGCCTCAAAAAGAGGTTGCGCTTAGGCTGTTGTTTTCTGTTGCACTTTCCCGGGAGTCACCTCCGCCGGACGTTATCCGGCATCCTGCCCTATGTAGCCCGGACTTTCCTCACAAGGCAAGCCTCGTGCGATCACCTGCGCTACTCATATAAATTGATCTGAAAATTGTTACTTATCCCAAAAGAATTCCTCCACCTATAAACTCTCTCAATACAGAGTTAAGTGGAACCTCATGCGGGTCGACCGGAAGAAAATAATCAAGGAATTTAAGCAATCTCCTCGCCTCCGAATACTCCTCGCAATCAGGCGGAACCTGGAACAACACGGGATCAGCATACAGTTTCATCGCAGCAAGCTCATAGATGAGTGCTGAATTAAATATAGTATCGGCGCTTTCCTGGAACGGGAAGATGTTTTTTTCTTCGCCGCGTCTTACACTATCCCACATAGCTATAGTTTTGAGCGCTGTGTTTCCTCTTGTTCTTGCATCCCTTATTATTCTTCTGATAAGTCTACCGTCGGTTGTAGGAATCCTATTGTGCGTATCAAGGTTAAGCGTTGTAAGTGCGCTTATATATATTTTGTATTTTTCGGAATTCGGGATATCCTTTGTAAGCTTATCATTAAGCCCGTGTATTCCTTCGATCACAAGGATGTCATCTTTGCCTATTTTCAAAAACGGCTTGTCGTATTGTCTTTCTCCGGATATGAAATTATATGTCGGAAGCTGCACGCTTTGGCCGTCAAGAAGCCTCATCATATCCTCACCAAATTGCTTGGTGTCTATCGCTTCTATGCATTCATAATCATACTTTCCGTCCTCATCCTTGGGTGTTTCTGTTCTATTGACAAAATAATCATCAAGCCCAATAGGGTGCGGAGTAAATCCAAGTGTTTTAAGCTGTGTTGAAAGCCTGTATGAAAACGTGGTTTTTCCGGACGACGACGGACCGGCTATAGTTACTATTCGTGTTCCTTTTGCGGCTATTTCCTCTGCTATGTCGCCTATTTTTTTCTCATGAAGAGCTTCCTGGGTAGACATAAGATCCCTGAATTCTCCGCGAACTATAACCTCATTTAGCTCTCCAACATTTGATACTCCCATCATCTCAATCCAGTCATTTGTATACTGCATCGTGTAGAAAAGCTCTTTTGATACTTTGAATTTATTGACCTTTGTAGGAGTTGTTTTTTCAGGTACTACAAATACAAACCCATCCATATACAGTTCAAGCCTGAAGTGTTTCAAAATACCTGTGCTATATGGCATCGCACCGTAATAATAATCAACATATCCATCGAGATCGTAGACTGTCATACGGGAATTTCTTCTGAATTCCGTAAGCTTGCTTTTTGAAGTCATACCGATGGAATCAAAAAGCTTTACGGCATCTCTTGTTCGAACAATCTTTTTTACAAATGGTATATCAGCCTCTACATAGCTTTTCATCTTGTCTTCGATCTTTTTTAAAAGCTCTCTGTCAAGGTCGATATGACCGTATATTTTGCAAAAATGTCCCTTGTGAAGCGTAAACTCCGTGACTACACCTTCAAGTTTATCTTTTGGACACACCTCGTGAACCGCCTTAAACATAAGCATAGTCACACCGCGTTCATATACACGCATTCCGTCATTATCCTTGTAAGTACACAGTTTTACATGTGTGCCCTCTTTGACATGGTGATAAAACTCCTGAACAGCGCCGTCGACTTTTGCCATGATCAGATCTCCGTCGTATTCGGAAGCGTGCTCCTCAGCAAGCTCTTTTAGTGTCATACCATCCCTTACTTCTATTTCTTTGTCTTCAAGTTTTATATACACTGTGTCACCACCTCACAATAATTTGCAACAGTATGATTTATTTGTCGTCATTCAAAGCAATTCAAGTTCATAGTTTATTGATCATTTTTTTAAAACTTTCCACATTTTTTATTATTTCTTCTTTCCTTTGCTTTAATTCTTCTGTCTCAAATTCCGGAGCAACATTTAAAGCACTCATAAGGATATCTTCATACTTTTTTATAATGCTTTTTGTATAGTTTATATATACCCTTGAACCTTCATTTGAGAGATACCTGCTATGTTCATATTCTGCATCCGAATATGGAATCTCTTCTTCTCCCGGCAAAGCCCGTATTGAAAAATAATACTTCCCATCCTCTAAACAAATGGACTCCCTGTCGATATGCCACCCTATGCGATGTATATGCCTTCTGACAGCACCGATATCCGACTGAGGTTGCAAAACAAGACATTTCATATCTTTTATAACATCAATCCCCCCGGAAAGGATCTCACACATAAGCATTCCACCCATGCCTGCGATCACTGCAGTATCTACTTCTCCGGGAGAAATTGCGGAAAAACCATCACTTAATCTTGTTTCGATCAGATCATCAAGCTTCGCTTCTTTTATATTCTTTTCTGCTCTTTTCAAAGGACCGGCATTTACATCAGAAGCTATAACAACAGGGCATTTTTTCTCTTTGGCAAGCCACATCGCAACATATCCGTGGTCACAACCGATGTCAGCAACTCTCGCACCATCAGGCACGAGATTTGCATTCATTTGCATTCGAATAGACAATTTAATCTTCATATCATAGTGTCCCTAATTGCATTTGATCTTGTACATCCTCACTAAATAAATAAAACTTTTATTAAGCATCAATCAAGATAATCCTTAAGCTTTCTGCTTCTCGAAGGATGACGAAGCTTTCTGAGGGCCTTCGCCTCGATCTGACGGATGCGCTCACGAGTTACATCAAACTCTTTTCCAACTTCCTCCAGGGTTCTCGCCCTTTGATCATCAAGTCCAAATCTGAGTCTGAGTACTTTTTTCTCACGATCAGTAAGCGTCTGAAGCACCTCATCAAGCTGCTCTTTGAGCATAGTTTCAGCAGCTGCATCAGCGGGAACGGGGACATTGTCATCCTGGATGAAGTCTCCCAAATGTGAATCCTCTTCCTCACCTATAGGTGTCTCAAGAGAAACCGGCTCCTGTGAGATTTTTTGAATCTCGCGAACTCGCTCCACCGGAAGGTTCATTTTTACAGCTATCTCCTCCGGATATGGTTCTCTTCCAAGCTCCTGAAGAAGCTGTCTTTGTACTCTGATGAGTTTGTTGATCGTCTCAACCATATGAACAGGGATCCTGATCGTTCTAGCCTGATCGGCGATCGCTCTTGTTATGGCCTGACGGATCCACCAGGTTGCATAAGTAGAAAACTTATAGCCTTTTCTATAATCAAACTTTTCAACAGCTTTGATAAGACCCAGATTTCCTTCCTGGATAAGGTCAAGGAAAAGCATACCTCTTCCGACATATCTTTTCGCAATACTTACAACAAGTCTCAGATTGGCCTCGGCAAGGCGTTTTTTGGCTTCTTCATCGCCTTTTTCCATCTTTTGAGCCAGCTCTCTCTCCTCGTCCGCGGAAAGCAGAGGCACTTTTCCGATCTCTTTCAGGTACATGCGTACCGGGTCCTCGATACTGATACCCTCAGGTACAGCAAGCTCGATGTTTTCGAGTTCTTCCTCGGTTGGCTCATCATCGACATCCGAAAGGATCTTGTCATCTTCAGGCTCCTCATCCTCAGCCATTGCAGCAATCCCCATGTTGTCAAGCGCTTCGTAGAGTCTGTCTTTTTTCTCCTCGTCAAAGTTTACCCCCTTTTCGGCAAGCAGTTTGTCGATATCAGCCACATAGAGTTCGTTGTCTTTTTTCTTTGCAAGGTCTAAAACCGCTTTGACAACCTCCTCCATCTGCTGTTCTTCATCGATCTGCTCCTCTACTTCGTTTTTTGCCTTTGACTTTCTCCTTGATTCAGCCATTTGATACTTCCTCCTGTTTATTTTCTATTATAAATTGTTGTATTATTATGATTTATTTAATAAATTATTCGGTGTTATTTTTGTCGGATATATATAAAACTATATATCTATTTTTATATTTTCAAGCTCTTTTTGCTTTTGGATCACTTCCTGAAGTTGTGCTATATCGGTAAGTGAAGCGCTTTTTTTATCAAGGCTGTACTTCATTATATTTTTGATGACTTCCTTGATCGCTCTTTTCAAGCTTTCTTCATCTTCTTCTATTTCTTTGTGAAAAATGC
>CAMVCQ010000051.1 GCA_947166015.1 uncultured Lachnospiraceae bacterium
CAGCATACAGTAGCCCTGAGCTTTCTACCGTACGCAGCAGGTAAACAGCAACTCGTCCTAGAAATGCCACAAACACAGCACTTAGGACATTGAAAAAGTTCTCAAAGAGATAACTTTTTACAGAGATTATCAGAAATCAAAACCCCGGGAAACGGCGATGCCGCTCTCGGGGTTGTTTTTTTTTATCATGCCACTATCCCATAACGCCAGGTTTTGATACCGCCAAACTCATAGACATTGGTGTAACCGATGGCGGCAAGCCTTGCGGAGGCTGATTTGCTCCTGTTTCCGCTGCGGCAATACACAAGAATGATCTGATCGAGGTCGGGAAGCTGCTTTGGCATCTCGGTCGAAATTGTTTCGCTCGGTATGAGGACAGCACCGGCTATATGACCTTCTTTGAATTCATCTTCTCTTCGGACATCAACTACTATATGGCCGTCATCACGGTCCATCATTTCCTTTGCGAGCTCCTGACTTATCTGATAGTACCCGTCTTCGTTTTTTACAGGGGCGGGTGTGGGTGAGGGCAAAACCTTCGTTTTAACAGTGACCTTGCAGGTGTATTTTTTCTTTCCGCACTTTGCAGTGATGGTTGCTTTTCCGACATTTTTTGCCTTTACGGTCGCCTTTGCGGAATTGCTTTTTGATACCGAAACAGTGGCGATCTTTTTGTTGGATGATTTCCAGGTAACCTCTTTATTGTTTGCTCCGATAAGCTTTAATGAGGAAATTTTTTTGACATATAAAGTCAGTTTTGATTTACTCATTTTTAAGCCTGCCGCATCTGAAGTTGCAGAAATATTTATGCATAACAACAAAGCAGCGACCAGAGTCATAGCAATAATCCTTTTCATACTGTCCCTCCACGACGAGCACTTGTGCGAGTCACCGCATGCGTGCTTTCGGCACGCATGTCGGATCAAAGGCTGTTTGGGCTCGTCACAAACAGCCGTGTGAAAAATCAGCATATCAATGTGATTTTTCACACTATCCCCTTCCTCCGTAGTGTACGAAACCAGATGTCTGTACGAACATCAAGTTGACTGAATCTGTAATTATGGTTGCATTTATGCTTAAATTATGGTAGTATTTTTAGGTAAAAAAATGGCAAGCGGCAAAAAAATCAAAAATGATTTGTAAAAACGCGATGCCCCGAAATGGTGGGAAAAATGGACGAAAACACAACAAAACAGATCAAAAAAAGAAGAACCTTTGCGATCATATCGCATCCGGACGCCGGAAAAACGACCCTTACAGAGAAGTTTCTTTTGTACGGAGGAGCTATAGGACTTGCCGGCTCGGTCAAAGGCCGAAAAGCGTCAAAGCACGCTGTGTCCGACTGGATGGAAATAGAAAAAGAAAGAGGTATTTCAGTCACATCATCAGTGCTGCAGTTTGAGTATGATGATTATTGCATCAATATCCTGGATACACCGGGACACCAGGACTTCTCGGAGGATACATATCGTACCCTCATGGCGGCTGATTCCGCGGTGATGGTGATCGACGGATCAAAGGGTGTCGAGGCACAGACTATCAAGCTTTTCAAGGTTTGTGTGATGAGGGGAATACCTATTTTTACCTTCATAAACAAAATGGACAGAGAGGCTATGGATCCTTTTGAGCTGCTTGATCAGATAGAGGATGTCCTCGGTATCCACACCTGTCCGATCAACTGGCCGATAGGCTCAGGAAAAACGTTTAAAGGTATATATGACAGACGCGAAAAATTGATCCGCAAGCACACAGCAGGAGATAACGGTCAAAAGGTCAAAACAGAGGAGATAGCACTGGACGATCCCGATGCCGCACAGCAGATAAGTCAGGATCAGTTTGATCAGCTAAAAGACGATATAGAGCTGCTTGACGGAGCTTCGGATGAGCTTGATCTCGACGAAGTGTTATCCGGAAAGCTTAGTCCTGTATTTTTCGGATCGGCGCTGACCAATTTCGGTGTCGAGACATTTTTGCAGTACTTTTTGGAAATGACTATCGAGCCATTGCCGAGAAAAACCGTTGATATTGCGATCGCGCAGTCGGGCGAAAAGGTGATTAACTCCGATGAGAAAAAAGAAATAAGCCCGTTTTCGGATGAGTTTTCTGCGTTTGTTTTCAAAATTCAGGCAAACATGAACAAAGCTCACCGCGACAGGATCGCATTTATGAGGATATGCTCCGGGAAGTTTGAAGCCGGAATGGAGGTTATCCACGAGCGTGAAGGCAAAAAAATACGCCTCTCGGCACCGCAGCAGATGATGGCCGAAAACAGGCACATCATAGAAGAAGCATACGCCGGAGATATCATAGGAGTTTTTGACCCGGGGAATTTTGCGATAGGAGATACGCTATATACCGGAAAAAACCCGATCAGATTTGAGGGAATACCGACATTTGCACCGGAACATTTTTCACGCGTCATACAGATAGACACGATGAAAAGAAAGCAGTTTACCAAAGGTATATATCAGATTGCCGAGGAGGGTGCGATACAGATATTTACGGAGTTAAACACCGGTCTCGAAGAAATACTTGTGGGCGTTGTCGGAGTGCTTCAGTTTGAGGTTTTGGAGTACAGGCTCAAAAAT
This sequence comes from uncultured Lachnospiraceae bacterium, assembly GCA_947166015.1. GTDB lineage: Bacteria > Bacillota > Clostridia > Lachnospirales > Lachnospiraceae > Eubacterium_F. The sequence goes on from CAMVCQ010000051.1 coordinate 2,589, forward strand.
GAGTATAACGTTGAGATCCGCATGGAGCAGCTTCCATATGAGCACATCCGCTGGATAACCTCGGATACGGATATCGACAGCCTGTCGCTTACATCAGATACGAAAAAAGTCAGCGATCTCAAAGGCAACAAGCTGCTTTTGTTTACACATCCTTGGAGCATACAGACGGCTCTTGACAGGAATGAAGGATTGACCTTGGAAGAGTTTTCAAGGTGATACAGGGAGGAATGCGATCAGCATGAACTTCGGCGAAAAGCACACATTCAAAAAAAGCGAAAAGTTGGCGTCACAAACGCAAAAAACAGCCAGACATTTTGGGGTTTTGATACTCAGAGTGCTGGTTTTGTGTGCATTTGCAGGCATAATCTATGTGGGATGGCTTGGGTATTCAACCTTCAAAAATGTCATTGATACAACTGCAGAAGCTACTGCGGTAGAGATCATTCCGAAAGGATATCAGACTACTGTGCTTGACCACGAAGACGATGAGATAGCCACTTTGTCAGTTGATGATCTTGATAGAAAATACGTCGTATCTGATCAGATTCCGATCAATCTCAGAAGAGCGTTTATAGCGGTCGAGGATCCGCAGTTTACGGAGCATGAGGGGATAGATACCGTTGAGTCGATGAAAAGCCTTATCGCAAGCATTATTGACGGTGGCGATTTCACAAAGGATGCACCCGTTACGATCACGGAGCAGCTTCTGAAAAACCAGGTGTCCTATGAAAAGCCAAAGCCCGGGATCATGAACGGTATCCTCAACTTTTTCAGAGAAAAATACATGGCTGTTAAGCTTGAAACTCTGTACACAAAGGATGAGATCCTTGAGTATTATTTAAATACAATAAGTCTTGGCAGATATACACTTGGAGTTGAAACCGCAGCGCAAAGGTATTTCAACAAAAGCGTTTCGGATCTGACATTGTCAGAGAGCGCGATTCTTGCCGGAATGGCCAAAAATCCGGATTCCTATGATCCTATTCTTCACCCGGGAAGATGCAAAAACAGACAGCTGAAGGTTCTCACTGAAATGATGAACCAAAAGCTCATCACCTATGATGAGTATGAGCAGGCTTTGAAGGACAATGCTCTGTCCAGGGTCCAGCGTTTCAACAGAGTGTATATGGAGAATCTGTCTCCTATATCTTATTTTTCCAATGCAATGATATCATCGCTTATCTCCGATATGAAAACAGAGCTCGGATACTCGCAGACGCAGGCTATGAATGCGATATTTACCGGTGGGCTTACCATTCACAGTACGCAGGATATGCAGATGCAGACCGTGTGTGACGAGGAGTGCAAAAACCCTCAGAACTACCCTGCAAAAATAGGCTATATGCTAAACTATCAGCTGACAGTTAAACACAAGTCGGGGGTCGAGGAATCATATGGCTTTTCTGATATAAAAGAATGGTACAAAAAAGGAAAGCTCTCACAGATATTTGATTCCGAAAAAAAAGCCAGAAAAATAGCCACTGACTTTCGAAGAGAGACTCTCGATAAGGATGATATCGTCGTGGCTGAGTCTATAGAGATCATCCCGCAACCGCAGGTTTCATTTGTGATAACAGACCCCGCAACAGGAGAGGTGAAAGCTCTTGTGGGCGGAAGAGACGACGAGAGCGATGCGCTTGTCTACGACAGGGCAACTACTGTAAACAGGCAGCCCGGAGACGCTTTGTCGCCACTCTCGAGTTACCTTCCTGCCATAGATACGGCCGGATTCTCGCTTGGCACGGTCCAAAACGACGAGGAATACTATTATCCCGAGACTGAGGTGCTTGTGAAAAACAGGTACAAGTCTTATCTTGGATTAAAAACTCTCAGAGAAGCGATGAACGATTCGATAAATGTCATAGCCGTAAAAACGCTTGATAAGGTCACACCAAAGGTCGGATATGACTATCTTTTGAATATGGGATTCTCGACTTTGGTTGATGGATACTCGGACGATTCGAGTTCAACAAGTACGGATATATCACTTTCTACAGCGGTAGGTGAATTGAGCAGAGGAGTTACAAACCTTGACATAACGTCGGCGTATGCATCCCTTGCGAGCGGTGGAGTACGGAATGCTCCACATTTCTATACTACAGTCGCAGACCGCCAAGGAAACGTTATTCTTGACAGGAGCGCCGACCCATCAAAAAGAATAATGAAAGAGAGTACGGCGTGGCTTATGACTGATGCTCTCCGCGAGGATGTGGAGGATGCTAAGCCAAGGATCATATTTGGACAATCCGGTATGGTTTTGTCGGGAATCAGTGGAATGTCGTCAAAGTCCGCCGATTTTTGGCACATAGGATACACTCCTTACCTCGCCGCCGGTATATGGAGCGGTTATGATTCAGGCAAAAAAATGAAACAGGATGACTATCACGAAAAGATATGGACTCAGATCATGCGTCGTATCCACGATGGATATCCTATCAAGACATCCTTCTCAAAGCTGCCTGATATCAGGCAGGTCAAGATCTGCACAAAATGCGGTAAGCTTGCGATAGACGGACTGTGCGATGAGGCTTTGCTTGGTTCGGCCGCGCGGGATGAGTACTTTACCAAGGAGACATTGCCGACTGAAACCTGTGACTGTCATGTGCGATGCAAGATATGCAGTGCTTCGGGACATCTCGCTTCGGATTCCTGTCCGGAAGACCAGACATACGAGATAGTTTATCTGATAAAGAAAAATGAAAAGGCCGGAGAAGGATTGACTGCGGATTCTGAGGCGATCATGCCGGATTATCTGATAGATTCCGTTTGTGAAATACATGGTTAAACAAAAATGCAATGAAAAATTGTCCGTCGTTTTGAAGGCTTGAAAGATTTGACATAATCAGGCTTGTCTTGTATAATGTAATATATTTTTCAGATACGGTGAGGATAAAATGGAACAGAATAATCAAAATAAAAACGATAACAAGCGCGAGGAAGAACGCAAAAAAAGGTTTAGACTCAACATCATCATTTCACTTGGGGCTTTGCTTTTTGCGTTCTTTTTGATTTTTTTCCTAAACAGTGAGATCAAAAAAAATACCGAGCAGGAGATAAGCTACACGGAATTTATCCAGATGCTCAAGGACAAAAAGGTTGAAAAAGTCACCTTTAAGTCCAACCTGATCTACATAGAGCCGAAAATAGATGCGGGATACAAATCCTTCATAGTGGCTTATTATACAGGATATGTAAACGATACAAAGCTTGTGGAAAAGCTTCTTGATACATATAATGTCGAGTTTACTGCGGAGATAGACTCCGAAGGCTCGGGGATAGTTGAATTTTTGCTGACATACCTGTTGCCGATACTCGGGCTGTGGGTATTGCTATGGTTTTTCATGCGGTCTGCCACCAAAAATGGCGGGATGCTTGGAGGCGTCGGAAAATCAAACGCAAAAATGTATGTAGAGAAAAAAACAGGTGTCACATTTGAGGATGTCGCAGGCGAAGAGGAGGCCAAAGAAAGTCTCACAGAGCTTGTTGATTTCCTGAAAAACCCAGGTAAGTACAAAGAGATCGGTGCCAGACTTCCCAAAGGAGCACTGCTTGTAGGCCCTCCGGGAACAGGAAAAACACTTCTTGCGAAGGCGCTTGCCGGAGAGGCCGGCGTACCATTTTTCTCTCTGTCGGGTTCAGACTTTGTAGAGATGTTTGTCGGCGTCGGAGCGTCGAGGGTCAGAGACCTGTTTAAGCAGGCCACCTCGATGGCACCTTGTATTATTTTTATTGATGAGATAGACGCGATCGGAAAAAGCCGTGATACGCAGTATGGCGGTGGAAATGACGAGCGTGAGCAGACACTCAATCAGTTGCTTTCAGAGATGGATGGATTTGATTCATCCAAAGGTATCATCATCCTCGGTGCGACCAACAGGCCGGAGGTGCTTGACAAAGCGCTTTTGAGGCCGGGAAGGTTTGACCGCAGGATAATAGTTGAAAAGCCGGACCTCAAAGGTCGTATAGATGTGCTCAAGGTTCATTCGCACGATGTAAATATGGATGAAACGGTTGATCTCGAGGAGATCGCGCTTGCAACCTCGGGAGCCGTGGGAGCAGACCTTGCAAACATGGTAAATGAGGCAGCCATAATGGCCGTAAAAGACGGCAGAAAAGTGGTATCGCAAAAAGATCTGTTTGAGGCGGTTGAAGTGGTACTTGCCGGAAAAGAAAAGAAAGACAGGATCCTCGGCGAGGAGGAAAAGCGGATCGTAGCGCATCATGAGATCGGTCATGCACTTGTCACCTCAATGCTCAAAAACACCGAGCCGGTCCAAAAAATAACGATCGTTCCGCGTACCATGGGAGCCCTCGGATATGTGATGCAGGTGCCTGAGGAAGAAAAATATCTGATGAAAAAAGGAGAGCTCCTCGACCAGATCACAACACTTCTCGGCGGAAGGGCAGCGGAAGAAGTTGAGTTTGACGATGTCACTACAGGAGCATCCAACGATATAGAAAAAGCTACATCCATTGCGAGAGCGATGGTTACGCAGTACGGAATGAGCGAGAGATTCGGCATGATGGGTCTTGAGACTATCTCAAGCCGTTACCTGGATGGACGCCCGGTGACAAACTGCGGCGAGGCAACCGAGAGTGAGATCGATGATGAGGTCAAGTCAATCCTTGAACGTTGCCACGAAAAAGCTAAGCAGATAATAACTGAAAACAAAAATGTCCTCGAGACGCTTGCAGCTCACCTCATCGAGAAAGAGACGATCACCGGGGATGAGTTTGTGGAAATCTTTGAGGCGGAGACGGGGATTCATCTCAAGAAAAAGAATCCGGACGGAACCACAGCTGAGGATGCGGATAAATCCGACGCATCGGAGGAAACGCAGCCTGACGATCAGGACGCTCCGGTGGAAGTCGATGCAGATGATCAGTCTGAATAAGAAATTCAGTAGTATCTAAATCGATTTTAGTTGACTGGCTTTTACTCGGAACCGCTTGCGCTACTGCACTCACGGCAGCAAAGTCACCGCAAGCGGTGACTTGCAAGGTTCACTTTGTGAAACTTTGGTATCCGACTCGATATCTCGTCGCATACCGGCGGAGCGCGAGTTTCCTCGTACAAAAGCAGTCAACCTAAAATCGATATCAGCTACCTGACTATGATAATCTATTAAGCTAATCAGGTAGCAGGGGAGTTTGAGTGCAAAACTTCCATAAGCAGTGATTCGGGACCGCCCGATGAAATCCACTGCTTACGTAGACTTAGAGCGTGAGATAAGAACATATCGTGCCGTGAATATCTCACGCTCTTAGTCGTAGTTAGCAGTTAGTTCAGAGGAAAGCGGTTCCATAGAGCTGCGTTGGATTTTTTGCACTCAAACTCCTCACGATGATTACCCAAAAAGATCTTAGTTAGGAGCGGATTCGTATGTTTGATCTGAACAGTGAGCTGAAACAGCTGCCGGATAAACCGGGCGTGTATCTGATGCATGACGACTCCGACGTGATCATATATGTGGGCAAAGCAGTCAGCCTGAAAAACCGCGTGCGCCAATACTTCCAAGAATCAAGGAAGGTCACTGCGAAGATCGAAAAAATGATCTCGCACATCGCGTGGTTCGAGTACATAGTGACTGATTCTGAGCTTGAGGCTCTGGTGCTCGAAAACAACCTGATCAAAGAGCATTCGCCCCGCTACAATACAATGCTGAAGGATGACAAAACATATCCTTTCATAAAAGCAACTTTGGGGGAGCCTTTTCCGAGGCTTCTCTTTTCTCGTCAGATGAAAAATGACAAGAGCAGATATTTCGGACCATTTACGAGCGCAGCCTCGGTTCGCGAGGTCATAGAATTTCTGAATAATCTCTACCATCTGAGAAACTGTACAAGAACGATCGCAGAAGCTGCTGAGAAAAAAGCAATACCCACGGACAGCAAAAACAGACCTTGCCTGTATTACCAGATGAAGGTGTGCCCGGCACCCTGTGTCGGAGCTATAGATAAGAAAGCGTACAGAGAGAATTTTGACAAAGCCGTACGCTTTCTACAAGGTGAGACTACAGATGTTATCAGAGATCTAAAAGAAAAAATGACAAAGGCATCTGAAGAGATGAACTTCGAAGAAGCAGCAGTCTACAGAGATAGAATTGAAAACATCAAGCACATCACGGAACGACAGAAAATCACCTCCGATGAAAATGAGGACAGAGATATCCTTGCTCTTGCTCGCTCCGGAGACGAAGCGGTCATGCAGGTATTTTTCATAAGAGCGGGCAAACTACTGGGACGGGAGCATTTTTACCTTACAGGAGTAGAATACGAAAAAGACGAGGATGTCACAGCTTCTTTTATCAAGCAGATGTACTCAGGGACACCATATATCCCAAAGGAGATCGTTACGGAATATGAGTTCTCCGACAGCGAGATTATCCTCGACTGGCTCAGCAAAAAACGAGAGCACAAGGTTTACTCGGTCGTGCCGTCAAGGGGAAGCAAAAGAAGGCTTCTTGAGCTTGCCAAAAAAAATGCTTACATGATCCTGATCAAGGATTCGGTACGACTCAAAGAAGTGCATAGGAAAACAGAAGGTGCGATGGAAGGGCTGTCTTCCAGGCTTGGCCTCACGGATATCAGCCGCGTCGAGTCGTATGACATATCTCATATAAATGGATTTGAGACGGTCGGATCAATGGTGGTTTTTGAAGACGGTCGTGCAAAGAAAAATGACTACAGGAAGTTTAGGATTAACTCGGTCTCGGGACCGGATGATTACGGTTCGATGAATGAGCTGCTCACGAGAAGGTTTGAGCACGGACTTCGTGAGGGGCTGTCTGAGGGGGATTCGTTTTCGCATTTTCCCGATGTGATATTTATGGACGGTGGAAAAGGGCAGGTAAATGTCTGCGAATCCGTATTGCAAAAGCTTGATCTGCAGATCCCGGTCTGCGGTATGGTAAAAGACGATCATCACCGCACCAGGGGACTGTATTTCAATGACGTGGAAATCCCTATAGATACGCATAGTGAAGAGTTTCACCTGATAACAAGGATCCAGGATGAGACGCATAGATTCGCGATCGAGTACCACAAGCAGATCAGACGAAAAGGACAGGTGCACTCGATCCTTGATGATATACCGGGAATAGGCCCCAAAAGAAGGCTTTCTCTGATGAGGGCATTTGATTCACTTGATGATATACGAAACGCAAGTGTAGAGGACTTGGCAAAGATCGATGGAATGGACAAAAAATCCGCTGAATCAGTAGTCGAATTTTTCAAAAACATTTGACAAGGATAATGCCCAAATGATAGAATAAAAACCGACATAATAAACTAAGGGAAAGCCCTATACAGACATAATCGGAAAGGATAGGTGAATTATTATGAAAAAATTTATCAGATCATGTAGCGCGGTGGTCTTTTCTTGTGCACTTGCGTTTTCAGCGGTCGGAGTGATCCCTGCAAACGCGGCTGAGGTGCCGGTTGAGGAAGTTACAGGTATCATTAAAGAAGCAAAAGAGGCGACTGTGGCATTTGTTAAGTCAACGCCGACACAGACAGAAATAACATTTGATGCAGATTTAAGCTTAATGGGCAATATGTCTGCGACTCTTTCAGCTATCAATGATCCTGCAAATAACGCTGCTAGTGTAACCTGCACATTATCAGATGATGATCAGGAGCCATTTAAAGCTTATATTGACACAAAAAACAAATATGCTTACTATACAAATCCTGAGTCCGGACGAAATGAGGTCGCAGACAGCCGGAGCATAGAAGGATTAACTAAGATGCTTTCAGGTTTTGATATCACGCAGCTTGCACCGATAGCTACATTCAGTACAGGAGAAACAAAAGCTATAGACGGCGAGACCTGTGATGAATTCGTAGTCAGTGTCAATGCAGACAAAGAAAAAATGGCCCAGTATGGCGATCTGATCACAAATGCTTTGGCGGCTGCTGCTGCAAGTCCTTTAAAAAATCTGGTTGGTGGAAATGGATTGGGGTCATTTATATCCGAAGATAATCTTTCAGGTCTTTTATCTGAAATTAATCTCGAAATTAAAACATACATAACCCGGGAAAAAGTCATTAAGCAATCTGTTGTAAAATGTGACGCAAAAGTGAATGTACTCGAAACTGAAGTACCGGTATCATTTAACGCCGATATCACAACAAAGGCAGTTGATGAAGTCGTTGAGATCCCGAAGGAATTTATCGACAATGCAAATCTTGCGGCCGGACTTACTACAACCGCATCAGGACTTACATACAAGTCTGTGATAAGTGGCAAAAACACGGTATTCCAGGTGACAAAGACTTCCAAAGCAACAGCGAAAAAGATCACTGTACCGGCAACAGTTAAGCTTTGCGGAAAAACAGTAAAAGTTACAAAGGCTTCAAAAAATGCATTTAGCAAAGCCAAGAAATTAAAAACCCTGGTGATCAAAAACTCGACATTGAAAAAAGCAGTGAAAAAGAATCCGAAAAAATACGGTCTTTCAAAGAAAGTAAAGATTAAATAAACAATTTCAGATCATAAACCCGGGAAACACTGACAGCAAGAGATTGTTCGTCAGTGTTTCCTTAAATATGTGAATAAATAGTTACTATTCACGGGTGTATGAAATGTATATGTACACTTAGAGCTTGCTCTAAAGTGTGCATATACATTACATACAAATCGTGTACGGTAACCAAAGCACATGAGGAATGTGTGTCTGTAAGACACGATAGAGTTCTACGAAGCTTTGAATCTGCAAGCTTGCTTGCAAGATCAAAGCGAGAAGAACGGACATTCCGAATGGTTTGGTTACCCGTGAATAGTAACAATAAATAGTTACTGTTTGCGGGGATATGTGATATACATCGCATACAAACCGTATGCGGTAAAAATTAAAAAAACGAGGATAAAAAAATGTCAGGTTCATCATTTGGAACATTATTCAAGATATCTACCTGGGGAGAGTCTCATGGCAAAGCACTCGGTGTGGTGATAGATGGATGTCCCGCCGGGATACCTTTGTGTGAGGTCGATTTTTCGGAAGATATGAAAAGGCGGGCACCCGGTCAGACTAAGTACGCCACACCGAGAAAAGAAGCGGACGAAGTGGAAATACTAAGCGGAGTGTTTGAGGGCAAGACTACTGGGACCCCGATATCGCTTATGATCAAAAATACATCGCAAAGGTCGGGGGATTATTCGGAGGTGGCGAGTTACTACAGACCCGGACACGCTGATTATGGATTTGATGCCAAATTCGGGTTTAGGGATTATCGCGGAGGCGGAAGGTCCTCAGGCAGAGAGACAGCTGCCCGTGTTGCTGCAGGAGTGGTCGCTGCAAAGCTTTTGTCAGAGCTTGGGATCAAAACAACGGCGTATGTCAAACAAATAGGTCCGTACGCCTGCGAAAAAAATGTTTATTCAAGGCAGGTTAGCAAAGAGGGCTCATCAGTCACGACAAAGATTGAGAAATACATCCCTGAACGTGATATCATAGAAAAGAGTCCATTGCGTATGCCTGATCCGGACGCATCCCAAAAGGCTGAAAAATACCTGATGGATTGTATACAAGAAAACAATTCATCCGGCGGACTGATCGAGTGTGTGATCACGGGAGTGCCTGCAGGAGTCGGAGATCCTGTGTTTGACAAGCTTGATGCGCTTTTGGGACAGGCTGTTTTTTCCATAGGAGCGGTCAAAGGAGTTGAGATCGGAGCCGGATTCTCAGTTGTTGAGACCAAAGGCTTAGATAATAACGACAGCTTTTTATCTCAAAGCGAGACTTCGTCAAATATGGACAATAAAAATGCTCCGGATGCAAATACAGCAGTACCGGATCCGATCAAAGAGACAAATAACTCTGGCGGTATCCTTGGGGGGATAAGCGACGGAGATGACATAATCATCCGCGCAGCATTTAAGCCGACACCGTCCATATCAGCTGAGCAGCAGACTGTCAATAAGGATGGAAATCCTATTACTATTTCAGTCAAAGGTCGCCACGATCCGATCATAGTAGCGCGCGCAGTTGTGGTTGTTGAGGCTATGGCAAACATTGTTCTCGCTGACAGGCTTCTCGTCGGAATGAGCGCAAAATTAGACCGGATCAAAGATTTTTATGGGAAATAAAACTATTAAATTAATAAATCGGAGAAATTATGAACATTAATCAGATAAAATATGTACTTGCAGTAGCAAGCTCAGCCTCTATGCGTGAGGCATCGACCAAGCTTTTTGTTTCGCAGCCTGCACTGTCTGCAAGCATCAGAGAGCTTGAAGACGAGCTTGGAATACTTGTATTCGAACGAACCAACAAAGGAATCTCGCTTACCGATGAGGGCAGAGAGTTTGTTGAGTATGCAAAAAAAGCAGTGGCTCAATATGAGATATTGGAGGATCGTTATCTCACGGGAAACAGTGGAAAAGAAAAATTCTCCGTTTCCACACAGCATTATAATTTCGCTATTTTTGCATTTACTTCTGTTATCAGAAACAATCCCGCCGATGAGTACATTTTTTCCATACATGAGACAAAAACAAGAGAGGTACTTGAGGATGTCAGAAGTATGAAAAGCGAGGTGGGAGTGATTTCATTTTCGGGTGCAAACGAAAATGTTATCAAAAAACTCATCAACGAATATCGTTTCGAGTTCACTCCGTTGATGAGATGTGAAGCCTACGCGTATGTGTGGAAAGATCACAAGTTTGCCGGCAGAAAGACTATTTCACTTGAGGAGCTGAAAGACTATCCATGTGTATCGTTTGACCAGAGCGATGACAGCAACCTCTATCTGACTGAGGAAGCGATGGCTGACTATGATTTCAAAAAAATAATCCGCTCCGACGACCGCGCAACTTCCATGGAGATAATCGCGGACTTAGGAGGCTACTCTATAGGCTCAGGAATGCTGGCCGGAGATAATTCGATCCTGCAGGGGCTTGTTTCTATCAAGCTTGAGGAGGAGGACCCGCTGACTATCGGATATATAGTCAGGAAAGGCAGAGATCTGTCGACCTACGGACAGGCGTATGTCGATGAGCTTTTGAAATACAAGGCATAAAGCCGGTTCGTGATAATCAAAGTTTATCACAGACGATAAAATCAGCGTAATTTACAAAGAAATCATCCTGTGATATGATGAGTTCATCAAAAAAAAGGAGGTACGGATATGACCAAGACACAATTTGCTAAGATATGTAAAACGATGTGTTGTCGAATGAGTGATCACCGGGTAAGTGATAAGGCTCGGACGTTCGATGTTGTTTCCGTGCGTCCATACAGACTGCGATGTCTATAAGCCATATACATCCTACTTGCCCGGACCAAAAGGTTCGGGCTGTTTTTTTGCAAAAAATGAAAATACATCATAGAAAGACGAGGAAAACAAAAATGAGCTTACACAAAAATTCACTGTTGATACACGGAGGAATAGATGGCGATGAGACGACCGGAGCAGTATCGGTTCCGGTATATCAGACATCAACATACAAACAAGACGGACTCGGGAAAATGAGAGGAGGCTGGGAGTACTCAAGAACCGGAAATCCTACAAGGGCAGCTCTTGAAAAGCTGATTGCAGACCTTGAAGGCGGAAGGTACGGATTGGCATTTGCATCGGGACTTGCAGCAATAAACACTGTACTCTCGCTTTTTAAGTCGGGAGACAAGCTGGTTGTCTCCGACAATGTTTACGGTGGGACATTTAGGATCCTTGACAATGTATTTAGAAATTTCAATATCACATACGAGATAGTCGACTCCTCCCGGACTGATCTCGTAGAAGCTGCTATAGATGAGAGCGTGGTTGCCGTCTACATAGAAACCCCGGCAAACCCGCTCCTTACCGTGACGGATATCGCTACGGTATCGGAGATAGCACATAAGCATGGAAAGCTTGTGATAGTTGACAATACATTTTTGACACCATATCTTCAGAGACCGCTCACACTCGGAGCGGACATAGTGATCCACAGCGGTACCAAATATCTGGGAGGTCACAGCGACACGGTATCGGGGCTCGTTGCATTAAATGATGATGCACTTGCGGATCGATTGTATTATCTTCAGAATTCAATAGGAGGCGTGCTTGGACCGTGGGACAGCTTCCTTGTCATAAGGGGCATAAAAACGCTTGGCGTCCGCATGGACAGACATGTTGAGAATGCATTAAAAATAGCAAGCTGGTTGCAGGACAGCGGCTATGTACAAAAGGTTTATTATCCGGGACTTAAAAATGATCCGGGATACGAGACGCAAAAAAAGCAAGCCGACGGTCCCGGAGCAATGATATCATTTTTGTTAAATGAAAAATACGACTACAGAACATTTTTTGAAAGCCTTGAGCTGATAACCCTGGCAGAAAGCCTGGGTGGTGTGGAGTCTCTGGTCTGTCACCCGGCAACTATGACACACGCTGCGATACCGGAAGATATCAGAAAAAAAGTAGGTATCGCGGACGAACTCATAAGGCTGTCGGTAGGTATCGAGGATGCGGATGATCTGATAGCAGATCTCGAGCAGGCGATCAAAAGATCTGAGAAAAACTAAGCTCAAACAGGAGGATAAAAATGGATGTTCATATGGATGTCCGGAGTATGATAGGACATACTCCGGTACTGAAACTAAATAATATTGGTATTGAAAACGGAGTTGGAGTGTATGCAAAACTGGAACTTATGAATCCGGCAGGAAGCGTCAAAGACCGCGTAGGTGTCTATATGATAGACGATGCCATAGAGCGCGGACTGCTGAAAAAAGGCGGAACAATAGTAGATGCCACAGCCGGAAATACCGGTATCGGGATAGCGCTTGCTGCACTAAACAAAGGCTTTAAGGTTATATTTACCGTGCCGCTTAAGTTTTCAGAAGAAAAACAAAAAATAATGCGAGCGCTTGGAGCTGAGATAGTTCACACACCGAGAGAGGATGGGATGCTCGGCGCAGAGAGAAAAGCAGAAGAAATACTTGCAAAAACAGAGGGGGCTATATCTCTCAGACAGTTTAGAAATCCCGCAAATCCGAGGGCGCACTACGAGACTACAGGACCGGAAATCTACGAGCAGATGGACGGACAGATAGACTATCTGGTAGCGGGAGCAGGAAGCGGAGGAACGTTTTCCGGAGTTGTAAAATACTTAAAAGAAAAGAATCCAAATATAAAAGGAATACTTGCAGATCCCCTCGGTTCAACGATAGGAGGGGGAGAGCATCATGACTATGATATCGAGGGAATAGGAAATGATTTCATAGCGGATACAATGGATATATCTCTTGTAGATGAGGTGATCAAAATATCCGATGATGAAGCTATA
>CAMVCQ010000052.1 GCA_947166015.1 uncultured Lachnospiraceae bacterium
AATCGGTAAACGATCTGTTGTCTCCGAAGTTGACACCGTTCATATACGAACCTTTTCTGTTGTAGGTCATCTTTCTACTGTATACATACGCCAAAACAGGCACGGCAAACACAAGAAGAATGATGATAACAAGCACGATAAGAATGTTTGCCGGAAGCACGTTCATAGCTGTACCAAACATTGACTCAACCAGAGGGTTGACATATATCCCCGAAAGAAGCGGGAAAAGCATACACAGCAGTATCATAAGCACCGCGTGTACGGTAAGTGAAAACATCTCCGTAGGTTGCGTAACATCCTTGATCTTTTCCTCGGTCAGATGGGTGTGGCTGACAAGCTTGCCCATCCATTTCGTCCAGTATAGCGATGTTGTCGCACTACCAAAAACAATGAAAAGCACGAGGATTATATTTCTCTCATCAACGGAAGCTCTAAGCGCCGCCCATTTTGAAATAAGCATACCAAACGGTGCCAAAAACATTCCCGCGATACCGATAAACATAAACGCCGCAAGCTTCGGCATGATATACAATAGTCCGTGCATATCCTCGACATCCCTCGAATGAAGAGAGTTCTCTGTCGCTCCGACATCCTGGAAAAGGAGTGATTTTGATATAGCGTGGAAGATCATCAAGAATACTGCGGCCCAGATGGTCTCAGGAGTTCCTACACCTGCGCAGGCCACCATAAGTCCAAGGTTTGATATAGTCGAGAACGCAAGTATTTTTTTGCCGTCACTCTGCGCGATAGCCATGATCGATGTTGCCAAAAATGTGAAGCCACCGATAAGCGCTATCATGTTTCCGGTCATATTGCCGGCCATCGCAGGCGATAGTCTCAAAAGAACATAGATTCCGGCTTTAACCATCGTGGCACTGTGAAGCAATGCAGACGAAGGCGTCGGCGCGACCATCGCACCGATAAGCCAGGTTGAAAACGGAAGCTGAGCAGCCTTGGTAAGCGCCGCAAACGCTATCAACGCTACAGCAACGGTTGTCACACCGCCTCCGATCCCGTTTGATGCCATATCAACGAGCTCATGAAGAGAAGCCGTATGCATCTGAACAGCAAAATAAATGATCCCAACAGCCAGCGCACATCCGCCCAAAAGGTTCATCCACAAAGCTCTGAATGAGTTTGTGACTGCTTCTTCCTCTCTTGTATATCCGATAAGCAAAAATGAGCAAACACTTGTAAGCTCCCAGAAAAAGTCGATCCAAAGAAGGCTCTCTGAAAGAACAAATCCGAACATCGCTCCCAGGAACAAAAAAAGCATCATGAAGAAATAATGTCTTCTGTCTTTGACATCCTTGTGGTGATCGTGATATCCGTGCATATATCCGACAGCATAGATGATGATAAGTCCTCCGATAACTCCGACTATCACACACATCAATATAGAAAGTCTGTCAATGTAGATATGACTGATCTCATGCATCTTCGGTCCCGAAATCTCAAGCCACACCATGGCTGCCGTCGGGATGACAGACAAAAGACTCACCCAATATTTTTTGTACTTGAAAGACAAAAATGTCACGACGATCATCAGGATGAGCTCTCCGCCGAGAATCGCATAATCAGCGACTTCTGTCTCTACGTACAGCGTTATCAGATTGCATCCGCCCTCTATCCACACATAGACAAGCGCTCCGACCGCCGCGATGATGATCCCTGCTCCGCAATAAGCGATAAAGCTTCTCACCTTTTCCGCTCTGACCACATACATCAAAAATGCAATCACCATCGGAAAAATAATAAGAAACGGAACTATAGGAAGGTTACTCATTATTCTTCTCCTCCATTCAATTATAATGTTTTAATCTGTACTGTTTAGGTGTGATCGTTTTCTTTTCCCTAAACACTTTGATAAAATGACTGTTTGATCCGAATCCTAAGCATCTCGCTATCTCAGTGAGTGTGTAATCCGAATCCTTAAGCATAGTCTGTGCCACATCTATTCTTAAATCCCTTATGTAGTCCTGAACAGTGCTCCCTGTTTCCTTGTGAAATCTGGTCGCAAGGTAATTCGGCGAGAGTGAAACCGCCTTTGCGATCTGTTCAAGAGAAAGCTTTGTGTGCAGGTTTTGCCTGATGTAGTCTATCGCTTTGGCTATATTCCTGCTCATCTTGTCGGCATCGCTTGAGGATTCCTCTTCCTCCTCAGCCGCCTTACAGTCCTGAACCTTTCTTGTGAAATCGAGGAACATGATCGTGTGGAGCTCATCTATCGCTTCCTCAGTTTCGCAATCATCCATTCGTCCGATATAGAGATTTTTGAGTGCCGCTGCATCCTCAGCCGGCATACCGCCCTGCATTGCAAACACCGACGCCATAGTAGTCGATGAAACAAACAGATAACGCTTACTCAAAAGATCATCCGACGACAACGGATCACCGTCAACGCTTGCTATAAGCGCTTTGCACCCCATTACGCCCTCGATATTGCCATCCTTTAAGCTGTAATAAGGGATCATCGCAAAGCTTTCAATCCTGTTTTTCTTTTCTTTTTTCTGACCGTCTGTATCCTTTAGATACTCAAGATAAATTGGCTCCATACATTCCCTCCCTGATAAGCATATGATATGCTTTATTCAACAGATATGAAATAATAGTATATAGGCTGACCGCCGTTATGTATCTCAAATTCAACATCAAGTCTTTCGAGTCCGACTTTGGAAGCAACTTTTGCGGCATCCTCCTCTGTCATATCCTCTCCGTAATAAAGAGTTACAAGCTCCGAATCCTCATCAAGCATTGAGTTTATAAGTTCTACCGTGGTATCCGTCACATCTTCTCCAACGGCTTCGATTTTTTTGCCGCAGATACCCATGATATCGCCGTTATGGATCTCTTTTCCATCAACATTCGTATCTCGAACGGCGTATGTGACTTCACCTTCTTTGATGGAAGAAGCAGATTCATTCATGGATTCAACGTTTTCCTCAGGAGAATTGCCCTCGATAAATCCAAGCATCGCGGCTACACCCTCCGGGATATTTTTCGTGTTTACAACAAATACCTTTTTGTCTTTGGCAAGCTCAGCCGCCTGATTTGCGGCAAGCATTATGTTTGAATTGTTCGGAAGTATAAAAATGTGATCTGCGTTTACCCTGTCAACCGCAGAAAGGATATCTTCCGTGCTCGGATTCATAGTCTGTCCGCCCTCTATGAGCACATCTACACCGAGATCAGTAAATATCTCGCTTATTCCGAGTCCTGCGGATATGCTGATAAATGCATCAACCTTGTGCTTTGGCTTTGCCGCCGGTGCAGCAGCCGCAGCTTCCTGCCTTTTCGCAACCGCGCCAAGCTCTTTTTCGTCCTTTATTTTTTCCTCTGCAGCTTTTTTCTCGGCATTTTTTATGACTCTTTCGTGATGCTCCTCACGCATATTGTCTATTTTCATCCGGGTGAGCTGTCCAAAGGTCAAAGCTTTTTGGATCGCAAGTCCCGGATCATTGGTGTGGACATGTATCTTTACGACCTCGTCATCCGCAACACAGACAAGCGAATCACCTATAGATGTAAGGAATGATTTGAACTCTATCTCATCCTGATGTGTAAACTCTTTTTCGAGCAGGATGATAAACTCCGTACAATATCCGAACTTGATATCCGCAGCGGCAACAACGTCCATATCCGCCGCAGCTCTTCTCGCGGTCTGCTCCTCAGCAGATACATGAGAAGGAACAAAAATGTCCGTATTGACATCCTTACCCATCAGGACATCTAAACATCCCTGCAAAAAGAACAATAGTCCCTGTCCGCCTGAATCAACAACTCCCGCATCCTTGAGGACAGGAAGCATATCAGGTGTCTGCTCGAGAACATCCTCCATATGAAGTATCACGGCATTGCACATCTCAAGGATATTGTCAGTGGAATGAACCATTTCATAGGCTTTTTCCGCACCGCCTCTGGCAACAGTAAGGATCGTTCCCTCCTTGGGCTTCATAACAGCCTTGTACGCCTGCTCAACCGCGCGCTCAAACGCAGCCTGAAGCTGGTGAACATTTACCTTTTTTTCATTTTGAACAGCTTTTGTAAATCCTCTCAGAAGCTGAGAAAGAATAACTCCGGAATTACCTCTGGCCCCTTTAAGCGAGCCGCCGGATATAGCTTTGCAGACAGCCTTCATATCGGCTTTTTCGTCAAGATCGGCCACTTCTCTTGCGGCTGACATGATAGTCATGGTCATATTTGTTCCGGTATCACCGTCCGGCACCGGAAAAACGTTTAATTCATTGACCAAATCTTTGTTTGCATCAAGATTATTTGCTCCCGCAAGGAAACACTTGCGGATCATTTTTGCATCTATGGTTTTGACCAACATCGGTATCCTCCTAAGAAAATGTCAAATCACTCAGTCAACTACCTTGACTCCTTCTACACATATGATAATCTTTCCAACCTCTAATCCCGTAAACTCCTCCAGGTTGTATTTCACGGTTTCAATGAGGTTTTCAGCAACCGCGAGAATGCTGACTCCGTAAGCAACAATGATATGAAGCTCAACCTTCAGCTTTTCATCCTCAAGAGTTATGTTTACGCCATGCTTAAGATTATCTTTTTTCAGAAGCTTTACGAGTCCGTCTTTGACATTTACGGAAGCCATCCCTACGACACCGAAGCACTCAACCGCCGCTGAACCGGCGTACTTGCCAAGCACATCGTCATCGATCACAATCCTGCCGAATTCGGTATCTAACTGTCCCTTCATGCTCTACCTCCATCCCGGGTATTCAAAAAAATATCCGAATTTACTCATAATGGCATAATTATACTATATTTTTGTTCTGAATGCAAGGAAAAGCTGACCTTTTTTTCAAAGGAATCAAACATCTTTTCGTTGCAAAAAAAAAGCGACCGTCACAATAGCGATCGCTTTGATATCAATCCTATTCATATCAACGAAAACTACGCTCTCTCTACTTTGTTTGAGCGCAGGCAGGATGTACATACATACATTTTTTTCGATCCGCCGTCTGTTTTCACGCGAACAGACTTAAGGTTTGATTTCCAAATCTTGTTGCTGCGTCTGTGTGAATGGCTGACTGCGTTACCAAAATGAACGCTTTTACCGCAAATAGCACACTTAGCCATACTTACACCTCCTCCTTGTTTCGCATTTCCACAACATTCTAACAAAGATTAATGCAAAATGCAAGGACTTTTTTTATTTTTTTTATTTATTTAGGAAACAACTACATCTCCGTCGTCGTTTTTGTCGGATGATCTGTCTTCTTTTTTCTTGTCGGATGATCCCGCAAACTTCTCAACAAAGTCAGGAACCATATCAAGCACCTTTGTCACGCCGCTCTGGTTTTTGACATTGACAAGCTTTGAGCTTCCGTCTTTTATAACGAGTACGGCACTCGGCTGGATCTTGCCTCCGAGACCTCCGCCTCCGTTGTTCTTTTTGTCATTTCCGTTTGCAAACGCTCCCGCTGCCACTCCGAAGCTTACATCAACAAGCGGAAGTACGATCGTCCCGTCATCGAATTTTACAGCATCACCAATGACAGTCTTCGATGAGATAAACGAATCCATCCCCTTGAACAAAGACTCCATTGTTTCTCCGAAATTGTTTGTATCTGACATTTATTTGCCCTCCTGATTAAAAATTTTTATTTTTTTGTATGTAGCCCTCATCTCTTTGTCTCTAAGGACTCTGATCGCGAGTCTGACAAAATATATAACCCTTATCCTGCCATACGCGCTTGCATTTCCTATGATGACCTTTTCTTCAAAGTCAGGCCTTACTATCACGTTTTTTTTGTAAACTGCCGGACACATACTCACTCCCGCAAGTATATACCCTGTTGCCGCCGGATCTCCGGTGCCGAAAACAAGATTTGCCTTTATCTTTTTCGGAAAGACGTATTTGATAAGCCTGACGATCTCTTTTGTGAGTTTTTTCATCACTTTTTTTGTGGTCGTGTCTCTCACGAATTCTATTATAGCAGATATTTTGCGAAATACAAGGCGGATTTTTTTCAGTATGTCAAAAATCTTGTTTCGTATCTCGCTTATCTTGTCTTTTATCTTTTGTATCAGCTTCTCAAAAGCGGTTGGTTCCCTGACCGGTTTCTCAACATAACCCGACTTTTTTCTTCTTTTTTCCTCTCGCTTTTGCTCTTTTATCCGGATCCTTTCTTCGCGATTTGCTTCCTTTTCTTCTTTTTTGATCGCTTTTTCTTCTTTTTTTATAGACTTTTCCTTTTCTTTTTCCTCTTTTTTCTCATCTTTTATCTCTTCTTCAAAAATGTCCCCTTCGTGTTCCTCGCTCTCATCGTTTATTTTTTTGATCGGGATTCCAAGTATCCTGAGCACGATCCTGTCTTCGTTTTCTTTTTTTCTGAGCGATATAAACCTCAGCGCCCACGACACCCTAAATCCATACGATATTTTGTCTCCCATCTTGGGATGCGACACGCTGACTCCATACCTAAACGGCACAAAGAGTATCAAAAGAAGCAATCCGAGAATCAATCCCAGAATACTAAGCAACACTATTCCTATCCACTTAAGTATGATCAGTATTATCATTCGATCTATCCTTTGTTCCGTCAGACCGGATCCTCTACATAGTTTGTTTCGTCTTTGTAAACCGTTTTCGGATCGTAGTCCGGGTCATTTTCATACTCACTGCGAAGAACTGTTGTGATCGCCTCTATCGCGGTATCCTCCGATGAGTAAATTCCGACGACATAGACATTTTTTCTCTCGAAATGCCTCCATATAAAGCTTCTCGTACTTAAGACATCAAAAAGATCGGAATCATTATCGGAGATCATTATGACAAAGTATTCCTTCCACGGGATCGTCTTGCCGACAAATCTTTCCCACCAGCTTTTTTTGTTTCTGAAAATCTTGCTTTTCGGTTTTGCGTGGTAGTATTTTTTTATGCGATCGATATGCTTTTCAGAATCCTTCCTGTACTTATCGTCAAGCATAATATCCTTGTACCAATAAAGCATCACACTTCTCCTCGGGAGTCACACATCGTTTTCCATCATATCAATAAGAATAGCCATCACGGCACATTTTTCTGCCTTGCTCCTGCAATTAAACAGGTTAACTCTGATGTACTGCTCTATCTCGCTCTGCTCCGTCATAAAAGGCGGGAGTTTTTCAAGTATTTTTGCGATTATTGCTTTTTTGACGCGTTTTGAGGACGCACGCATAACGGTAGCAAGCTCGTCAAAAAGCTTGTCCTCTTTTGCTTTGATCATTTCTTTTGTAACTTCCACGGTTTCCACAAACACCGGATCTATCTCGGCAAAAAGGCTGTTGGACAAAAGCCTTGTGACAACCGCTATATCCAGATACTCCTCATCGGCAGAGCCTTTTTTGTCCGGAGACACCTTGCCCATAGTCGCCTGAAGTCTGTCCGATAATCCCTCTATGCGTCCCTCAAACTCCACGAGTCCGTCAAAGTCCGGAGAGCTTTCTATATAAGAATCAAGCATCGTGGCAACAGGCTTTGCTATCGCGTCGACATTTTCAAGGTGCTTTCCGGTGATGCAAAGTGCAAGCGCATCATTTACACAGCGCTGCAGATGCGTGTAATAATTCATTATAAAATCAATCTTTTCGGACATATCAAACATATTGTCCTTGAGCTTCAGGTACTCTTCCTTTGTAAGCCCATCTATATCCACGCTCTCAAAGTCGGACAAAAGCTTCCCAAGCGACGGATATCCCTCAAGCAATTCTCCCGGAGCATACACAAGTCCGGCCATTTTGATCATATACAAAAGCTCGTCAACCGAAGTCTCATCCGATCCAATGTACAGCGTCAAAGCTCTGTCTATCCACTCAAAAAGCTTATTTTTCGTGATCTGAACAGGGATCTCTCCAACTATGGAATTAAGTCTTGTGCCGAAAAGTTGCTTGTCTTTCTTCCCGACAAGGTAGATCATTATCCTGTTTAAAAATGCCTCCTCGGGATTTGCCTTCAGAAAATCATCAAGCTCATCATCCGACGAAAAGCTGAGTTCCACACGGTTTAGTACGTATTCGTATGCAACAAGCCGGTCTGTGACCTGCGCAAATAAATCCATTCTTTTTTTGTTTTCTTCGCGTTGTTTTTTTAGAATGTTTTCCACTTCGGCAACCTTTGATCTGTCGCCTGATGTAAGCAGAGCAAGGGCATCGTCAAATGCTTTTTTGTTTGCCTTGTCAACCTCTCCGAAAAGCTCTTTTTTTTCCGGATTCTCGTCATCCATACACATATCCCAAAGTGCGTAGGACGAAAAGATCAGATCGTATGATGCGTATTCTTTGCATACTGTGAATTCTTCACGACTCATCAGTGTTTCCTCTCATTCATAAGTATAATATCTATTCAGATTTAATCATAATACATCTTTCGTCGTTATCTGCTACCGTCATCCCAGACTCCAGCTTTCAAACCACGCCAGTCCGTCCCGTATAAACTGCCCGTCGGCAGGCTCTCCGGCAAGTACGGGATAAAACAGCAAAAACAATACAAAGCTTATCCCGGTATAAACATATATCCACTTGCGCCAAGCTTTGTTTTTCTCATCAAGTCTCACCATAAAGTAAACGATCATAAGCGTTACAAAAGGCACACTCGGGAAGAAATGGTACATAAATGTACACCTTGAAACAAGCGTCCACGGAACATACTGTGCAGCAAAACCGATAGCCAAAAAACCTGATTTAGGATCACGGTATCTGATCGCCCTGTATATCGTATACAAAACGATCGGGATCGCAGGCCACCAAACAAGCGGGTTTCCAAACGCCGATATCCCCTGCTTGAGTCCTGTGATCGTATCCTCCGTGAAATAGTACACTGGCCTTATCATCAACGGCCATTCATACCAGGTGGACTCAAACGGATGCTCAGCTACGAGATTCGAGTGGTAATTGTACATATCAACCTGATTTCGTATCATGCGGTCAAAAAGCCCCGCGTCCGTCCCGTCTGAAAACGGGATATAGCTAAGCAGATATATGATACCCGCCATAACAATAAATAACAGCAGGCACCCTATAGTAATAAGCGTGTATTTTTTGTAGACTTCTATTATATGCTGATGAAGTATCCCGGCGGTACTTCCCTCGGGGTTTGCTTTCGCAAGCTTGTATTCTCTGTATCTGCGGATCATGATCCATACAAAGATTGCGATAAGGCCGGCCGCCGCGTATACCGCAGGCCACTTTGATGCACATCCGAGCCCGGTGCAGGCCGCACAGAGTCCAAGCGGCACCAGAGTTTTCCACAGCTTGGTATCATAAAAGCTCATGCAATAGTATTTATATACGAAATAATACATCGCGATTATGAAAAATGTCACATAAACATCTATCGTTGCGATCCTCGTCTGAGTAAAATGCATGAAGTCAAATGCAAAAAGTGCCGTCGCCACGCCGGCCGCCCAGGTTTTCCCTTTGAAGAGTC
This sequence comes from uncultured Lachnospiraceae bacterium, assembly GCA_947166015.1. Taxonomy (GTDB): domain Bacteria; phylum Bacillota; class Clostridia; order Lachnospirales; family Lachnospiraceae; genus Eubacterium_F. The sequence goes on from CAMVCQ010000052.1 coordinate 9,434, forward strand.
TCCTTGCAAAAAGGAACAATATCGGAAGCATACCTATTCCGAAAAGGACTCCGACTATTCTCCAGCCAAACGGCGTCATTCCAAACACCCTTATGCCAAGGCTTATCAGCCATTTACCGAGAGGCGGATGCGTGTTCTCGTAGCACCTTACATCACCCTCTACCATTTCCTGGGCTGTTCTCGCATGATATATCTCGTCAAAATAAGTTCCGCTTCTAAATGTGACCGGTAACTCAAATGTATCCTGCTCATCAAAAAGCTCCGGATAATCCGCCGTGTTCGCAGGGGTTATTTTTTCTCCGCTCCTGCCAAGTATGACAAGCTCTCTTAACCTAAGCTCAGGATTTTTGTTTTTTAACCTGATATATCTGTAATCCTTTTGGAGGTTGTAGTCAACCTGATCCTCATCCTCTTTTTCCAATCTGTTCCAGCAAAAAACAGAGGTCGCCTCAAGCTCTCCGAGCGTCTCGTAGTTTTTGCCGTCCTGCGAAACATCTACCACAAATTTTCGGTTCTCATAGAACCCTAAGTAAGCATATATCATATTTATATGCTGTTCACTTCCCAGATCTAAGTCTATTTCCGAATCGTAATTGTTATATCGCACCTCAGTCTGCGGAGCCGAAAAGCTTCCGAGGTCATAGAGTGCAAACGCCGAATACACAAAAATGATCCCACCGAGCACGATCCAGTCCCACTTGGTAAACTTAGGGATTTTTTTCGATGCTTTGATAGTAAACGCTTTTGGCTTTTCGATCTCGGGACGCTCGTCCTCTTTTTTCTCATTGATATACTTCGTACCGTTTTTCCTGCCGTTGGCTTTGATCGATTCCAAAAACGGGCATACTGAGCTTTCACGTCCCATAGAAAACCAGAGGTAGCCAAAAACACCTATCGTAAGCAACGATGTGATGCCGACCGCACCTCCCGAAGGAGCCGTGGACGAACCGTATATCGCAAAGTATTTGTAGACGATCGCGACATTCATAAATTGCACAAATGCAAACCCTACCGCCGTGTAGTACATTTCTTTCGTAGGCTTTACTGCAAACGCCGCAAACAGCAACACTACGATAGGGAACATATATCTCTCGTGCATCCTCACGGAGAATATAAACATCGTAGCTATCACCATTGCCTGACTTATGAAATATCTCGATTCATCATTTTTCTTTTTCAGCCTGAAAAATGCCACGCCACTCAGGATAACCGCGCCCAAAATCGCCACATATCCGACGGTCTGAAGCTGAAAATGAATTCCGAAAACAGATATCGTTTCATCCTGGCTGACCCAGTTTTTCCCCAGCAGGCCCCACAGATTAAACGCATTGACCGTGCCGTAGGGATACTGACCGAGCGTCTCCAAATACTGCCTGACAACCTGCGAGACTCCGAACGGCAGACACATCACGAAAAATGCCCCGATCGCCAAAAGCCCTCCAACGAGGTCTTTTGCAAGCTTCTTCCAAGAAAAATCCGTCAAAAATACCTGATCTATGATCGTCCAAATAATGACCGGTGCAAAAATAAGCGTCTGAGGTTTGATAAACGCTCCCACAACAAACACAAAATAAGCCGGTATCCTTTTCCCTTTCATGCAAAGGTATCCGACAAGCAGGACGCAAAGCGTAAACACACTGTCGGTCTGTCCCCATACGGAGGAATCCATAAGCACGATAGGACTCACTACATATATCGCAGCGATAACACAGGACGATGCCTCGGATAGCTTATTTTTCGCAATCTTGTACAGGACAAAGCCTGCGCCTAAGTCGGCAAGGATTGGGAAAAGCTTGATCACAACCCTGCTGCCGGCAGAAAAGTTTTCAATAGAAAAAATCCTGCTGATAAACTCGCCTATCCACAAAAACACCATGTATCCTGGCGGATAGTCCGTAAACACATCACTTCTGTAGAAATTTCCGAAGCCATCATCGTAGATCATATCGGCCCAGGATGTGAAACAGTTCATATCTGTTTCAAACCCCTTGTAGTGAGCAGCAAGAACTATTTTCAGGACAAACGCTCCTATCAGGATCAAAAATATCCAAAGGTACTTAAATCCCGCCGGACCGTTGTCAACAGCGTACCTTCTGTACCCTTCTACCTCGTATTTGAGCTTAAAAGAGTATGCGGCTATCATCATGATAAGCCCCAGTCCTCCAACCTGAAGGCAGTCAATTATTATTCTCAAGCTGTCATCGATTTCCATCGTTTTCCTCCATGATGACCGGTTTAGTATATTTTTTGCTCACACGACGGTGATCACAAACATAAATCATATTTTTTGCTTTTTTTCAGATCACTGAACATGCTCGTGTGTGAAAAGATGCTCCGAACAGTATTCATAGTTTCCATTGCATTTTGAGCAATATCTGAATTCCCTCTCGGGATTGGTGATCTCAGTGCATCCGCAGATCGCGCATTTATGTCTCGAGCCATCCCTGCTCACCTCATGCGGTCGGGCCATTTTTTTGTATTTGTTTTTGCGTCGTTTTTCCCGGACCGAACCTTTGATTGAGCCGCTTCCCCTTGCAAATATAAAGAATACCGCAAAGTTTACGAGTGCACCAAGTATCAATGTCAGGCTGAAATAGTCCGATATGATGATGCACTGAACTATATGAAATGCCATAAGTCCGAGATACACATAAGCAAGCCATTTTGCCTTGACCGGCAATATGAAATATACGTAAAACCTCATCTCCGGGAACATCAAAGCAAACGCCAAAAACAGCGTCTGGTTCAGATATTCAAGATTTGACTTTGAGCCCACAACAAGTCCCAAAAGCTCATCAGCTCCGACACCGCCGGCACCTGCTATGATAGCTCTGTAAACAAAGAAAAATACAAATGCCACTATGATCACGAAGATCACACCGCCGAGATAAAAAAGCGTAAATCTAAACTTGCCCCACTCTCTTTCCAGCACTGTACCTATCTGATAGTACAAAAATGCCCATATCGCAAACCATATCAGATCGATAAACACCATCGACGATGACATGTTTCCGCCAAAGCCAACGGTTGGATACAGGATAAATGTGATGAGTCTCCACACCTGCCCATGAAGTATCTGATAGACATCGAGGCTCAAAAATCCTGTGTATATCTGAAACGGAAGTATCCCACTCATATCGATAAGCGCTATCACGTTTCCTGCGATACTAAGGCATATCACATATTTCATAAGTCCCGGGATACCAAATCTCGGATATTTTCTCTCAAGCTTGTCAATAAAATTCATAAATCAAAGCATACCTTCCTAAAAAATCTTTTTTTTGTACAATATAAACGCCACAGCTCCCGACAGCAAAAATGCCACGGCAACCGTTATCACGAACCCCAGAGGCTCGTGAGCAAACGGTATCACATCGAAGTTCATCCCGTAGAACCCGGAAATGATCGTCGGTATTGACAAAACGATCGTCATCAGTGCAAGGATTTTCATAACGCCATTCTGGTTATTGGATATGACGGAGGCAAAAGTCCCCATCACTCCGTTTAGTATCCCGCTGTATATGTTGGCCATCTCGATAGCCTGTTTGTTCTCTATGATTACGTCCTCAAGGAGGTCCTCATCCTCCGGGTATTTTTTTATTTTTTCCGAGCGGAGAAGCTTTTCGAGCACGACCTCGTTTGTCCTAAGTGATGTGGTGAAGTAAACCAACGATTTTTCCAGCTCCATCAGTTCCAGAAGCTCGCTGTTTTTCTGGGATCTTTGGAGCTTCTCCTCTATCTGATCGCTTTTCCTGTCGATGATACGCAGGTATCTCAGATAAGTGGATGCACCTCTGTAGAGGATCTGGAACACAAATCTCGTCCTTTTGAACGTGTAAAAATCCTTGACACGGTTGTTTTCAAAAGCTCGCAGGATATGTGAATCCTCAAGACAGATGGTCACGATGAGCTTTTTTGTGATATATATACCCAAAGGAATAGTCACATACCTGTCTTTTTCATCGTGGATCGGTATATCGACAAGTATCAAGGTATACCCGTTCTCTACCTCCAAACGCGATCTCTCTTCCAAGTCGAGAGGCGCTTTGAGGTCATCGGGATCTATATCGGTGATCTCCTGCAGGAAATCGAGTTCCTCACTCGTCGGGTGAATGGCGGATATCCAACATCCCTCGTCGATTTTTTCAACCTCGGTGATCTCTCTTTCTTCGCTTGATTTGAAGATTTTGATCATCTCGCCACACCTCCTTTTGGGTTTTACTTGCATTTCAACACAAAGATATCATAATTATAGATGATTTGAGCATTTTTGTCAACGAAAGTCTTGCTTGCTTTTTTCATTAACTTATATTATAATACCATAGTTGTATCAGTTTAATTGCACGTCATGGAGGATTATTATGTACCGTTTGGGAATTGACATCGGTTCAACAACAGTAAAAATAGCTATTCTTGATGAAAAAAACACAATTGTTTTCTCGGCGTACGAGAGACATTTTGCAAATATTCAGGAAACACTGCGAGATATCATAAAAAGAGCTCTCGACAATCTCGGAGATGCCGAGGTTGCACCTATGATCACGGGCTCCGGCGGACTTTCCATCGCAAAGCACATTGATGTGCCTTTTGTGCAGGAGGTTTTCAGCGTGGCTACCGCACTCAAGGACTACGCTCCTCACACGGATGTTGCCATAGAGCTTGGTGGCGAGGATGCAAAGATCATATATTTTTCAGATGGAATCGAGCAGCGAATGAACGGAATCTGCGCAGGAGGTACCGGTTCGTTTATCGACCAGATGGCAAGCCTTTTGAAAACCGACGCAGCCGGACTCAATGTCTACGCAAAAGACTACAAGGCTATCTATCCCATCGCTGCGCGCTGTGGAGTTTTTGCAAAAACAGATATCCAGCCGCTCATAAACGAGGGTGCTGCAAAAGAAGACCTGGCAGCTTCCATCTTTCAGGCTGTTGTAAACCAGACTATATCGGGACTTGCCTGCGGAAAGCCTATCCGTGGTAATGTCGCTTTTTTGGGCGGTCCTTTGCACTTTTTGACAGAGCTTAAGGCCGCATTTATCAGGACACTCAACCTGACCGGAGACGCTATCATAGCACCGGATAATTCTCACCTTTTCGCTGCAAGCGGTGCAGCGATGAATTCCGAGGGCAAATCAGTAACTTCACTCGGCAAGCTTTTCACTCTTCTTTCAGGCGAGATCACGCTCCAGTTTGAGGTCGAGAGAATGGAACCGCTTTTTGCGGATGAAAAAGAGTATTCCGACTTCCTCGAAGAGCATGGCAAAAACGCCGTCAAAAAAGGGGAATTAGCCACATACGAGGGCGATGTATTTTTGGGAATCGACGCAGGCTCCACAACAACAAAGGTTGCTCTGGTCGGAGAAGAGGGGCAGCTTTTGTACTCATTCTACGACAACAACAACGGAAGCCCGCTCAAAACCACCATCAGAGCCATCCGTGAAATATCTGAGATCATACCTGAAAGCGCAAAAATAGTCCGCTCCTGCTCTACCGGCTACGGAGAGGCCTTGATCAAGTCAGCACTTATGCTTGATGAGGGCGAGGTTGAGACCGTATCACATTATTATGCGGCACATTTTTTCGATCCTGAAGTTGACTGCATACTCGATATCGGCGGACAGGATATGAAATGTATAAAGATCAAAAACAATTCCGTAGACAGCGTACAGCTGAATGAAGCCTGCTCATCGGGCTGCGGGTCATTTATAGAGACATTTGCGAGATCACTCGGTCATGATGTGAAGGATTTCGCAAAAATGGCGCTTTTCGCGGAGCATCCGATCGATCTCGGCTCACGCTGTACCGTATTTATGAATTCAAAGGTTAAGCAGGCACAAAAAGAGGGTGCGACCGTCGAGGATATCTCTGCCGGACTTGCGATCTCTGTTATCAAAAATGCCCTGCTCAAGGTCATCAAGCTTACAGACCCGAAAGACCTCGGAACAAACGTGGTCGTTCAGGGTGGAACATTCTACAATGATGCCGTGCTCAGGAGTTTCGAAAGAGTTTCAGGCTGCAAGGCTACCCGTCCTGACATCGCCGGTATCATGGGAGCATTTGGTGCCGCTCTGATCGCAAGAGAACACTACGACGAGGGCGAGGAAACGACTATGCT
>CAMVCQ010000053.1 GCA_947166015.1 uncultured Lachnospiraceae bacterium
ACAGCTACTTTTTTCAGTCCTTCTGTCTCGGTCGGTTTACCAAGCGGTCCGACAAAGTCATGGATATACTCACCTTCATTTAAGCTGTTGAGCTCCATCACTCCTGCTCCGACTATCTGATATATGATTGTCACCGTTCCGGCTGTTGCATCCGTATCAGCTATAGTCAAAGGAATCCTCTCAGAATCCTCCTTTGCTCTAAAAATGATAAACTGCCCCGGTTCCGCTTTTTTTGCGATAAGCGGCGCCTCCACATCCATCCTTACTACTGTCGGGTTAAGTGGCTGCTTTTTTACGATCTTGTACATCTTGCGTCTCCTTCGATTTTAATAATAGATTGCGTGTAATCTCTTTCCTTACGAGTTTACCCAATCATACATATTAACACACCGGATAGAATAATTCAAGCCTTAAGAGGCATTTTGTGATTTAATTCTACATATTTATATGTTTTTTTTCGATTTTCGCATCGATTTCTATTGACAATCGTGTCCGTAGAGTGTATTCTATACAATCATAAGTAGTTTTAAAAACCGTCACGCCCCTATGGGAGGATACCAAAATGCGAGATAAAACCAATGAAATTGTGTCTCCATATATCAGAGTTGATGTCAACAAGGCAGGAACTCCGACCAAGATTTCTTTTTCAAATGAGGAGAACTTCAATTTCGCATACGATGTTGTAGACAAGATCGCTGAATCCGACCCGGACAGGCGCGCGCTGATCCATGTATCAGACGACGGCAAAGAGCGCATTTTTACATTCAACGATATCAAAAGACATTCAAACCGTATCGCAAATTATCTGAGCTTCCTCGGCATCCGAAAGGGCGACAGGGTTATGCTCGTTTTGAAAAAGCATTATCAATTTTGGTTCACGATCATCGCGCTTCACAAGATCGGAGCCATATGTATCCCCGCGACAAATCTTTTGTTGAAAAGTGATTTTGAGTACAGATTCAAAAAAGCCAAGGTAGACGCTGTGCTTTGCACCGCAGACGGCGATGTTTCATATGAGATCGACAAGGCTGCAAAAGGGTACTCCGGTCTCAAACACAAGATCATGGTCGGCGGAAGAAGGGGAGATTGGAAAAGTCTCAACAAAGACGTTCGCTACTTTTCATCTCATTTTTCAAAACCTGAGGGCGATGCGTACGCCTGCGGAGACGATCCGATGCTTATGTTTTTCACATCGGGGACAACCTCATATCCAAAGCTTGCTCTGCACAACTTCCGCTATCCGCTCGGTCACTATGTGACTGCGAGGTATTGGCACCAGGTGGATCCTGATGGAGTACACTTTGCGATCTCGGATTCCGGCTGGGCGAAATGCCTATGGGGCAAGCTCTACGGACAGTGGCTCAACAAAGCGTGCATTTTTACCTTTGACTTTGAAAAATTTGACGCGAAGGAAATCCTTCGTATGATCGAAAAATACAAGATCACGACATTTTGTGCACCGCCGACGGTTTACCGTGTTATGGTTCATCTGAAGCTTGAAAAATACGATCTGTCAAGCCTCAAAAATGTAACGACTGCCGGCGAGGCGTTGAACCCCGAAATATACGATAAGTTCAAGGCAAAGACCGGTTTGTGCATCATGGAAGGCTTCGGTCAGACAGAAACAACCCTTACCGTAGGTAACCTCGTTGGTACAACTCCGAGGCCCGGCTCGATGGGACGGCCCAACCCGCAATACGATATAGAGCTGATGCTTCCCGACGGCTCGATGGCAGAATCCTACGAGGAGGCTGAGATCGTCATTTATGTCGGTGATCCTGAGCTCGGTGAGGTTCACAGACCTAACGGTCTTTTTGTCGAGTACTATGACGACCCGGATAAGACCGCTTCAGTTTGGCACGACGGATACTACCACACAGGTGATACCGCATATATGGATGATGACGGATACCTGTGGTACATCGGACGTACAGACGACTTGATCAAATCAAGCGGTTACCGTATAGGACCATTTGAGATTGAAAACGAGATCATGAAGCTTCCTTATGTTTTGGAGTGCGCAGTCACTGCGATCCCGGATCCTATCAGAGGACAGGCCATCAAAGCGAGCATCGTTCTTGCAAACGGCATCGAGGCCTCCGATAAGCTCCGTGCGGACATTATGAAATCGCTCAAGAAAAACATTGCTTCATATAAATGGCCAAAGGTACTTGACTTCACTGCAGAGCTTCCAAAGACAACAAGCGGGAAGATCCAACGAAAAGTCATTCGAAATAACGACTATAATTCAGATAACAAATAAAGGAAATGCCATAGCGGCATTTCCTTTTTTAGCGTGACCACGCATAGCAAAACGACTGAGTCCTCGCTGCAAATCTATACTTTGCTATGAGTTTTTTTACTTCTTCTTTTGTATACCAGGCAGCCTCTATTTCCTCTACTTCGGAATCACTTTCTCTGATATTACCTGAGGCTTTTCCCACTACGGTAATGTTTGTTTCATTTGCAAATCCCACCGCGCTGTAACTGATCGGTATCACATCCGTAACCTCATCGAGATTCAAGCCGGTCTCCTCAAACAACTCTCTTTTTGAAGCTTGCTCTGGAGTCTCGTCACCGTCTATAAGCCCTGCAGGGAAATTGTACACCCACTCTCCGGTCGCCAGGCGAAACTCTTTGTTTAAGAGGATTTTTTCTCCCGTCTCATCAAATATGATCATAACAACTGCATCAGGGCGCTGTCCGATAAGCTCCTCGTGCGTTGAAATATCACCATTTCTGCTTATCATTTCATATACTTTTTTGTCACCTGATTCGGTCTCGTATGTTACATCATAACGATGAATATACTTTCCCGAATGAACTTTTTTTACAGATATAAATTTCATTATTTGTTTCCTCTTTTATTTAATCTCGCAAAAGAGACGTCTCAAAGGACGCCTCTTCTGTAAACACTATGAAATAACTACAATCATCTGATAAGGAATCCAAAATCACTCTGCCACTGCGCAAACGCTCTTTGCTGCTGTTCATTTTGTGTATCCCTTGCCTTGTCTCCAACACCCTGAAGATTGTTCACGATATCTGCTCTTGTCTGTGCTGAGAGATTGTTTTCATTAGCCGTCTCATCATAAGCGGTATCGATAGCATTGATACTCTGTTCAACCTTCCGACCTCTGTCAACAGTCTTTGTGATGTCGTCCTCGGTTTTCTCAAGAGTCTGGACGGTCTGATCCCTTCTGTCCTCTCTTTTGTTTATCTCAGCCTCATAATCATTGCGGGAAATCTCTCCCTTCTGATACATCTGCTGAAGCTGATTGTCCGAATATCCTGCAAAGTTGTTGTTCGCAGGCTTTTTCTCGTCATCCTTTGACTGTATCTGATTTCTCTCGTCATCTTTTTTGGATGCATCGATAGCTTCTTTTTCTTTTTCATCCTGAAGCTCTTTTTCTACCTGCTCACGAATCTTTTCCCTGACCTTCTGCTCTGCTTCAATCTGCTCCTGCATAGCTTTTTTGTCATCGGAATTTATAGATGATTCTTTGTTTTTGGCCTCGCGTTCTTTTTCGAGACCTTTTTTGCTTATATCAAGCTCTATCCCCTGCTCGGGTTTAGATACTATGGCATTATCCTTGGCCATCTCCTGAGCTGCTGATTTGCCGGCTTCTTCGCGTTTGACCTCGGCCTTGGCTCTGCTCTCAGCCTTGACCTCAAGTGCCGCCTTGTTTGTTTTTTCTGAAGACTGAGCGGCTGAAGCCTGAGAATTCTGTGCTTGTCTGTTTTGCGTAACAGCCTGTGTAGATGTATTCGTTTGTGATGATGCCATGTTCATCCCTGTACCGATCATAACAAACACCTCGCTTTCTCGAGACACACACAACTCCTTCGTGTGCGATAAACCCTGACGCATCATTGATCAAATCAGACGCGTTCACATACTTATACTTAATATCATTATACGCCGAACGCCCCGAAAAGTCAAGAAAAACCTTCGCTTTCTACAGGCAAAAATGCTCCGTCGGTCTGTCGGGGCATTTTTAAAAATAAATCGCCTGCCATCAGGCTTTCGGAATACGGCTGTACACCTCGGCAAGTCCGTGAATGCTCCTTGCAAGGTCATCCGAGAGGAAATTCGGACGAAGTCTCCACTGCCAGTTTCCGTCCGGCGCGCCGGGGGTATTGATCCTGGCCTCCTTGCCAAAGCACAGATAATCCTGCAACGGAATGATGCACAGATCCGCAACCGATCTGTATGCCTCGCGGATCAGATCCCAGACAAGTCCGTTGTAATCAGTGTTCATGGAATTGATATATCTGCGCGTGAAGTCCCTCTCGCCTTCGTTTATCTCCTCAACCCACGCGCGCGTTGGCGTGTTGTCGTGAGTTCCGGTGTATACAACACAGTTATTGATATGTCTGTGATTTACATAATAACTATCCCAACTTGTAAATCCGTACTGGAGCACCTTCATTCCCGGGAATCCGCTATCCGCGAGAAGCTTTTCGTTTTCCGGAGTGTTGTTTCCGAGGTCCTCAGCTATGATGCGAAGGTTGTCGACCTTCTTTTTCAATACATTGAAGAAATCGATGCCCGGGCCTTTTTCCTGCTTTCCTTTTTCAGCGGTCTCGTCGCCGTACGGGATAGCATAATACTCACAGAACCCGTGAAAATGATCGATCCTGATCACATCGTAGAATGCATAAGTCCTGTACATCCTGTGAAGCCACCAATCATAGTCCTTTTTTTTCTCAGCTGCCCAGTCATAGATAGGATTGCCCCAAAGCTGACCTGTCGGAGAAAAAGCATCCGGCGGGCATCCCGCAACCACGGTCGGTTTGAGGTCTTTGTCCATCATAAACACCTCAGGGCGTGACCACGCATCCGCGCTGTCCATAGCAACATAAAACGGTATATCACCAATTATTTTGACACTTTTGCTGTTCGCATAGCGCTTCAAGGCTCTCCACTGTCTGTCGAACTCGAACTGCTCAAAGTAATAAAGCTGCATCCTGTCGGCAAGCTTTGCTTTCGCATCGGCAAGAGCTTTTTCATCCCTTGTGCGCACACCTTTTTCCCAATCAAGCCATGACGCTCCGTTTGCATCGTCTTTTAACGCCATAAAAAGTGCGTAGTCTTCGATCCAGTACTCCTCCATTTTTAAAAATGCGTCGAATTCCTCTGCGAGTGATCTTTCTTCTTTTTTTGTTTTTGACTCGTCATCAGCAGTCTCGGGTACATTTATCCCTGACGGGATCGGTGAATCGGCTTTGATGCTTTTGTCTTTTTTTGATTCAGCAAGCTTTTGTGCAAATTTTTCATAGGCTTTTTCGAGTATCTGTCTGCGGCTCTCATAGATGGCACCGTAATCAACCTTTGTCTCATCATCACCAAAACTTGTTGCATTTACATCATCATAGGTCAAAAGCCCTTCCTCGATAAGGGTTTCCGGACAGATGAAGTAAGGATTGCCGGCAAATGCCGAAAACGGCTGATACGGCGAATCACCAAATCCCGTAGGTCCGACCGGCAGTATCTGCCAAAAGCCCTGACCGGATTTCTCCAAAAAATCAACAAATTCATACGCTTCCCTTGAAAAGCATCCGATACCGAACTTTGACGGCACGGAAAAAACAGGGAAAAGAATACCACTTTCTCTCATTTTGTATCTCCTTTTTTTATTTATTATTTGTTTTCGATATCAAATATCGGCTTCAGATATGTTTCGTTTTCTGTCATTACTTTCAGCAGGTGTTCATCCCAGTGTCTGGCATCCTTGGTCTCGCTTCCAAAAACAAAGTCCAAGCCATCGTAGTCAAAAACATCAAATGAAGGGATACTGTTTGTGCCTGCTGAAGTCCTGATCCTGATCAGGTCTTTTAGCTCGGCGTCCAGCTTTCCATAATAATCCATTTTTACAAAGTCTTTTAGCTTTTCACCGTTTGGTTTTTTCCCTTTGCCGTTTACTTTTTGGATCACCTCAGCCGGCTTCGTGATCTGCACAGCATCCTCAACATGCTTTCCAAACATTTCATCAACTCTAAGCGGTACAGACTGCCTGAATTCAAACGAACTCGTTTGGTCGACACTCCACTTCCAGTCAAGCACCGAATCGATTTCTTCATTTAGCATCGCTATATGAAGGTTTAGCGAATCAAGTAGCGATATATCACTTCTCGCAGTGCCGACAGAGATCACACTCCAAGCGGCTTCATCAACTGAGTCTTTTCCGATCTGCTTGATAGGATCAATGAGATCGACTATATTTTTTGAGTATTTATCTCCGTTTTTTATCTCATTTATATCGGAATTGTATTCCTCCAAAAGCTCATCAAAATCGGTATGATCTTTTGATAGTTTTTTTGATTCTTTTGTCTGTCCGGATATAGATCCATCTGATTTATTTTTGTTTTTTCCGGCATTCGGAGTCGCATATCTCCCGTCCAAAAATGCCCTTGTTTTTGCTTTTTGAGTCATTGCCAAAACCTGGGCATCCGTCATCGGTTTGTGTCCCGAATGAAACCACGTGATGTCAGTTCTATAAGAAAGCTCATCAACACAGTTTTGAAGACTTGATAAATACAACTCCGCGTACAGATCGACATAGCTTCCGCCGTATCCCCTGGTGTAGGGGTATTTTGATGTAGAATACTCGATCTTTAGCTCTATCTCATCATCTGTATCACCATCGGCATTTATATCAAGAGCGACCAAAGACTCAGAAACTTTTAAACCTAATTCATTGATATGGTTCATATACTCTTTTGAAAGATAACCGGCCAGTTTTTCAGAAAAATGTGATCTATAATAATGTGAATTGTCAAGGTTGTACTCAAAAGCGAGCGCCATCTCTGCCTCTGTCAGGGACGCATCCGGGGCATCTGCCATGCAACCCCATACACCATCCGTGATACCCATATCTATATCATCGATAACTACGGTATTGGTATATGTTCCGTCTTTATTATCATATATTCCGACCGCCCCTGCTTCGACTTCATACGGATAATACTCAGTACTGTTTCCTGTCGATGCAAGCAGTGCAGCAAGCGTTCCGCCTGCTCCCGTTCCGATCGCAACTATGTGATCGGCACTTCCGGGAAGATTGCCCAAAAGCTGGTTGTAACGAACAAATCTGATCGCGTTTTTTGTATCAACTATAGCAAATGGCGAATCACCCGTAAACACTTCTTTTTTTTCTGAATTTTTTGCCTTGTCATTTTTTCCACGGGTTCCGCAAACTACCGAGATATAACCCTCGTCGGCAAACTCCGTTGAGGCAATTGGATTTGATACAGCATCATAGTTTTCGTTTTTTATATCAAAAATAACCGGCGCTGTTTCTGCCGTATACGTCTGTCCGTTTTTGCTTGTTATCTGCGCTTCATCGTCTATGACAAGATTGCCACCGACTTCCTGATCATAGCTTTGGAAATCTACATCCTCACTCTCATCTCCGTCAGTATCTATACCTTTTACATATCTTCCGGGCACGCACACGGATACACCCTGTTTTTCCGGAATCTGCGGATACGCAACAGCAGAAACCTCAGACAGAGTCCAGGAGTCTGTATCTTTGTCGTATTTCCATTTCCGATCGGGGTTATTCGCAAGGTTTAGTGTTTCCTCTATGTACTCTCTGTCGTATTCCTTTTTTGCCTCTTTGTTTTCGGTTGTCTCATTGGCAGAATCGCAGGATGACAAAATAATGCTCACAGAAAAAACAGTTATGATCGCGATTATTTTTTTGAAATAATAATTGCTACTTTTCATTTATTTTTGTATATCCTCCGGCTCTTCCACAAAGACATGATCAAGCTTTAATACGCCTCTTTGCAGCGCATCCTTTGAGTTTTTCCAAGGCTGCTCTTTGTTTCTGTAATCGTATTTTTCTATAAACCAGGCGATGTCTTCTTTCACCCTATCGATATTATCAAAAAATACTTTGTTGAGTTCTTCTATAAAAGCGTCAAGCTCATTTGCTTTGAATTTTTCCGAAGCGGCATCAAAAAGCTCCGCGTAGTGCGACACACAAAAGCCTTTTGATCCTCTGAATTTTTCCTTAAAGCTGTCGTCTGTTTTCCACAGATAGAGTATTGTATCTATATATCTCGGATAAACCCTATTTATGTAATCACACACAAAACAGGTCCCCTCAAGATCATGGATAAACTGTGTCACAGGAGCTCCGGCTTCAGCTTTTTTTGCAAAAAGGCCGCCTTTTGCAGTCGCTCCTTTTTCCGCTCTTTTTTTCATTTCTTTTATGATGCGGTTATAGTGAGTATCAAGCATCAATGCAAGTCCCAAGCGGTTGCCGTTGTCGTACATAAGCCGTATATGCTCCGGACAAAAGCCCGCCTTATCAGACATCTCACGGACATCCTCCTGCATATAACTTGATCCCATTGTATACTCGATCGCATCCCTTTCAAGATCATGATACATCCTGCAAAGAGAGCACTCGCATCCCGCGTCGAATGCGTCATTTACAGGTATCTCATAGAGCTGTTCTTTCATTTGCATCACCTCAACTTGTAAGCAAACACCGATAAATAACGGTGCATTTTTGTTTGTTCTTTTACCCTATTTTGCAACAAAAGCCCTGCGAACGCAAGGCTTTTGAATGATCGTTATAATTAATATCAGATTTTGAAAAATGCCATTGTCCTGTCCATATCCTCTGCAAGTCCGCGAAGCTTGTCGGCAGACTCCGAAATAGTTGAAAACGTTGCGTTGAGCTCTTCCATCGATGATGAGGTTTCCTCAGACGACGCTGCGTTTTCTTCGGATACAGCCGAGAGATCCTGTATGATCTCGACAAGTGCTTCCTTCGCACTGTTGAGGTCTTCGACTCTCTCGCGAATATGATCCGAGCTCGAGAACACGTGATCGACATTCTGGGACATTATTTCCATATCGCCTTTTGTAGTCGTGATCTGTTCACCCTGCGTTGTGATGCTGGTGTTGAGCTCTTCCATAACGACAACCGAGGCCTCTGTATCACGAAGTAGCGTATCTATGATCGCTTTGATCTCATCCGCACTCTCTCTCGACTGATCGGCAAGCTGTCTGATCTCATCTGCAACTACCGCGAAGCCTCTTCCTGACTCGCCCGCTCTTGCGGCCTCTATAGAAGCATTGAGAGAAAGCAGGTTTGTCTGTGAAGCTATATCCATGATCGCATCAGAGAACTTGGATATGTTTTGAACTGAATCATTTGTTGCGTTGATCGTTTCTCCTATGTCGCGTACCGACTTCGAAACATCAGCATTGGAAGCTATAAGTGCATTGAGCGTCTGCATCGTTGTATCGCAGGATTCTTTCATCTTGTTGGAGTAATCATTGAGCTCGCCCATATTGGTTGTGATCATCTCGATATCCTCACCGATGTTCTCAGTGCGGTTAGCCGCTGTCTGAACACTCTCTGACTGCGATACGGCGCCCTCTGATACATCACTGATAGCATCGGAAACCTGCATTGATGTTCTGGTAGCGTCTCCCGCAGAATTCGCCAGATCGCTTCCGGAAACATTGAGGTCGCCGGACATATTTTTCGTCTTTGATATGATATCGACGAGCCTGTCAGCGAGATTTTTTGTCGCTTTCTTGATCGTTCCGACCTCGTCATTTCCCGCGCTCAAAACATCTATCTGTACATCAAGGTTACCCTCTGAAATTTTCTCAAGGCTTTCGGTCGCTTCCTTGATACCTTTGATCAGCTGATGAATAATGAGTACGGCAAGGACGATGATCGCTGCAGCTAAAAGTGCAAAAATGATGGCAAGGATGATGATTGACCTGTTTATCTGTCCGGAAAGCTCTTCTTTTTCTTCCTCGGCCCACTGTCCTACAAGCTCTCCCATAGCATCTATACAATCTCTGGCTGCTCCGAACTCATCTCTGATCACAGCCTCATCCGGTTTCTCGTTCTCTTTTGTAAGCTCTGCTTTTACAGCTTCATAATGCTTGTCAAACTGTTCTCCCATTGTCGAGAAACTTCCCTGCTCTCCCTGCTTTGTATACAGGCTTTCGTTTTCTGAAGCAATATTTATTGCATTGTGCACGCCGTCAGTGGTCTGCTGAAGGTTTTCGTTGATGTCCTCCATCAAACCTTTCATCTCCTCGTTATTGAGATCTTTGCGGTACACATATTGATAATGTGCCGTGAGTGCCTGATAGAAGTCACGGTCCGCATTTAGAGTCGCGTCTGTAACCTGGTAAAGCAACCCCTGGTACATCTCTGTTGTCTGTTTTTCGATGCTCTTCATCTGCAATACGCCTACAACCGTGCTTGCAACAAGTGCGATCACAAGCGGTATGACTACAAGAAGAATCTTGAATCTCATGCTCAAATTTTTCATCTGTACACTGCCTCCCTATAAAATACTTTTCTCTTTAATTTTTGTATACGCTGCCTATACAAGCGCAGATACAAAAGTAATTATACCATTTTGAAAAATAAGTGTCAACCGCAAGATTTCGGAGTTTCAATCAAAAATGTCTATATGTTGGACACTTTACGCCCTCACCTCGCTGCAGGTCAGATAAATGATCTGGTATTCCGATGCAAGTTTCTGTAAAAATGCCCTCGCCGAGACTATTTTTTCATCATCCAGCATAGCGAAGGGATCATCCATCACAAGCATAGGTTTCTCGTCGGTGTACATAGCATCTACAAGTGCGGCACGCAGGGCTATTCCGACCATATCTCTGTAACCCGCACTAAGCGATACAACCTCACGCTGGGCGCCAAGCTCATCCCTGGTTATGTTGATATCGGCATCGATACGATATGCTCCCGTAGCAGTTTCGTCCGCTCCGGAGAGAAGCTGATAATACTTTTTAAACGATGTAAGCAATGGATTCATATACTTTGATGTGAATGATTCCTTGGCCTGAGCAAGCTTTTGATCTACGATCTCTATAAGTTTATACTTTTCCAGTTCAACCATTTGAATCTCTTCAAGTTTCTCGCACTCGGCGCGTTTTTCTTCTATCTCGTCCGCAGCCTCACACAATCCGTCATAGGATTTTTTGTACTCGTCTATCTTTTGTTTTACCTCCTCGATCTGACGATCAAGCTCGACTGATATTTGCTTCGCCTCATTCACCGATGGGATATCATTTCCGTCATTATCATCAAGCGCGGTTACATCATAGTTTTTTTCAAACTCTTCAAGCTCAGAGTTTATTCTTTCAAGCTCCGATCGCAAAGTGTAAACTCTTTTTGTTTTTTCACAGATGGTGGTTAGCGTTTCTTTTAGCTCGCCTTCATATCCGGGAGCTGTTTTTGCAACAAAATTATCAAGCTTTTGTTTTTCGATATCATATTCTTTTTGGATTGAATCAACATCGTTTTTTGTAGCGGCAAGTCTTTTGAATTCGCCTGCATCACCGGTTAGAGTGTACATTGTTTCAACAAATTTTTCAGGGGTGGTCTCATATCCAAAATAATTGAAAAAGTCAACAATGCTCTGTTCGAGATCAGCTGTTTTTTCCGTATCCTGTACCGACTCCGCTTTCTCTTTTTTGTCGGCAAGATAAGTGTATTTCATATGCTCCTCAAGAAGTGAATTGAGGTTTACTATCACACTGTATTCGTCATACTGTTTGCCATGCTTTTCAAGATATGCTTTGACATCGTTTTCAAGTGTAAGCTTTCTGTTTTCGAGGTTCGATATTTCTGATTCTAAACGGTTTATTTCATCTGTTGTATCATTATTTTTTGAATTATTTTTGCCTAAAACAATCCCCATTATAATGACAATAACTCCTGCCACCGCAACTGCAGCCCCTACCAAAGCATGTATCATCAAGGCTGCAACAACACCGCCTGCGACAAGTATAAATCCTATAGCCAACAATATCGGCATGACAGAGGATTTGTTCTGCGCAGCAGCCGTTTTATAGTTAGTCATCATTATTCTTTTGGGGTCTATCTCTTTTTTGATATTGTCTCTTTCACCCCAAAGGTCCATAATCTCTCTTGGTGTTTTTTCATCATTTGCAAACTTCGGCTCAAGATGATCGTATTCCTGTTTTTCAGCATCCGAAAACGAATTCTTTTCTATTTGAGCTTTGTCAGTTTCATAATCTGATATCTTTTCTTTCACCTTGTCTAACATCTCTTCATCCGGTATGGATTCTTTGAATTTTTCCGAAAGGATTTGAAGCTTAGCCTCATCCTCCGTGGTGAACTCCTTACCTGACAGCTTAGCATATGCGCTGTTGTATTTATCGTACTCGGAGAGCATCGTTTCAGCTTCATCCTCGGTTGGAACACCATTTGCGAAAAATGAATCGAGCTCGGAGAGTTCATTTTTGTGATCTTCTATCGCTGTTTTGAGCTTATTGTAGTTTCCAATATCTGAGCTCAGTCTTTCTCTTTCGATCGCTTTATTTACGATTTCGTCATTTAATTTTACTTCTTCTAACAATGACTGTTTTTTGTCATTTTCCAAACGGATTTTTTCTGCATAATCCTCTATGCTTTTTTCGATATCCTCGCCTTTTCTGAGCTCTTGTTTCAATTCATTTATCTTTTCTTTGCGCGCTTTTGTGCTTCCTGTTTTTTTCGTCGGAGTGAGGGCATTTTTAAGGTTTTTTATCGTTTGCGCAGCACGCTCGTAATTGTTTATATCATTTTCATTATCCGTTATATTTCCTATTTTTGCACTGATATCACCCGTTGCTGATGATGCGCATTGGTTTTGATCGATAAAAACTGTTTTTAAAAAAGACTCTCTGTTGATGCCAAACAATTCTTCCCCTATACTCGATGAAAAATGATCTGAAAGCATGTTTGTTTCAGCATCTCTGATTTCAAAAATATCGTTTATTTCTTTGTCTTTAAAAACTCGTGTTATCTCGTATTTTTTTCCTTCCTTTTCAAATACAAGTTTTCCGCCAAAAGTCCCTCCCTGCCATGGAGTATATCTTTTTCGCTCATTCTCTATGATATTATGTTTTCTTTCTCCGTCAAATCCATAGAACATCGTACGAATAAAGGCGCAAAGAGTAGACTTTCCCCATCCGTTTTCCTTGCAAACAGCATTTAGACCTTGAGAAAAATCAAGTGTTTCATCGTGTAGTTTTCCGAAATTTTCTATATAACAAGAGATCAGTCTCATCACTTAACCTCCTCTCCGTTTATAGCCTGCAGGCCATATCTGATAACGGTGTTTTTTTGTTCCTCACTAAGAGTTTCATCCGCACTTACAAGTCGTATAAATTCGCCTTTTAATGATTTGTCGTTTATATAATCCTCCGGTCTGAATCTAAGCTTTGTTTCATCATATACTTTTACAAAATAATAGCTTTCTGACAGTTTTGTAACTATATAATCAGGATCTTTTTCCGCTTCGGTGTCATACTCTCCCGTTAGGATTATTTTTATGAGGTCATCCTTTGTGCAGGGTTCCTGTGCCAAACGCTCCTCTGTTTTTGCATATATTTCCGTGGTTGACTCAGCGCCTGTCACATCAACCTCTATTGCATACAATCTTCTTTTTGCAACAGAAACAAACTCAGTTGTTAATTCTCTCTTGCTTTCATCTATATCAAGCACTTCAAATCCATGCTCTCCGCACTCATCAAATCCACGACCCTCAAGGCATCCCGGATAGCAGTATGTCCCCCTCGCGTCAAGCTTTTCTGTTTTTCTCGCGTGGATATGCCCCAGCGCCAGATAGTCAATTCCTTTGTTTCTATAATCTTTTATATTTATCACTTCAGCTTTGTTTTTTCCGGTGCTTTCTGCAAGCTGACAATGAAGCATAACGATGTTATATTTGTCGATGTCGGGAACAAGAGAAATATGTGCTGAAGAGGAGTTCTCTTTTGTTAATTCTATTCCGCTTATGGTTATTTTTCCATCAGCTTCATAGTATGTTGTCCATTTATCAGAAAACATAAAAAGATTCTCCGGGATATCATCTTCGTCGTTTAGGAAATCGTTGTCATCGTGATTTCCTTTCAGATAATAAAAATGGATGTCCGGATTATTTTTTATGCTGTTTAGTACTGTGTTTTTTGTTGTTTGAGTTATCTTGTGCGTGTCAAAAAGATCTCCTGAGATCAGAATAGCTTCTATAGAATTAGCCGCCGCGTAGTCGACCATTTTTTCATAGGTGAATAATAATTCTTTTTTTCTTTCCCTGGCTTTTTCTCTGTCAAGATTGGCAGAAAGCTTGGAATCCAGATGCAGATCGGCACAGTGAATCAGTTTCATTTTTCGCCTCCATTCTCTCCCACAAGCAACGAAGTCAGTTGTTCTATGTCATCAGCTAACACGGTCGCTCCCCTGTCTATGAGATGCTCCTTGCTTCTGAATCCCCAAGTAACGCTGATGCAGGGCAGATGAGAGTTCTCGGCAGTCATTAAGTCGACCTCAGAATCACCAACATAGACTGTCTCATCGGGATTGCAGCCAAGGACATCCATAGCTTTTTTCACCATATCCGGTGCCGGTTTTTTGCGAATTCCAGACTGCTCTGCTTCGCCTATCGCGGTTTCAAGTAAATCTCCAAAGAAATTTTTGCAGAGCTTTTTCACAGCAAAATCAGCTTTGTTTGACACTACGGCAGTTTTAATTCCGGCTGATTTAAGCTGTTGTAAAAGCTCCGGCACACCTTCGTAGGGCTTTGTTTTTTCCTCACAATGATCGTTGTAGTATACCTTGAATTCGGCAAGCATTTTTTTGTGTAGTTCGAGCTTTTGCTCGTCATTCTGAATTGCAGAAATGTTATCATTTTCTTTTGTTTCCGGCATCGCGCGCACCATCAGGTTTGATAAGCCGTTCCCGACAAATCTCCTGACCTCGTCTGTTGAGCTTGCCGGGATACCGTGATTTTTCTGAACGAAATTTGTTGCACTCGTCAGATCCTCGAGAGTGTTTAAAAGCGTACCGTCGAGATCAAAGATGACGGCTGATATTGTTGTATTTAGTGAAGTGTTCATATTTGCCTCCGTTTTTTTCATATACTCGATTTTATCATTATTTTGCATTATTTGCAACAAAAAAACGCTGATTGCTCATCAGCGTTTTTAGTGAGGTATCGGGGACTCTGAACCCATGTTGATCCATAGGATCAACTTGACAACATTGATTAAATGTCAAGTGCTCATAAAAAAACGCCGATTAAAAATCAGCGTTTTTAGTGAGGTATCGGGGACCCTGAACCCATGTTGATCCGTAGGATCAACTTGACAACATTGATTAAAAGTCAATGTGCTCAATGTCTCGCTTCGCGAGCCATATCCGTGCTTCGCACGGCCACCTGAGCTATTACCCCATATCTCATAATACACTTCGAGTCCCCGATACCATATACGAAATCGGAGACTCTGAACCCATAGTGAGGTATCGGGGACTCGAACCCCGGACAACTTGATTAAAAGTCAAGTGCTCTACCACCT
>CAMVCQ010000054.1 GCA_947166015.1 uncultured Lachnospiraceae bacterium
AGACATGGAAGGCTTCTGGGTATCAAGGGGACGTTTTTGACGGACCTGGCAGATGTTGTCATAGACAGCTCTGTTTCGGGATATCCTGACCTTGCTGACAGACGCGATTATATCAAAAAGGTTATAGCTGTTGAGGAAGAGAGCTTTTCAAGAACCATAGACCAGGGAATGATCCTGCTTGAGAAGGCAATGGAAAAGCTTACCGAGCTTGGTGTGAAAATATTTCCCGGAGAGGAAGCTTTCAAGCTTTGCGATACATACGGATTTCCTTTTGACCTGATCTTGGAGATTGTCCAGGAAAAAGGCTTTGAGGTTGATGAAAAAGCCTTTGACAAGGCCATGGAAAAACAGAAGACAACAGCGAGAAATGCCCGCAAGGAAACCAATTATATGGGCGCTGATGTGACGGTTTACCAGAGTATAGATGCTGGCGTTGAGTCAAAGTTTGTGGGATATGACAGGCTTATACACAAATCAAAAATATCCGTTCTCACATCGACGGATGCGATAGTTGACAGTTTGAAAGCCGGTGAAAGCGGAACGATAATCGTTGATGAAACACCTTTCTATGCTACGATGGGTGGGCAGATCGCTGACACGGGATACATACATACTCCGGATGGAAAGTTCAGAGTTGATGATGTGATTCATCTGCAGGGCACAAAAATAGGCCATGTCGGAGTTGTGACAGAAGGGGTTATCAAAAAAGGCACTGAGGCTGAGTTGATCGTAGAAGGAAAAAGAAGACTTCTCACGGCTTGCAACCACTCGGCTACTCACCTTCTGCAGGAAGCACTTCGCAGGGTTTTGGGAAATCATGTCGAACAGAAAGGGTCGTATGTTGACAGCGAGAGACTGAGATTTGACTTTACGCATTTTTCACCGATGACACCTGAGGAAATTCGCAAAGTCGAGCTTTTGGTAAACAATGAAATAGTAAACGGACTTGATATCGTTACAAAAGAAATGAGTCTCGATGAGGCCAAAAAGACCGGAGCAATGGCACTTTTCGGCGAAAAATACGGAGAAAAAGTGCGAGTTGTAATGATGGGTGATTTTTCGACTGAGCTTTGCGGTGGAACCCATGTAAAAAATACAAAAGAGATAATCGCGTTTAGGATAATCTCTGAAAACGGCATTGCAGCCGGTGTAAGGCGTATCGAAGCGCTTACATCAATCGGACTTTTCAATCATTTGAAGAACTCTGATGATGTGCTCAAAAAAGCTGCAGCAAGCCTGAGAGCCACACCTGATGAGGTGGTTGACAAGATAGCTCATCTTCAGGAAGAGGTAAAAGCTCTTCACAAGGAAAATGAAAAGCTCAAAAACAAACTTGCAAAGGATGCGGCCGGAGATGTAGCTTCTGAGGCGCAGGACTGCAATGGCATAAAAATTCTCGCAAAAGAGGTTCCGGGCGTAGAAGCCGGAGCTATGAGATCACTTTGCGATGAAATGAGACAAAAGCTTGGTGAGGCGTTTATCGTTTTGGCAAGCACTGACGGAAGCAAGGTGAGCCTTGTTGCCGCAGCATCCGAAGGAGCAGTTGGTAAGGGCGCTCATGCAGGTCAGCTTATCAAACAGATCGCAAGCATAGTCGGTGGTGGCGGTGGCGGAAAACCCGCTATGGCTCAGGCCGGAGGCAAGGATCCATCGAAGATAGGAGAAGCGTTGGAATCTGCTGTGGTCATAATGAAAGAACAACTATCGTAACATTTTTCGTTCGGATACACAAATAATTGGCGGTTAGAAACAAATAACGCTTGCATTTATACCGAAAATATGGTAAAATACGATTACTGATTTAGTTTATTGGTGTTATATAATAATATCAGCAGGAGGATTTCAACTTATGGGTACAAAGAACAGAAAACTGGTAAACAAGATCATTTGGATCGCAATCGGTGCTTGTGCAGTTGTAGCAATAGTTCTCACGGTGTTTAGTATCATCAGATTGTCAAGTGCATATACTACGAGTGTGAATGAAACTCTCAAGACTGCTTGTGAGCAGCTTGACAGCGAAGCAAATCATATGCATCCCGAGGGTGATTGGGCGCTTACGGATGAAAAACTCATGAAGGGTGACCTGGATGTAACTGAAGAGTACACAAAGACTATTGATGAGCTTCAGGCAGATACAGGACTTCATTATACAGTATTTATTGGAGATACGAGAGCGGTTACGACCACGAAAAATGAATCAGGTGAGAGAACGGTTGGTACGAAAGCATCTGAAAAGGTTATCTCCGGTTGTCTCACAGCAAAAGAAGAAATGTTCCTCACCAGTGTTGATATAGGCGGCAGCAAGTATTACGCATTCTACAAACCGCTCAAAAATCCTGACGGAACAGTTGTCGGTATGACTTTCGCCGGAAGACCTCGTGAGAGTGTTAACAAAGAAGTTAATTCCACTATCATTTTTATGATCATTCTTGCGGTCGTTATCGTTGGATTGATGGCAGCAGCCGGATTCCTTGTTGCATCTAAGGTTTCAAAGATGATGCACAGTGTTGCTGAGAAGCTTGAGGTGCTTTCAGAGGGTACGCTTTCAATATATGTTGATAATGCAGCTTTGGCAAGAAAGGACGAGGTCGGACTTATTGCCGAAGGCACACAAAACCTGAGCCATAAGCTCAGTGAGATCATCGGAAGGGCGGTCGATGTCTCAAATGAGATTTCAGAGGCGGGACAGGTTCTTGCGAACTCATCGAGTCATGCTGCACAGGCATCTGAGCAGATAGGAAAAGCCGTGGATGATATCAGCAACGGAGCTGTCAGCCAGGCTGAGAGTATGCAGGATGCAGAGAATAACACTGAAGCTATTGGAAGAAATGTTCAGGAGATCACAGAGAATGTCGAAATGCTTGATCAGTCTTCAAATGATATGAAGATTGCCTGCGAGAGAGCTATGGAGGCTCTTGAGAAGCTCATCACATCGAGCCAGGAGGTTCAGGAATCAGTTAATGAGATCGGTGACACGATCGCATCGACCAACGAATCAGCCAAAGAGATCAGCAAGTTCTCAGAGGCAATAAACGAGATCGCAACTCAGACAAACCTTCTTTCGCTCAATGCTTCGATCGAAGCAGCAAGAGCAGGAGAGGCAGGAAAAGGATTTGCGGTTGTTGCCGGAGAGATCGGACAGCTTGCAGAGCAGTCAAGTGGATCGGCTGATGAGATCAAAAAGATCGTTGATAAACTCCTTATTGATTCTGAACGAAGCGTTGAGGTTATGCAGAAGCTCAACGGGAGCTTTGAACAGCAGTCGGAGCAGATCGATGGAACAAAAGAAAATATGCTTAGTATGGCAGACAATGTTGAGGTGGTTTCGACAAATGCGTCCGGTATTACAAGCAGGATATCCGGACTTACTGATGCGAAAGAACAGCTGAGTGACATTATTACTAATCTTTCAGCAATTGCTGAGGAGAACGCAGCTTCTACTCAGGAAACAAATGCTTCTATGACGGAGCTTGCCAACACATTCGATGCTATAGCTGGAGAGGCAGGACATCTCGAGCAGTATGCAAATGAGCTTAATGAGGCTATCAGCTTCTTCAAGCTTTGATGAAACCATAAGTTATGATATCTGGCGCGGATGTTATCTTGCATCCGCGCTTTTGTGTGAAAAGAACGGACATTCCAATTAGTTTGGTTACCCGTGAATAGCTACGATAAGAGGGAACGATATGTCAAGAGAGAGTCTGAAAGACAAAAAAAGAATTGTATTCAAGGTGGGTACTTCGACCATAACACATCCGGAAACAGGAGCGCTTGATTTTATCAAGCTTGAAAAGTTTATCAGGATACTCACTGATCTTCACAACAGAGGTAAGGATGTGCTTGTCGTGTCATCGGGAGCTATTGCAGTCGGCAGAAAAGCTCTTGGGTTGAAAGAGCGTCCAACTCAGCAGGATGTGAAACAAGCGTGTGCTGCGGTCGGTCAGATAAGGCTTATGACCGTCTATCAGAAAATTTTTTCCGAGTACAACCAGTATGTGGCACAGGTGCTCATGACAAAGGTTACGATCGCGGATGACACGAGCAGACACAATGCTTACAATACATTTAGGTCTCTGCTTGATATGAACGTGATTCCCATTGTTAATGAAAATGATACTGTAGCTACAGACGAGTTTACATTGTCGGATAATGATTATCTGTCGGCTATCGTTGCTGCAATCGCGGGAGCCGATCTTGTGGTGCTTTTGAGCGATATAGACGGATTGTATTCGGATGATCCGAATCTAAACCCGGATGCAAAAAGGATACCGACGGTAGATGTGATCACTGATGAAATGCTTGATATGGCAGGAGGACCGACTACAGATCTCGGAACGGGCGGTATGATATCAAAGCTTGAGGCCGCCGGGATCGCAAATGATGCCGGGGCTGATATGGTCATCATAAACGGAAACGATATGGACAATATCGAAAGACTGTTTAACGGCGAGGATATAGGAACACTGTTTACGGCACACAAAACCAAGCATTTTCATTTGAAAAACTATCTTGACAGGACGAGATTATAGTGTGAAAAATCGCATTGAAATGCCGATTTTTCGCACGGCTATTTGTGCCTGAGCGTCACAAATAGTCCCTGATGGCAGACACGAATTGGATATTCGTGTCGCCACTCCGTCGCTACGCTCCGGAATGGAGGATTAGTATGATTTTGGTTGCTGTTTTGAAATGATTATTATTATTTTAATACAGAAGATCATCAAATAATAATGGTATAATTTTCAAGGAGATCACATGAAAAAACAAAGGCTTGTAGCGCTTATAATTGCAGTGATAATGATCCTTGGGTTTGTGGTGGTTGTTGTTCAGAAAAACGGCGTAAACGCAGAAAACAGCTTTGAGTTTTTCTCTATGGATACCGTGATGAAGATCACTTACTATGGTGATGATCAGGAGCACAGACTGCAGGATAGGATACATAATTATATATATGATCTTGATAACAAGCTTTCGGTAACCAACGATCAAAGTGAGATATATAAGCTCAACAATTCATCGGGCGAAAAGATAAAAGTATCTGATGATACCTATGAGATACTTAAAAGGTCTGTAGAAATTGCAAAAAAAACAGGTGGGGGATTTGACCCGACGATCTATCCGGTCGTGAAGCTTTGGGGGTTTACAACAGGTCAGTATAGAGTGCCGCCGGAAAACGAGATCAAAAATGAACTGAAAAAAGTTGATTATAATAATATAGAATTATTTGATGGCAATCTCGTCAGGATCAAGCCGGGAACAATGGTTGACCTGGGGGCCTGTGCAAAAGGATATCTGTCAGACAAGATATGCGAAATGATCCGCGAAGACGGACACGACGGAATAGTATCGCTTGGCGGTAATGTTCAGACTGTCGGTACCAAGCCCGATGGAAACGCGTTTGTGGTGGGAATCGTGGATCCGTTTGATACGAAATCGATTTATAAAAAGGTTGAGAGTTCGGATACGGCGGTCGTGACGAGTGGAAACTATGAGAGATATTTTGAGGAAGGCGGAAAAAGGTATCACCATATATTTGACAGAAGTACCGGAGCACCGGCGCAAAGCGGCATCGCATCGGTGACGGTTAGCGGCGAGGAAGGTTTTTTGTGTGATGCCTACGCGACAGCGATTTTTGTCAAAGGCGAGACGCTTGCGAGGTCGTTTGTTAGTGAAAATCCAGGCTACAAGGTTGATATCATTTACACGGATAAATCCTCAAAACAAATTGGGTAGCTGTTTATGGGGAGTTTCACAGAATAATATGTTTAGAAGTGTTGTATTCGATTTTTGTTAACTGCTTTTACTCGGAACCGCTTGCGCTACTGCACTCACGTAGCGGTATCCGACTCGAAAAATCTCGTCGCATACCGACGGAGCGCGAGTTTCCTCGTACAAAAGCAGTTAACACAAAATCGATATCAGTTACTTGATTATAATTATTTTTGTAACTGATTATTTAGATGGAAGTTTATGTGTGAAACTTCCATAAACAGCTACTGGGAACCGCCCGACGAAATCCACTGCCTACGTAGACTTAGCTCGTGAGATATGAACATATCGTGCCGTGAATATCTCACGAGCTTAGCCGAAGTTGGCAGTTAGTTCGGCGGATAGCGGTGTTGATGTAGCTGTGTTGGATTTTTCACACTAAACTTCCCCAAATAATTACTTTTAAACATATTATTTAGAAAATGATTATAAACGGAGGAACCGATGGAAATAACCGAGGATAAAAACGTTATCAGGCGTGCAGTTATAACCAAAAGAGATGCGATAGGCGAGACCAAAAGAGGCGTCCTGTCTGATATCATAGCAGAAAAACTATTCGCAACAGAACTATATAAACAAGCAAAAGCGGTGCTCTCCTATGCAAGCTTCGGCTCTGAGGTGGAGACAGACAGGATAAATACCCGCGTGATAAACGACGGCAAAGAATTGTACCTGCCAAAAACATATACAGATCGCAAGGTGATGGATTTTTATCGAGTGACCGATATGGACTCGCTGATCCCGGGGACCTGGGATATCAGAGAACCTGAAGAAAACGAGAGTACGCGACTTGATATCAGTAAATTTGCACCGAACGAGGTGATAAGCATTGTCCCATGTGTCGCATATGACAGCGAGGGAAACAGACTCGGCTACGGCGGTGGATACTATGACAGATTTCTCATAGATCACAAAGATATAGTCGGAGCAACTATAGTAGTTGCATTCAAAGAACAGATTACCGACAGTGTCCCTGTTACACCTCACGATGTTAAACCGGCGTGGATAATCACGGAATAGATAATGAAAATAAATCCGGTATACAGCTTTTGCTTGAGACAGGATTCAGACAGTGTAGAGAAAAGCAATAATGCCGAATTTCAGAATTATAGAAAACAAAAAACGGAGGAAATCACTATGAACTATCAAGAGCTTTACAAGGAGAAACTAACAACTGCCGATGCTGTTGCTGCACAGGTCAAAAATGGCGACTGGGTTGACTACGGATGGTGCGCCAATACACCGGTGGCATTTGATGCAGCGCTTGCAAAACGCATGCCGGAGCTTAGCGATGTCAAGGTTCGCGGCGGTATCCTTATGTGGGTGCCGGAAATATTTAAAATCGAAAATCCTGCAGAGCATTTTTCATGGAACTCATGGCATATGAGCGGAATCGAAAGAAAAGCGATAGCTGAGGGATTCTCATTCTACGGACCGATCAGATACTCGGAGCTTCCGAGGTATTATAGAGATATGGAAGAGGATATCGCGGTAAATGTTTTCCAGGTATCCGAGATGGATCAGCATGGGTATTTTTCATTCGGACCAAGCGCATCACACCTTGTAGCTGCTTGCGAAAGATCGGAAAAGATATATGTTGAGGTAAACAAAAATATGCCGAGATGCCTTGGCGGATTTGATGAGAGGATACACATCTCGCAGGTTACCGGGGTTATCGAAGGAGATAACCCTGCTATAGGCGAGCTTCCTGCCGGAGGTCCTGCAACTGACATAGATAAAGCTGTTGCAAAGCTTATCGTTGAGAGGATCCCTAATGGTGCCTGCTTACAGCTTGGTATCGGAGGTATGCCAAACGCAGTCGGAGCGCTTATCGCCGAGTCGGATCTCAAAGATCTCGGAGTACATACTGAAATGTATGTGGATGGATTTGTTGATATGGCTATGGCAGGCAAGATCACGGGAAATTGCAAAAATATCAACAAAGGTCGTCAGACGTACGCGTTTGGAGCCGGAACCAAAAAGCTCTATGATTATCTCGACAACAACCCGGAATGCATGAGTGTGCCGGTTGACTATGCAAATGATATCGATGTGATCGCGGCACATGATAATTTTATTTCCATAAATAATGCCATAGATATCGACCTTTACGGACAGGTAAACTCCGAGTCTGCAGGCTGCAAAAACATCTCGGGAGCAGGCGGACAGCTTGATTTCGTGCTTGGTGCATACAAGTCAAAAGGCGGAAAGAGCTTCATCTGCATGTCGTCGACATTTACAAACAAACAGGGCGAGACGGTATCGCGTATCCGTCCGACACTTGCGGACGGCGCTGTTGTTACAGATCCGAGACCGTGTGTGATGTATGTGGTCACTGAGTACGGTATAGTGAACCTGAAAGGCGGAAGCGCATGGGAGAGAGCAGAAAAGCTCATAAGCGTTGCGCATCCTGATTTCAGGGATGAACTGATAAAAGAAGCTGAAAAAATGCACCTTTGGAGAAGGTCAAACAAAAGATAAGACCTGCGGAGCATTTTTCAAAGAAAACTTAAGTTCGGAAGGGGACAAAAACGAATGAAAGCTATATATCCGGGAAGCTTTGATCCCGTTACATACGGGCATTTGGACATCATAGAGCGTGCTTCAAAGGTTGTAGATGAGCTGATAATCGGAGTGTTGGTAAACAGTGCAAAAAAACCGTTGTTTACGCGCGAGGAGAGGGTGAGGCTCATTGAAGAGGCGACGAAGGACATACCGAATGTCACCGTGAAAACGTTTGAAGGGCTTACCGTGAATTTCGCAAAGGAAAACGACGCAAAGCTTATCATCAGGGGGCTCAGAGCCGTAACTGATTTTGAGACTGAGATGCAGATTGCGCAGACAAATCACAGTATCGAACCTGAGATAGATACGATGTTTTTCACAACAAGACTCGAATACGCTTTCCTTAGTTCGACGATAGCCAAAGAGGTGGCAGGATACGGGTCTGATGTGTCTAAACTTGTGCCTGATGTGGTTGCGAAGGCGTTTAGCGAAAAATTTTCCGGATAGAGCTTTTAATCGTTGACAATTTCCTTGGATTTTGTTATGATAGATAAGCAGTGTCAAAAACTTGACACATTCAGTAAATTTAAGTTCTAACACAATCTAAGGAGGATTTTTTTCATGGCAGGAAAAGTTGTTTTAGCAGGTGCATGTCGTACAGCAATCGGTACAATGGGTGGATCACTTTCCACGATTCCGGTAGCTGAGCTTGGTTCTATTGTTATCAAAGAGGCTCTGAACCGTGCAGGTGTAGCTCCGGAGAAGGTTGACCATGTTTATATGGGATGCGTTATCCAGGCAGGACAGGGACAGAACGTTGCACGTCAGGCTTCTATAAAGGCAGGACTTCCGGTTGAAGTGCCGGCAGTTACATCAAACGTTGTTTGTGGTTCAGGTCTTAACTGTGTAAACCAGGCAGCTCAGATGATCATGGCCGGAGATGCTGATGTTGTTGTAGCAGGTGGTATGGAGAACATGTCAATGGCTCCGTATGCAATCCCACAGGGAAGATACGGATATCGTATGACTTGGCCTTCAGCAAGCCAGGGAGCACTTGTTGATACAATGGTTAAGGATGCACTTTGGGATGCGTTCAATGACTACCATATGATCCAGACAGCTGATAATATCTGTAATGAGTGGAAGCTTACAAGAGAAGAGCTTGATGAGTTTGCTTTCAATTCACAGCAGAAATGCAAAGCAGCTATGGAGAGCGGTGCATTCAAAGATGAGATCGTTCCTGTAGAGGTTAAAAAGAGAAAAGAAACAGTTATCTTCGATACAGACGAGGGTCCACGCCCTGATGTAACACTTGAGAAGCTTGCAAGTATGCGTCCGATCAACAAAGACGGATACGTAACAGCAGGAAACGCTTCAGGTATCAATGACGGTGCAGCAGCTGTTGTTGTGATGAGCGAAGAAAAAGCAAAAGAGCTCGGTGTTACACCGATGGCTACATTTGTTGCAGGTGCTCTTGCAGGTGTTCGTCCTGAGGTTATGGGTATCGGTCCTGTGGCTGCAACGAAAAAAGTTATGGAAAAAACAGGCCTTAGCATTGGTGATTTCGATATTATCGAGGCAAACGAGGCGTTTGCTGCTCAGTCAGTAGCTGTCGGCAAAGACCTTGGAATCGATGTTGAGAAACAGCTCAATCCGAACGGAGGTGCTATCGCACTTGGACATCCGGTTGGAGCATCAGGCTGCCGTATTCTTGTAACCCTTCTTCACGAGATGCAGAAGAGCGGAGCAAACAGAGGTCTTGCTACACTTTGCATCGGCGGTGGTATGGGTTGTGCAACAATCGTTGAGAAATACTAATTAAATACTCGGGTTGGCCGGCGAAAAGTCGGTCAACTCTTTTTGTCGTTTTAGTCATTTTTATATGACAAGTTAGTATATCATTTTTGGAAAAATCGAAAGGAGACGAACTAATGGAGTTCATCAAGTATGAAACAGAAGGAAAGATCGCGGTTATGACAATCAGCCGTGAAAAAGCGCTCAATGCTCTCAATTCACAGGTTCTCGAGGAAATCGACCAGACACTTGATGCTATTGATCTGAACGAGATCCGTTGCCTGATCCTTACAGGTGCAGGTGAGAAATCATTTGTTGCAGGTGCGGATATCGGTGAAATGAGCACACTTACAAAGGCTGAGGGAGAGGCGTTCGGAAAGAAAGGAAACGATGTGTTCCTCAAGCTTTCAAAGCTTCCTATCCCGACAATAGCAGCCGTAAACGGATTTGCACTTGGTGGCGGATGTGAGATATCTATGGCTTGTGATATTCGTATCTGCTCGGATAACGCAGTATTTGGTCAGCCTGAGGTTGGTCTTGGAATCACTCCGGGATTTGGCGGAACACAGAGACTTGCTCGCCTTGTTCCTATGGGTATGGCTAAACAGCTTATTTTCTCAGCTCGCAATATCAAAGCTGAGGAGGCATATCGTATCGGTCTTGTAAATGCCGTATATCCACAGGCTGAGCTTATGGAGCAGGCAAAGAAGATGGCAAACGGTATCGCTGCACAGGCTCCGATCGCTGTTCGCAACTGCAAAAAAGCTATCAATGAGGGCTATCAGATGAATATCGATGACGCTGTTGCTCTTGAGGAGAAGCTTTTCGGTGATTGCTTTGAGACAGAGGATCAGAAAGCCGGAATGGGCAACTTCCTTGCTCCGAAAGAGGAAAAAGTAAAGGTTGTTGATTTCCAAAACAAGTAATCGGTCATTTTTATGAAAATAACGGATCAAAGCGGTTCGTTTATTATTAAAAAACTAATTTAAGGAGGAAATAAATTATGGTAGTAGGTGTAATTGGTGCAGGAACAATGGGTTCCGGTATTGCACAGGCTTTCGCTCAGGTTGAGGGATTTGAAGTTCGTCTTTGTGACATCAAAGAGGAGTTTGCAGCAGGCGGAAAAGAGAAGATCAAAAAAGGTCTTGACAAAATGGTTGCCAAAGGAAAAATGGACCAGGCCGCTGCTGATGCTATTCTTGGACGCATCAAGACAGGACTCAAAGACATCTGTTCAGACTGTGATCTGATCGTTGAGGCTGCATTCGAGGATATGCAGGTCAAGAAAGACACATTCAAAGAGCTTCAGTCAATCGTGCCGAAGGATTGTATCTTTACATCAAACACATCTTCTCTGAACATCTCAGAGATCGGAAAAGGACTTGACAGACCGCTTTCAGGTATGCATTTCTTCAACCCGGCAGCTCGTATGAAGCTTATCGAGGTTATCAAGAGCGAGTCAACAACTGATGAAGTATTTGAGAAGATCATCAAAATCTCTGAGGATATCGGCAAAACACCGGTTCGTATCAACGAAGCTCCGGGATTTGCAGTAAACCGTATACTTATCCCGATGATCAACGAAGCTATCAATGTTCTTGATGCTAATGTTGCTTCAGCAGAGGATATCGATGTTGCTATGCAGCTTGGATGCAACCACCCGATGGGACCGCTTCACCTTGGTGACTACATCGGACTTGACATCTGCCTTGCGATCATGAACGTTATTTACGAGGGAACAGACAATGATCCTAAGTATAAGCCGGCACCACTTCTTGAGAAGATGGTAAAGGACGGAAAACTCGGATGCAAGAGCGGAGAGGGATTCTTTAAATACTAAAACGTACTAAGTCAGAGTGTTCCGCTGGAACGGAGCACTCCGTAGTACGATATAATCATTTAATCAAAAACAAAAAATCTGAAAGGAGTAGTTGTTAAATGGATTTTACACTTGACAAGAAGCATGAGATGGCCAGACAGCTTTTCTCAGACTTCGCAGAAAATGAAGTAAAGCCATTGGCACAGGAGACAGACGAGACCGAAGCTTTCCCTGCAGAGACTGTTAAAAAAATGGGCAAGTACGGATTCCTCGGAATTCCGGTGCCGAAAGAGTACGGTGGACAGGGTGCAGACATTCTTACATACATCATGTGTGTGGAAGAAATGTCAAAGGTTTGCGGTACTACAGGAGTTATCGTTTCAGCGCACACATCACTTTGCGTTGATCCGATCCTTACATACGGTACAGAGGATCAGAAGAAAAAATATCTTCCTCCTCTTTGCAACGGTGAGAAGCTTGGTGCTTTTGCTCTTACAGAGCCTATGGCAGGTACTGATGCTCAGGGAGCTCAGACAAAGGCTGTTCTTGATGAGAGCACACATGAGTGGGTTCTCAATGGTTCAAAGTGCTTCATCACAAACGGTAAAGTAGCAGATGTTTACATCGTTATCGCCGTTACAGATGTGACAGAGGACAAGAGAGGCCGCAAGAAAAAGAACTTCTCAGCATTTATCGTAGACAAAGACACTCCGGGATTCTCATTCGGAACAAAAGAGAAAAAAATGGGTATCCGTGGATCATCAACCTATGAGCTTATTTTTGAAGATGCCCGCATCCCTGAGGAGAATCTCCTCGGTGCGAGAGGAAAAGGATTCCCGATCGCTATGCACACACTTGATGGTGGTCGTATCGGTATCGCAGCTCAGGCGCTTGGCCTTGCAGAGGGTGCTATCGCCCGCACGATCGAGTATACAAAAGAGAGAAAGCAGTTTGGTCGTTCTATAGCTCAGCAGCAGAACACACAGTTCCAGCTTGCTGATATGGCTGCAAAGACAGAGGCTGCAAAACTTCTCGTATATAAGGCAGCACAGAAAAAACAGCAGTTTGCAGACGGAGCAAAGGTTTCATACTCTGTAGAGGCTGCTATGGCTAAGCTTGTTGCTGCTGAGACTGCTATGGAAGTTACAACAAAGGCAGTTCAGTTGTTTGGTGGTTATGGTTATATACGTGAGTATGACGTAGAGCGTATGATGCGCGACGCAAAGATCACAGAGATCTACGAGGGTACTTCTGAGGTTCAGCGTATGGTCATCTCAGGTAGTCTTTTACGATAAGAAAGGAGGGTTCAAAAGTGAAGATCGTAGTATGTATCAAACAGGTACCGGATACAGCAGGCGGAGTTGTTTTCAATCCGGACGGTACACTTAACAGAGCAGCGATGCTCACAATTATGAATCCTGATGACAAGGCCGGCCTCGAGGCTGCTCTTCGCATCAAGGATGAAAGAGATGATGTAGAAGTTACGGTTCTGACCATGGGCCTTCCGAAAGCGGAGGATGTACTTCGCGAGGCTATGGCTATGGGAGCAGACAATGGAATCCTTGTTACAGACAGGGTTCTCGGTGGTGCCGATACTTGGGCAACATCAACAACAATTGCCGGTGCTCTTCGCAACATCGATTTTGACCTGATCATCACAGGTCGTCAGGCTATAGATGGAGATACAGCTCAGGTTGGTCCTCAGATCGCAGAGCATCTTGGACTTCCTGTTATCTCATATGCACAGAACATCAAAGTTGAGGGCGACTCAGTTATAGTTGAGCGTCAGTATCAGGATCGTTATCATGAGCTCAAAGCAAAAATGCCATGTCTGATCACGGCACTTTCAGAGCTCAATGAGCCCAGATATATGTCACCGGGCGGAATCTGGGATGCATTTGATAAAGAGATCACAACTTGGGGCCGTGCAGACCTCAAAGATGTTGATGATTCAAACATCGGACTTACAGGTTCACCGACAAAGATTGCAAAAGCTTCTGACAAGGTTCGTAAGGGTGCAGGTGAGAAATTTGTACCGGCTGATCCTACAGAGGGCGCTACAATCATCGTTGACAAATTGAAAGAAAAACATGTTATTTGAGTGAGGAGGGACATATAATGGCTAATACACCGAATATTGAAGAGTATAAGGGCGTTTATGTCTTTGCCGAGCAGGTCGACGGTGTGATCGGAGGTATCGCCTTTGAGTTGTTGGGCAAAGCAAAAGATCTTGCAGCTGATCTTTCACAGGATGTGACAGCTGTTTTGATCGGATCCGGAATCAAAGATAAAGCTGATTCACTCGCTGAGTACGGCGCGGATCATGTGATCGTAGTAGATGATCCTGAGCTCAAGGATTATCGTACTGAGCCATATGCACATGCATTGGCTTCGGTTATCAAAGAGTATAAACCAAATGTAATGCTTGTTGGAGCTACACCTATCGGTCGTGACTTGGGACCGACAGTTTCAGCTCGTGTTGCTACAGGTCTTACTGCTGACTGTACAGTACTTGAGATTGGTACATTCCATGACAATGCATCAAACACAGACATTGAGAAACAGCTTCTCATGACTCGTCCTGCATTTGGTGGAAACACAATCGCAACTATTGCCTGCCCGTTCAACCGTCCGCAGATGGCTACGGTTCGCCCGGGCGTTATGCAGAAGATCGCACCGAACAAGGGTGCAAAAGCTGATGTGATCGAGTTCAATCCAGGATTCACACCGGATAACCGATATGTAGAGATTCTCAACGTTGTAAAGAGCGTTGCTTCTACAGTTGATATCATGGATGCAAAAATCCTTGTTTCCGGTGGACGTGGAGTTGGAAGCAAAGAGAACTTCAAGCTTCTTGAGGACTTCGCTGAAGTGATCGGCGGAACAGTAAGCTGCTCTCGTGCAGTTGTAGAAAACGGCTGGCTTCCTCAGGAGCGTCAGGTAGGACAGACCGGAAAAACAGTTCGTCCGAATGTTTATTTCGCGATCGGTATCTCCGGTGCTATCCAGCACGTAGCAGGTATGGAAGAGTCAGACCTTATCATCGCTATCAACAAGGATGAGGATGCACCTATCTTTGATGTAGCTGATTACGGTATCGTGGGAGACCTCAACAAGATCCTTCCACAGCTTACTGATATGGTTAAATCAGAACTTGCTAATAAGTAATCAGTGTTTTTTGACAGGCCTTTCGGTTTTTGCCGAAAGGCCTGTTTTTGTTTCTTTTAGACACACATTCCTCATGTGGTTTGGTTACCGTATACGGTTTGAATGTAAACGGTACAACGGACATCGGAATAACGAAAAATCAGGCCCTGCTGAGTTT
>CAMVCQ010000055.1 GCA_947166015.1 uncultured Lachnospiraceae bacterium
AGATGCGGCGAATGCCGCATCATCGAGTGAGCAAAGCTCACGAGATGGGCGCTTCGTTAAAATAATACATCTCAAGGAGGATTTCACATGAAGAAAAAAAGAAAATTAGGAAGGAAGCTGCTGAGCTTTTTGATCACGCTGGCGCTGGCCGTCGGGCTGATGCCGGGGATGACGGCGTATGCGGATAGTGTAACATCATGGAATGAGAATCAAACAATTGAGTCCAATCAGGAGATAAGCGGAGGCGTTACCATCGGCAGCGACATCACGGTGACGGTTTCCAGCGGCGTTGTGCTGACGGTCAACGGCGGCATCAATGCCAATGGCAAAACTGTGACCGTCAATGGCTCGGGCACGCTGATTATTAATGGCGCGACGGGCAGCAATGGGGTAGAAAATAATTATGCGGCTTTAAATGGCGAAGCAGGCGGTTATGGTTTTGAAGGAAACATTATCGTTGATGGTGCTACAGTCACTGTGACAGGTGGAACCGGCGGCATAGGCAGTAATGATGGTTCTTGCGGCTACAGTGGTGGCGCTGGCGGAAATGGAGTAGTAGGTAATGTCACAGTCAACAGCGGGTCAATTGTAGTGACTGGTGGAACCGGCGGAAATGGCGGCGGCGGTCCCGATGGTGACGGCGGCTCTGGTGGAAATGGCGGTATTGGTGTAAACGGTACCGTAACCGTCACCGGTGGATCGGCTACATTGGCAGGCGGAATCGGCGGAGAAGCGGGCAGTGGTTCGGATGGCGATGGCGAAAATGGAGAAAAAGGCGAAGCTGTATCGGGAACAATCACCGGATCTGCTGAAGAAAGCGGTGACAACAACGCTTGGACTGCTGTTTCAGGTGATTCTTCAACAAAGCAGTATGTAAAAGTCGGATCTGCACAGACCCATACGCACGACAGTATCCCCTTCACGGCGTGGACAGAAACCGACAAACTGCCTACCAATACTGGCAGCTATTACCTAACCAACGACGTGACGATGAGCCGGACATGGGGGGTATATGAGAATATCACCCTTTGCCTCAACGGACACGGAATCATTGCAAACCACAGAGATTCGCCCATTGAGGTTGGATCTAGTGGTAATCTCACTCTGGTGGATGACAACGGAGCGGGCAGCACGCATTACTATTATATTGCTGAGGACGGTCGTGGACATATTGTGGATCAGGGGGAAGGAAACTATCAAAATGCATCGGGTGACAGGAAAGGTTCTTTCACCGGTGGATATATTACGGTTGCAGATAATGTTACCGCCTTCCAAAATGGCATCGTGGACATGATGAACAACGCTTCTTTCACGATGAAAGGTGGTACGATCATTGGAGGTACAGGAAGAGGAGTAGAACTTGCTAGTTCATCCTTTACTATGTCTGCTGGAAATATTATTGGAAATACCGAGGGAGGTGTGTGTGCTAACAATCCGAATGCCGTTTTTAACATGAAAGGAGGCGTAATAAGCTATAACAATCAATATGGGGTTGGGTTGTATAACTGCGACAGTTTCAATGTCTCTGGGAATCCGACGATTACAAAGAATAAAAATAGTAATGTCGCTTGTAATGTGCTTGTAAAAAGTGATAACAAACTTACCATCGTTGGAGCTCTGACTAACACGACACCCATCGGTGTGACAATGGATGAACCCGGTGTGTTCACAAGCAGCCCAAACTCCGTAAAAGCAAAGGCTTATGCCACACAATTCAAAAGCGACAGCGATTCCTACACCGTGGAGGTGGAGAGCGATGAGCTGAAGCTGGCTCCTTCCCAGGAGCACGACAAGGCAAACGCTGTTGCCGCTACCGTGACCGCGAACAACCGCACCTATGATGGAACGGAAAAGCCTCTTGTGGCCGTTTCTGGCACACCGATCGGCGGCACAATGCAGTATGTTATTGGAACAAGTGCAACCACAGCACCGACAAGCGGTTGGAGCACATCCATCCCTAAAGGCACCGACGTCGGAACCTATTATGTTTGGTATATGGTCAAAGCCGACGATAACCATAAAGACAGCGAAGCAAAGTGTCTGACTGTAAAGATTGATCAAAAGAGCGATAGTGGAGGGGGATCAAATACGCCAAGTATGCCAAGCACGCCGACTGTGCCGGTGGAGAACTACACGGTGCCGGTATCAAATGAACAGACGGTTAACATCACTACGAGTATATCCGAAGGAAATGCCGTAGTAGGTGAGATAACTCAGTCAGATATTGATGAGATCGTAAATAAAAATAGTGAGTCGGGAACTGAAGCCGATGAAAACACATCCATCACTATTGATGTGTCAAAAGCAAAATCAGAAGTTACATCCATCGAGATCCCCAAAACAACCATCGAGCGTCTGGCCGACACAGCATCTGAGCAAAACAACAACGTGGATACCGTGACCGTTCAGATGACGAATGCAAAGGTAGAGTTGGATGCTGAGACTCTTGCTGCTGTTTCCGAGCAGGCAGACGGAAAAAACGTACGCTTGGTTGTGGATGATAAGCTCGAACAGGCAAGCTTGAATGAAAAACAAAGAGATGTGATAAGCACTTATGAGAAAGCCACGACCTTTGAAGCATATTTTGAATCAGATGGAAAGCGTATACATGACTTTAAGGGCGGAACAGCGAAGGTATCTGTCAGATATAGCCTTGTGTCAGGGCTGTTGGCGAGATTTATCCACATGCTTTATCTAAATCCTACCGGAGAAGTGGAACGCTTTACCACGACATATGATGGCGAGTGGTGTACGGGAGATCTGCCACATTTCTCAGAATATGCTATCGTCTATGACACATCTGTATCCAACAAGACGGGAACGGAAGAAGATGCTGCTGAAGCTGAAAAGATTGCCAAAGACCCATATACGGGACTGGATCCTGAAGACTGGGATGCTGATGAGAACGATTTTGTTGCTGATGAGACGACGATTCTTCCAAATGGAAAGACGGCTTACAAAAACGGCTTGGCGATAAATTCAGGTCTGAGACTGATCCAGAAAGGAAAAACACTTACTGTCACATGGGGCAAGGTAAAAGGAGC
Source organism: uncultured Lachnospiraceae bacterium (assembly GCA_947166015.1). Taxonomy (GTDB): domain Bacteria; phylum Bacillota; class Clostridia; order Lachnospirales; family Lachnospiraceae; genus Eubacterium_F. Next base: position 3,045 of record CAMVCQ010000055.1, read on the forward strand.
CACCGGCTACAAGGTCTACGCTGAGTACTGCGGAACCAAGATGCCGGATAAGCCGATAAAGACGATCAAAAACGGCTCAAAAGTGAAAGTCGTGATCAAAAAACTCCACGGCAAAAAGCTGAATAAGAAGAAAAATTACAAGGTATGCGTAGTCGCATACAAGACCGTAGACGGCGTGGACAAAGTCCTGGGACGAACCGTCACGGCTCATGTCATCGGTGCGAATAATAAAAAGTACTCAAATCCCAAAAAGCTGACGATCGTCAGCAAGACCAAGCTTTCACTGAAGACCGGGAAATCGGCAAAGATAAGATCGAAAGTTACGCTGGTCAATAAAAAACGTAAATCGTTAAGCGATGCCCATGCACCGATGTTTAGATACGCCAGCACGAATAAAAAAGTTGCCACGGTCAATAAGAAAGGAAAGATCAAAGCTGTAGGGAAAGGTCAGTGTTATATCTGGGTATATGCCAAAAACGGATATGGCAAGAAGGTAAAAGTGACCGTTTCGTAAGCTCATATAAACCCGGAACAACTAATCAAGTTCCGCTTCCATAGCATAATAATACGGTTTCATGCCACATTTTTCATAAAAACGCTTTGCGGCCGGGTTGCACTCCCACACATGGAGTGTCACACGGTCGAAGGCGTTTTTCTTTGCATAGTGGATAACTTCGTCGTAGAGTTGTTTTGCGAGCCCCTGTCCGCGGAACGGTTCGTCGAAGCAGATATCGTCGATATATAGTTCTATGTTGTCAACAAGATTGTTTTGTCCAATCACGCGCTTGATGCAGCAAAAAGCGTAGCCTAACACATTGTCATCTTCACCTGCTCCAACAAAAACAGGCGTTGACGGATCGCAGATGATACTCTCCAGATCATCTTCCGTGTATTTGGTCTTGTTCGGGATGAACAGGTCTGGACGACCTGCAGCGTGGACATTATTAACCTGTTTTAAAAGCTCCATTATCCTTGGGATGTCCTTCCCTTCTGCTTTTCTGACTATCATAGTATCCCTCCATTCCGAAGCGTAGCGACACGAATATCCAATTCGTGTCTGCCATCAGTGGCTATTTGTGACGCTCCGGCACAAATAGCCGTGTGAAAAATCAGCATATCAGTGTGATTTTTCACACTATCCTCCGTATAGCTATTAAATTCAATGAAAGATGACAATTAATAAACACTTTTTGTTTAAAATAAATACATAATAATTCTCAACTTCTCAGGCTGATGATAAAAAACAGGCAATACGGTACCAGTACATATACCGGCACGGCTGAGATATTGACTGACGGGAAAAACCGTGAAAAAACAATTCCAGAAAAAATAAGTGCTATCGCTCCGGCAAGTATCAAAACAGATATGATTATCAGCGTCATATCTCTCATATGAAGGCATGATCTATACAGTGAAGTGCGTTTGCCTCCGTAACCGCGGTCGTTCATCGATATGCTCCTGATCACGCCGTCCTCAAGGGTGATAGAGGTCAGCATTCCGATGGAGCGGACATTTACGCCCTGGTATTTTTTCAATTCTTTCGCGTCATTTTTAACAACCGGAACAAGCCGTAACATCATCGAAAAAACGAGCGCCAGAGAGGGCATTTTTCCGGACAAAAGGGTCATTATTTTTACAGAAGTCATTACTATGCAAAATGATAAAAACAATCTGATGCAGGTCACCAAAACTAAAGCCATGTTGAGCCCGTAGAGAGTCGCTTCAAGAGTGATGCGCATGCTGCCAAGCATAAACAGAGTTGTGGGGCCGCGGTGATTGACAAGTGGATTTATGATTATGCAAAACGCTGCAAGTATGAGGTTTCCCAAGATCGATTTCAGGGCATTTTTAAAGCCGTCCTCCAAAAATGCTCCCACGCAAAGTATGAAAAAAGCGATCGACAAAAGGAGAGGATGAGGAAAGAGCATCAAAAGAACAAATGCGCAGATATAGTATATAAACACAGATAGCGGATGAAATCTGCTCAGTTCCATTTCGTTCCTCCTGGTTTTCCTAAAGTGAGTGTTGTGACAAATTATACCTGAGTGATAGGCGTTTGTCAATCGGAGAGCACGGCGAATCCTAAATATGTTTATCTTGTTTTACAGTGGGGAATATGATATAATCGACACAGTTGTATAAACTACTATCGAGATAAAGAGGTAGGAGAATTATGAAAGACCTGTTGCGACACAACTCTATAGAAGACGCCGTTAAATCCATGGCGGGCTTCGGTATCGGGATCCAAAGCAAAACTTACATACCCGGCGGAGACATCAACGAATCATATTTATTGGAGCTGACGGACGGCTCGAAATGCTTCCTGAAAAGGAACACCAGAAAGCAGGAGGAATTTTTCCGCGCCGAGGCTCTGGGGCTAATGGCGATAGACAGCACAAATACCATAGGCTGTCCAAAGATATACAGCCACGGCAAGGACGGAAACGGATGCTTTCTCCTGATGGAGTACATCGAGCCTGCAGAAAGGATCAGCGACTATTGGGAGGTGTTCGCCGAGGAGCTTGCGACACTTCACAAGGCGGATACAGCTCGGTTTGTGCGCGAGGGGAAGTACGGGTTTTCCGAGGACAATTACATAGGTGCGTCCGTACAGAAAAATGGCGGCTCCGACACTTGGGTCGATTTTTTCAGGGATGAGAGGATCAGGCCCCAGGTCGAGATGGCTGACAGGTTTCTGCTCACATCGGACAAAAAAGATATAGACAAGCTTTTGGAGAAACTTGATGACATACTTGTAGAACCGGAGCATCCGTCGCTGTTGCACGGAGATCTGTGGGGCGGGAATTTTGTGACCGGCTCCGACGGGAAAGCCTGGCTTATAGATCCGGCGACCTATGTCGGCTGCGCTGAGGCGGATATCGCTATGACGGAGCTTTTCGGTGGATTTGCCCGCTCGTTTTACAGCGTGTATCAGGACAGTGGCCTGCTTATGCCTGGCTACGAGGACAGACGCGACATTTATAACCTTTATCACCTGTTAAACCACCTGAACCTTTTTGGAAGCTCGTATCTGTCAAGCGTCAGAAATATCGTGAAGAGAAGGATATAGGTCAAGTCAGGGATACACCGAAATGCGCGGTGTTATCCGCAACATCTTCGAAGAATGTGCATAGTTTCGCATTTTTTTCTTTTAATTTAGACTAAACTGTGGTAAAATAGTGCCCGTATATAAAATTGATCCGAAATGGAGGAAGTTGAATTATGGAAATGGTACTGAATTACATCATCATGGCCTGTGGAGTTCTGGTTATGATCGGTGGAGGATACTTAACTTATGTGAATGTCAGCAAGAATCCCGAGAAGAAAAAACCTGCATTTATACTGTACATATTGGGAATTCTGATCGTTGCATTTTCGCTGTCATTTACGATCATCCCGACAGGATACACGGGAGTGCTCTCAACATTCGGGCAGATCTCAGACAACACCCTGCCAAACGGCTTCAATGTCCGCATCCCGCTTGCGCAGCAGATCGACCTTGTCAACAACAAGCAGCAGGATATGGTTTTTGAGGACGAGCAGATCGTATCAGAGACACTTGAGCGAAATACGGTTACATTTTCGGGTGTTACGGTCACATACCAGATCAATCCTGAGAAATCGGCCTGGATCGCAGCAAATGTCTCAAACTATGAGGACAATCTGGTAAACCAGTCATTGGTTGCGTCCGCGATCAAAACAAGCTCAAAAACGCTATCGCCGATTGATGTTACAAACCGTTCGATCCTCGAGCCCAAGGCGCAGGCCTGTGTTCAGGAATCACTCGATCAGAAGTACGGCGAGGGAACGATCAAAGTCAACAAAGTCGTCATCAACAACGCACAGTTCGACGCAGAGTATGATGAAAAAATAGCCCAGAAGCAGCAGTCACAGATGTCCTACGAGACGCAGGCTATAGAAAACAAGAAAAATATCGAGAAAGCCGAGGCGGATGCCAAGGTAAAACAAACAACTGCCGAGGCCGAGGCAAAGGCAAACGAGACACTTGAGAAATCACTTTCGAAAAATGTCCTGACATCCAAGATGCTTGACAAATGGAACGGTGAGCTCCCCAAAGCTACCGGAGGCGGTTCGGGAATGATATTTGATGTATCGGCATTGTTTGGTGCAAAAGACAAGACTGATTCCGGATCAAACGAATAAAATGAAACCAAATGAAAGCTTCGAAATGAAAGTCACGCCGATTACCCACGACAAAAGGGGCAAACCTCAGGTGTTTGTCACCTTTACCGATGGGAAAAGAACGGCAGAAGGCAGGATCCCCGGATGCAAGATCATATCGCAGGAGGGATTCACTGAGGAAGAGATCGCTGCATTAAATCTGTATATGAAACAGGAAAAAGCAACGATCCTTTCCATGGCCAAAAAAATTAACTTCATGGATGCGTTTTTAGGAAAGCGCTGAGATACAACAAAAGCCTTGCGTAAACAAGGCTTTTGTTGTATAATGTCATAGTGATTTCAAAGTTGTATTAAGAATAATGCACGGAGTCTGTTCTTTTTCTTAAGAATGGTTTTCAGGTTGTTTTTGTCTGTATTGGCGCGATTTACAGCGCCGGTCGCAACATCGCCTCTGTAGAGATATCGTTCATAGTCTTCGGGGAAGTTTATGTCTTCGATTCCGTTCTCCTGTAATCGGAGGCTGTATTCTCGGAGAGTTTCTCCTGTCTTTATCTCCAGTCCGCAAAGCTTTAGAATCCTGAGATTTTGTCTGCACAGTGTGGAAAACTTTTTCTCGTAACTCATTTTTCTGAAGCGGGATGCTGAAACCAGATGAATAATTATAAGTGCAAGTATGATGAAGATTAAACCTGCAATTACAGGAATTGCTATCGTGTACCATTCTATCTTAAAATGTGAGAAAAAGTTTATGTTTGCTGCTTTTTTTGTCGCTCTGTCTGAATTGTTATAAGTGTGGTTTTCTGTTGTGTTTGTAGTCGCAGTATTTTCCGTGCCCGTCTCCCAATAAAAATGTCCTGAATCTATAGTCGCGGTTGGCTCGAAAGCTATCCATCCCATTCCCTCAAAATAAATCTCGGGCCACGCGTGGGCATTTGAGTTTTTCACTGAGACGCTTGTTTTACCATGAGAATTGACCATATATACCTGCACATATCTGGCAGGCAGGCCTTCGGCTCTTGCAAGCAAAACAAATGCTGTTGCGAAGTGAGTGCAAAAACCTTTCTTGCTCTCAAACAGGAAATAGTCCAAAAAATCTGAAGCATCACCGATTTTTTCGGGAAGCGGTCCGGGACTCAAATCATATGTCAGTTTGCGAAGAGCAGTCTCCAGTTTTTTCATTTTTTTGTAGTCATTGTTTTCGCCTTTGAAGATTTCATCTGAATAAGCGCGTACTTTTGGCGAGAGTGTGGGGGCGCTTGTGTAATTATTCTTTACATAATCAATATATGAAAGATAATCGTTGTAAGTGCACCCCGTTTGTTTGATTGTATTCAGGCGTTTTTCTGTGTCGTTATAACTTTTTTCGGTCGCGCGTTTCGAGTTTTTCATATATTCATCGAGAATAGGATTATCCTTATTCAGGATAAAATAAGAAAGCGCATAAAAGCTGTTTGTTGATTTTTTCTCTGACAGAATAATGTTTCCGCCTTCTTCTGTATAGTCTTTTGTTCGCAGGAAGTTGTTGTCGGGAATGGACTTTGACGGCGCAAAAACGTGATTTGTATTTATATTTTCATAATTTATTTTTATATATGATTTTCTGACATAGTCATTCGATTTTTCAGTGAAGTCATTTATTGACGCGCACATAGATATCGTATCAATCAGAGTGGCGCGTGCGTTTGATTTGTCATTGTTACTCCAGCTTTTTCCGTCGAAATTGTTGAAGGTCTGACCGGATAATCTTATTTGATCAACAACAGGCGACAGACCGGAAACGGTTATGGCGGTTTTGTCATCTCCGCTTAAGCTGTCTAAGATATCACCACGCTCGGAAAAACCTATGGTGGTTTCAGCGGGATTTCCATTTGATTCGCCTGAAAAGAGTTCTGAAATATTGTCTATTATTCCTTCTACTGCGTCAGCTACAACAGAATAAATCTTTTTTGCGAAGGTCCAATCATAGGGTTCATCCGGCGCCGGAGCTAACAGTACAATAACAGCGATAATAATGATAAAAGGAGCAATATAAACAACATGTCCTTTGCGGTCCACCTGCCCCTGCTTTTTCCATCTGATCTGGATTTCTTCAGTAACAGTCAGAAGTATAAGAAAAAATGTCACGACAACAAATAGCTTTTCTATCGGGTATCCGAAGACTAAACAAATTATCATCCATATTGTGGCAGATATGCCTGCAATTATTCTGCAAACTCTTGATAAACACAATAGTTCTCCTACAAAAAATGAAATCACGCCTGCAAATAATAACTGAATTATAAAGCCTGTAATACTGATTTTTTCAATGTCTATTTTTGAAAGAAAAAGAGTTATTATTCCTATGGTTGATGTTAGAATATAAACAAGTTTATAAAGGAGATTTGTCATGCGAGCACCTCCTTTAAATCATCATCGTAACCGATTATTAAGACGTTGGGGGAGTTTGTGATTTCCGATTTTGTGATAAGGCATGTTGCTGTAGAGGCGGAACATTTTTTCAGTTCATTTACCTGTATTATATATGCGTCATCTGTTTTTTGCATAACAAAAATAACCGCGCTGCTTTTTCCGATTTCAGACACGCTTGAAGTATATCCGAAAAGCTTTTCTGCTGTGTTGGAATTATCGAAAGAAAAGTATGACAGTTTATTATAAAAGGCCTCAAAATCATCAGGTGTCTCCAATGCATAGCATCGGGGTCCGAATTCATAGGAATACACATATACGTGTATTCCACGCTCAATATAGTAGTAGGCCAGCGCAATGGTTGTCTCAAGTACTTTATTCTCTGATGGGAGAAACTCATCAGGGTTAGAACTGATTCGGAATGAATCCATAATGATACTAATTGCGGGAGTGTTTTCGCCGATTCTATTTCTGACCATAGGTTTACCTGTGGCTGCAGTCAGTTTCCAGTTTATGTTTCTGATATCATCTCCCGGTATATAGTCACGAACCAATACATCAGGTTCGGAAAGATTTGTATGTGAGTCTTTTGAAGTTACCGCGAGATTTTCAAGCACTGAAATCTTATCAAGTATAACAAGTCTTGGTATGACATTTACAGTGATTGTCTCATCATTTTTAAACTTAAATTCAAGAATTTTCAGAAAATCTCTGACTATAACATGCTTTATGCCGACCTTGTATTCTCCTTTGTATTTACATACAAGTCGTGTTTCTTTTTCTATTCCTTTGTGAGGGAAAAGTTCATATTCGATATCGGGATCAAGTCCGGAGATGTTGGAGTAATCAGAGTAAAAGTCGGTTCTGATTCCTGCGAAGGCAAAGAGGTTTTCGTTTTGAAGAGTAAAATAAAATGTTACAGGTTCTTCTGCAACAAGTACTTTCGCATCTATTTTTTGATAAATTCTGAAACGGAAATAAATAACAGCAGCGTAGATTGCTGAAATGATTGGAGTAGCAAGCATAAAAAAGAAAAAACCGTAGCTGACCGGCCCGCCGTAGAAGGATATTGCCAACAGGGACAGAATCAGAAGTCCCAGAACGATCAGTCTGTTTCTACGCATTTGCTAGTCCTCAGGCATCGGAACTTTTGTGTCCGCTATATTCATACGCAATATGGTGTCGACGCTTTCTTTTGCTATCTTTGCATCATAGGTAAGTGAAACTCTGTGATGGAGGGTGTTTATCGCTACGGCTTTTACATCATCAGGAGCCACGTAATCCCTGCCCTGCAGATAAGCTCTGGCTCTGGCTGCTTTCACGAGCATGATCATAGCGCGTGGACTGGCGCCCAGGATAAACCTGGGTTCTTTTCTGGTAGAAGTAATGATGTCGTTTGCATAGACAAGCATACTGTCTGTGACTTTTACACTTTCTGTTTCAGATCTCATTTTCAGTATATCCTCAGCGGATAGAACACTGTCGATTGTCTCAAAAGTTTTTCCGGCAAGCTGATTTTTTGTCATTTCTATCTCGTCGGAGGTCTCAGGATATCCAAGTGACAGTCTCATCATAAAGCGGTCCATCTGTGCCTCAGGAAGAGGATAAGTACCCACGAACTCCACAGGGTTCTGAGTGGCGATGACCATAAACGGGTTGGGCAGTTGCATTTCATTTCCGTCAACAGTAATTTTTCCCTCGGCCATAGCTTCCAGAAGACTGGCCTGAGTTTTCGGGGATGTTCTGTTTATCTCATCAGCCAAAAGAATCTGATGCATAACCATTCCTTCGCGAAACTCGAATTCACTTGTTTTCATATTGAGGACAGATACGCCCGTTACATCTGATGGAAGTGTATCGGGGGTGAACTGTATGCGACCGAAATCCAAGCTCACAGCCTGTGAAAGAGTTTTGGCAAGAGTGGTTTTTCCTACGCCGGGAACATCCTCCAAAAGGACGTGACCTCCTGCCAAAAGACAGATAAGAAGATTGTCTATAATATCACTTTTTCCTATGAAATATTCGTTTAGAACATTTTTTAATTCTTGAATCATATTGCAAGCACCCCTGGCTAACATTATAGCTGAAAAACTGATATCATTCAAGACTCTGGAGCAGAAAATTTTTCAATAAAACACTTGACACAATCAGATACGACAAAAGCCTTGCGTAAACAAGGCTTTTGTTGTATAATGTCATAGTGATTTCAAATCGAATACTTTTGGAAGAGAGAGGAAAAATGAACGATCCGAAAACAAAAGAGCAGGAAGAACAGATACTGCTCAGAAAACATAGAGATACGCTGTATATATCAGGAAACGGAATCATGGTTTTCGGTGCATGGAGTCTGATACAGTCATTTTTTTATGCGACTATTCTTCAGCAGGAGCTGAAAGATATGGCTGGCTTAGATTCAAATTATCCCGAAGGATTACTCTATATCGTGATGTTTGTGCTGGTTGCGATCGAGATCGCGTTTAGATTGTATATCGGTTTTTCGGCGCGTGCTGTATCAAAAGGCAAGAAAAAAAGTCCGGCATATCTTGTTACATGCATACTTGTAACGCTTTATTATTTATTCATTTTGATCGTAAATATTTCTGACCCTTCAAGGTACGGAATACTGAGATATATCATTACTATTATTCTTGATCTGACATCATTATATATCCATGTGGAAGTAGTTTACGCAGGAATAAAAGTAAGGAAAATCCTAAGGAGTGATCATGCAGATTGATTTTCATTATTACGCGACATATTGCGCGGCTGCGCTGGCCGGATACACACACGACGAGTGTATGGAAATCTGCTATAGTGCGCAGTTTGTAGATGAGTGCTCGCGGACATTTTTGTCGAGAATACGGGGGCCGATGAATGCCGCAACCACGCAGCTTTCCCTGGAGATGATGGATGCGAGGACGGATGTTATCGGTCTTCAGGATATCACGAGGATCTGGGCTTCGTTTCATTTTTTGCCATACGATCTGTATGCAGAGGTCAAGGGCACAAAAAAATACAAGAGTAAATATCGCATGATATGCGGTCCGAACGGGAGCCTTGTGGTTGATACGGTAGACCTTGCAAAGGATAAGTCGCTTCAGGCAGCGGGAGTGGCAATGCACGTTCTTGCGGATACATGGGCGCACAGATATTTTGCGGGGACGCCTTCGCTTGTGATCAACAACACAAACAGGCATTTTTATGAAATACTCGAAGAAGACGGAAAAGAAATCGAGCGAAGCGTGAACTTCCGTCACAACCCGAACGGTATAGATGATCTGGAGGAAGGCGTATATATAAACAGTATCTACCAGAGCAACGAGGATTCCATCATGAATCTCGGCCACGGGCGTGCGGGGCACCTTCCGGACTACAGTTTCATCAGGTACAAATACCTTCCGGCGTGGGCGAATTACAGAGAGTATATCAAGGACAATCCAAACGAGTACTACAGTGCTTTTTGCCAGATGGTATACGCTTTGAGGTACCTTCATGGGGATGAAAAAGAGTTTTTAGTTGATACCTATGCAACAGAAATAGTTGCGCCGTATGAGGAAAAAATAAGGTCAATTTTAAATGTTCGCCGACTTGATTCGAGTGAGGATTGGAAGGCGTTTGGAGAGAGCCTGACGGGCGGTGTCATAGATGATTTTTCCATAGAAAAATACGAAGACGAGTACAAAAATTCCGAGGACAAGGACGGGACATTTTTAGGTAAATTTATAAAAGCTGCTTCAGCTCAAAAAAGTATGGTTACAAATCATATATATAAATCCGGAAGTAAGCTTGCAGGTCGATCAGTGGAAAGCTGATCGTAGTCTTGTATAGCAATTTATAAACAACAAATGACCGGAGATTTAGCAAAAAAAACAGAAAAGGGGCATGAACGATCAAAACAGGTACGTGCTCCGGATGGGAAGGCATATGGACATTCCAAGGATATTAAAGAATATAGCGATCGCCATACTGATGGTAATAGGCGGGATCATTATCCTCGAGTCGGAGGAGCAGGGGTATCTTTTGGTTGTTTTGATACTCAGTGTATCGATGATCGTGACGGGGATCGGATATCTTGTATTTTTCTTTACGATGTCGATCCATATGGTCGGAGGGAAAACGTCTTTGTACATAGGGGCGCTGTTTATGGAATTCGGGCTTTTTACACTGACGATGTACAATGTCCCGAAGATATATGTACTGATCTATCTTGCCGGAACATTTGCATTCTCCGGTGTTGTAGATGTGCTCCGTGCCCTTGAGGCGAAAAACAATCTCGCGCCGTCCTGGAAGCTGAATCTGTTTTTCGGTATTGGGAACATCCTTGTCGCTGTGACCTGCTTTGTCCTTATGAATCAGGAAAATATAATCATGCTGGTTTATGCGATCGGTCTTTTTGTATCGGCAGTGATGCGTGTGGTACGGGCGTTTTCAAGGACGACCAATGTGTATATCAGGGAGTAATAACATCAAATGAAAAAAAAGCTTATCATAACAATGAGCGTACTGTGGATTGCAGTGATAGTTGCGCTCATTTATATAGGTACATCTGTTCAAACGAGAGAGCCAAACTACGCCGGTGAGGATAGGCTTGTAGGAGTAGAGCCGATAAGTGGCGGTGCCGTGACGGCTTCTGCGCCGGATGGATCGCAAGGGTCAGGCGTAGGCGCTGCTGTGGGTGCTCCTTTGCAAAACAGTGATGAGTCAGGTGCTGTTGGGAGTCCTAATTCAAAAGCAGGCAAAGCGGGGAAAACCGCATCTGACGGAAAATCAAAATCTGATAAATCTGATCCAACTAAATCGCCAGAAAGCAGCATCAAATCAACTACAGATAAAACAGGTAATTCCGGAAAAAATAACGGAAACAAGGCTGCATCCGGCAAAAGCACAAACAATAATGATAAAAACAATTCTACTAAAAATAAAGCAAAAACAATTTCTTTTACGATACAGTGCAAAAACATCATAAACAAAAAAGACATCTGGAGAAGCGGGCTTGAGGAGTTTATTCCAAAGAGCGGTGTTTACTTTTCCGGCAAGGTTAAGTACGAAGCGGATAAATCAGTTTATGATTATCTGAAAAAGATATGCAACAGTAATGATATCCTTTTGGATGCGAAGTACACTCCTTTGTATGAGACTTATTATGTCGCGGGGATAGGTAATCTCTACGAGTTTGACTGTGGCGGTCAGAGCGGCTGGAAGTACAGCGTCAATGGCAAGCTTCCGGGGGTCGGTTGCTCGCGACACTTCCCGCAACCCGGGGATGTCGTCGTGTTTTTCTACGACAC
>CAMVCQ010000056.1 GCA_947166015.1 uncultured Lachnospiraceae bacterium
GCCCCGGCCTATGCCACCACGGACGGTGAGGAGGGGACTCCCGCCACCCGCGAAGATACATGTCCCTGCCTGATGAGCTCGGGCATAAATCTGTAGAAAAATGTCAGCATGAGCGTCGCTATATGTGCACCGTCTACGTCCGCATCGGTCATTATTATGATCTTGTGATATCTCAGCTTTTCTATATCAAAATCATCTGATATTCCCGTTCCAAATGCGGTTATCATCGCCCTTATCTCGGCATTGCTGAGTATCCTGTCAAGTCTTGCTTTTTCGACATTCAGTATTTTTCCTCGAAGCGGAAGTATAGCCTGTGTAGCGCGGTCTCTCGCTGTTTTTGCACTACCGCCCGCGGAATCTCCCTCGACTATGTATATCTCGCAATTCTCAGGGTTTTTGTCCGAGCAGTCTGCAAGCTTTCCGGGGAGTGAGGATGTCACATCAAGTGAGCTTTTTCTCGTCATCTCGCGCGCTTTTCGTGCTGCTTCCCTCGCTCTCTGAGCGAGCACTGCTTTCTCACAAATAACCTTCGCAACTACCGGGTTTTGCTCCAAAAAGTATGTCAGCTGTTCGCTCACAACACTGCTGGTCGCTGCATTTGCCTCGGAGTTTCCAAGCTTTTGCTTGGTCTGTCCTTCAAACTGAGGCTCAGGGATTTTGACACTTATGATAGCTGTCAGTCCCTCTCTGATATCCTCACCGCTTAGGTTTGCATCGTTATCCTTGAGGATTTTTTGCTCCCTTGCGTACTCGTTAAAGGTCTTTGTCAGGGCATTTTTAAATCCTGTCAGGTGCATACCACCCTCAGGTGTGTTGATGTTGTTTACGAAGCTGTAGCAGCCCTCACTGTACTCGGAGTTGTGCTGGAATGCCACCTCCACATAGACATCATCTCTTTGTCCCTCACAATATATGATATCCTCGTAAAGCGGCTTTTTGTTTTTGTTGATATATGCAACAAATTCTTTGATTCCGCCCTCATAATGGAAGGTTTCCTCCTGCTCTCCGCCTTTGCCGTCCTCGGTAACCTCTTTTCTCTCATCGGTAAGGGTTATGCGGATGCCCTTCGTGAGAAATGCCATCTCGCGAAGTCTTCTTTTGAGTATCTTGAAATCATAAACCGTTGTCTCTTTGAATATCTCAGGATCAGGTAAAAATGTAACCTTTGTACCTCTTTTGTCAGTCGGGCCATTTTCCTTGAGCGGATACATCGTTTTTCCACGCTCATATCTCTGGATGTATTTTTTTCCGTCCTGGAAAATCTCAACCTCAAGGTATGTAGAAAGCGCGTTTACAACTGAAGCACCAACTCCGTGTAGACCTCCGGATACTTTGTATCCTCCACCGCCGAATTTACCTCCGGCATGAAGCACGGTAAATACCACCTCAACAGCGGGAAGTCCCGCTTTTTGGTTGATACCCACGGGTATTCCTCGTCCGTTATCCTCTACTGTTATTGAATTATCCTCGTGTATTGTTACATGAACTTCGTCACAATACCCGGCCAAAGCTTCATCTATAGCGTTGTCAACTATCTCGTAAACAAGATGATGAAGTCCTCTCTCCGAAGTGGTTCCTATATACATACCCGGTCTTTTTCTGACTGCTTCGAGACCTTCAAGTATCTGTATTTGGTCGGCTCCGTATTCAGCTTCAATTTTTTCTTCGGCCATCAGTTATGCCTCCTTATCATTTCTGGTTTTCTTCAACGGATCTTCCGTCTTCTATATGAAAAATTTTGTTTATGCCAATTCCTTTTTTTACAAATTCTTCAAGTCCGGTACAGGTGATGATCGTCTGTATTCCCTGTATCTGCTCCAGCAAAAAGTTTTGTCTGTTTCTGTCCAACTCCGACAAAACATCATCGAGAAGCAGTACCGGTTTGTCACCTATCATTCTCTCGACAAGCTCTATTTCCGAGAGCTTGAGTGACAGAGCCGCAGTTCTTTTTTGACCCTGGGATCCGAATTTCCTTATATCCTCATCACCGTTTAAAAACGCCAGGTCATCCCTATGAGGTCCAACCGTAGTCGTTCCCTGATATATATCTCTGTCCTGTGCAAAAAACAGTTTTTCTTCAAAACTTTCTGCTGATACATTATTTACATAATTAAGTTTTATACTCTCTTTTCCGCCGGTTAGTTTGCTGTGTTTTTCTCTCATTAATTCGTTTAATTCCGATATGAATTGTTTTCGAATTTTAATGATATTTTTGCCGGCTTCGACAAGTCCTGCATTCCATATTTCAAGGGTTTCCTTGAGATTTGGTTTATCACTTATCTGCTTTAATAATGCGTTTCTTTGCTTGAGATTTTTTCTGTAATTATTTATATTATATAAGTATGCTTTATTTAATTGGCATAACTCTATATCTATGAACCTTCTTCTGACCTCGGGACCGTCTTTTATGATACTTAAGTCCTCCGGTGAGAAAAATACCACGTGACACACACCCAGTATTTCATTTGCTTTTTTTATCGGAAGTCCATCTATTGCAATTCCTTTTGTTCCTCTTTTTTTCAGATGGATCTCAACCTTTGTCTGTCTTTCTTTTTTTTCAGAAATATATCTGATATGTGCCTCTTCGCTACCTTTGTTTATCAGTTCGGATTCTTTGCTTCCTTTGTGAGACTTGGTCGTACATCCCACAAACAGAGCTTCCAAAGCATTTGTTTTTCCTTGTGCATTATCACCATACAAAATGTTTGTCCCCGGATCAAAAACAAAGCTTTCTTTTTTGTAATTTCTGAAATTAAATAAATCAAGAGACCTGATGATCATTTTTTTTCACCTGTATCAGATTTCCGTCAAACTCAAATGCATCTCCGGGGTAGAGTTTTTTTCCTCTTCTGGTCTCTACTTCCCCGTTTACTTTTACCTCTCCGTCCGTGATAACTATTTTTGCTTCCACTCCGGAGCCGACCAGTCCGGCAAGCTTCATTGCCTGACCAAGTCTTATGAATTCATCTCTAATATGAATTGATTCTTCCATTTTGCCTCGTTTCTTTTTTTACTGTAATTATATTTTACTATTCACAGATAACCAAACAATTCAATTTGTCCTTGAATAGTAACTTTTTATCAGATATTTATAGGCAGTATCAGATATATGTACGATTCCTCTTTGTTTTTGATAAAGCATGGCGAGTTTGCATTGAAAAAATACAAGTTTATATCTTCGTCATCGATAACTCTCAATACATCTATTATGTATTTTGGATTAATACCTATACGAAGGTCATTTCCTTCCTTTTCAACAGTCACATCCTCATTCATGGAAGAATGAGTTGATTTGATTTCCATTTTCATTTCACCGTCTTTGATATTGAAAACAACAGGGTTTTTGTCTGTTTCATGTATAAGGAGTGATGCTCTCTCTATACATCCGAAAAACAGACTTTTGTTTACCTTGACTTTTGTCTCGTAATTATTTTTCAACATCTGGTCTATATTGAAGAAGTTTCCTTCAATAAGTCTCGATATAATGAGCGTATCTTTAAACTCGAATTTCACATGGTTTTTCGAGAAGGATATTTTTATCATATCATCCTTGTCTGTCGAAAGGATCTTGCTGAGTTCATTCAGAGTTTTTCCCGGAATAACAACCTTTATATGATCGTACTCTTTGTCAAGCTTTATCTTTCTGATGGAAACCCTGATCAAGTCCAGTGATGCTATACGAAGCTCGTCCTTATTGATTTCAAAAAGCTCACCTGTCAGAAGTTTGTTGTTCTCTTTTGACGAAATCGAAAAGATAGTCTGTCTGATCATTTCTTTCAATGTAAACTGTGAAATAGTTATCTCCTGATCAAAGCTTATCTCCGGAAGTCTCGGAAAATCATCATCTCCAAGTCCCATATGTTCAAATCTGGTACTTCCACTGAAGATGAGGATCGTGTTGTTGTCATCAACCTCAACTTCAACCTTTTCCTGGGGAAGATGCCTTACATAATCAGAAAGAGTTTTTGCATTCATCAAAACCATACCCGGCTCAGTCACCTCAGCAGGTATAGTCGTTTCGATCCCAAGCTGCATATCATTGGATGTCAATTTGATATGATCATCTTTTGCTTCTATAAGAAAGCATTCAAGGGTAGGCATAGTAGTTTTACCCAAAATAGCCTTCATAGCTATATTGATTCCCTCAGTAAAGTTGTCCCTGTTACAAGAAAATTTCATTTTTTCCTCCGTTCTGAGATCAAGCAAGTATAAATCCTTGCATTCTCCGTTCATTTTGATGTATTATTCACAAAACAGATTGTTATGTTCATTATTATACTGAATAAAAATGTACAGTGCTCTTTTTTTATATATATATAATCATGTATAGTAGTCATCTATAGTAGTAGCTTAAATAATGATCATAAGTCTGCAACCTCTCTGATAGAGGACATTTGAACTGATTTTTTTTAATCTGATAAGATGTCGTCAGATGTCAAATGTGTTGATGATCACTTGATGTTAAGCTTCTTTTTCAGCATACTTATCGTCGCTTGTAACTCTTTATCAACCGACAAATCACTCTTGATCTTTTTTACTGCGTGATTAACTGTCGTATGATTTTTTCTGTGAAGCTTTTCGGCGATAACCTGCTGTGTGAGTGATGTGTATTCTGAGCATAAGTACATGCATATTTGTCTGGGATACGCTATTTCGTCGGTTCTGCGCTCAGATAGTAGCAGGTCTTTATCCACATTGAAGTGATTACAAACGATATCAATTATGTTTTCCGCAGAAAGCTGTACTGAGTTTTCATCGGAAATAAAGTCTTTCAGAGCTTCTTCGGCCATGTCCATAGTTATCTCGATACCGGGACCTGCAGACATTCTCGAAAAAAGAGTGACTCTGTTGTAGGCTCCTTCGAGCTCTCTTATACTGTTTCTGGCATTTGTAGCGATATATCCAAGTATTTCATCAGCCAGCTTGATATCGGAATTATCCTGTTTGATACGAAGTATGGCCATAGCTGTTTCGTAGTCAGGTGGCTGTATATCCACAGGAAGTCCGGATGAAAACCTGGTTTTGTAGCGATCATCGAGCTTATCCATCTCACTGGGTGGCTTATCACTTGAGATCACAAGCTGTTTTCCTGTTTGGAAAAGTGCCTCAAATGTATGGAAAAATTCCTTGAGTGTTGACTCCTTGTCAATGATAAACTGGATATCATCTATGAGCAAAACATCGACATTGCGGTATTTGTCACGAAGATTTGACATAGCTGTCTTGTTGTACTTGTTGTCTCTGAGTGAATCAACCACATCGTTTGTGAAATTCTCGCTTGTCGTGTACATAAGCTTGTACTCAGGATGATGCTCTATGATATGACGGGAGATGGAATGCATAAGGTGAGTTTTTCCAAGTCCCGGTCCACTGTATAAAAACAAAGGATTGTAGATTTGTCCGTTTGGGTTTTCGGCAACAGCAACAGCAGCTGCGTGAGCAAGCTGGTTGGAGCTTGACACCACGAAGTTATCAAAGCTGTGTCCTGATTTGAGAAATGGGTATTTTTCTTCAAGAGATTTTGTCTTTTGATCCTCAGCATTATAATAGGAAGAAACACCCTCATCTGCTTCCCGGGTCGAAACACCCTTGCTGACAAAAGAAATATCAACCTTTTTCCCTGTGATAGCTTCTATCGAAGTCTGCATGGGAATGCGGTATTTTTTATCTATGATTCCTTTGATATCACCCTGTTTTGATTCATCTATAGCTATAACAACTTCGGAATCAGATTCGGATATAACCTCAAGTGGCAAGATCCATGTTCTGAAAAGAATATCAAGTATATCAAAATTATCCTTCAGAAACTCGATAATCCGCGTCCAATTCTCTTTTACAGATACTTCCATTCAAAAAACCTACCTATACTTCAAAAATGTCAAAAATAGCCAAAATCGTGCTTTTATATTGTATCACATTTTTTTACAAAAGACAAGATTTTTCAAAAATAAGTTGACTATTTTTGATTTTTTGCATATAATGGGGAATAGTATGTTGTTATTTAGGATGGAGGTATTATCTCAAATAGCACATATTGTGTTTCTACTTATTTTAATAACAAAATACGGCGAAAAGGAGGTGAAAGACGATGAAAATGACATACCAGCCAAAAAAGAGACAGCGTTCTAAGGTTCATGGTTTTCGTAAGCGCATGGCTACTTCAAACGGAAGAAAAGTATTGGCTAGAAGAAGAGCAAAGGGCCGTAAACGTCTCAGTGCCTAATGAGTTTTGAAAAACTGGGGAACAATCAGGAATTTCAGAAGGTCTACAAAAAAGGTAGATCAAGGGCAAACAAATATCTGGTTATGTATGTGGTGAAGGGTCAATCGGGACCCAGCAGATATGGCTTTTCGGTGAGCAAAAAAGTCGGAAACAGCGTAAAGCGTCATCGCGTAACCAGGTTATTACGGGAAACAGTTAGAAAGTATGACGCAAGTGTTGCCGTCGGGTGCAGAATAATAATCATAGCCAGACCCACGGTTGCAGAGGTAGGATTGGACGAGGTAAGTGAAGCAGTGAAAAACCTGTTCAAGGCGCACCGTATATGGAAGGATTCGGAAAAATGAAGAGATTGTTTTTGGGAATACTTCATTTTTACAGGAAGTATATCTCTCCGATGAAGAAACCATGCTGCAGGTATTATCCAACCTGTTCTTCGTATGCTGTTGAAGCTATAGAAAAGCATGGTGCGGTAAAAGGCGGATATCTGGCTGTCCGCAGGGTGTGCAGGTGCCATCCTTTCCACGAGGGAGGGATAGATCCGGTGCCGGAGAAGTTTACTCTATATCGTAACTCGTTCAATAAAAAACAGATTCAGATTGGTGGTAAGTAATGTTTGATTGGTTATATTGGATATTTGGTAAGATACTTTTTGGTATAGACTGGGTACTCAGCTGGGGAGGAGATCCAAATGGTTTCCACAACACCGGAATGTGTATTATTATTCTTACAATAATAGTTTATATCCTGATGTATCCGCTCAATGCGAAACAACAAAAATCTACAAGATTAATGACCAGGATAAACCCTGAGATCAAGGAGATCCAGCGTAAGTACAAAAATAAAAAAGACCAGGCTTCTCAGATGAAAATGAATGAGGAGACTCAGGCTTTGTATGCTAAGTACGGTATCAGTCCTTTTGGAGGATGTCTGCCTATACTTATAACAATGCCGATTCTTTGGTGTTTGTACAGAGTCATGATGACTATGCCTGACTATGTACCTGCACTCAAGTTTACAGAGGGCGTTCCCGCACAGCCGGGAGATCCGGGGTATTTTTTGGGACTCGATGTCAATGTAAGTCCTTTGGCATTTTTCAATGACCATGCTAATCATCCTTACGGATGGCTCGCATTTTTGGTACCGCTCCTTGCGATGGTGCTGCAGTTTGTGAATTCAAAAATCCTTCAGGCGCCAAATGCTAATCAGGGTGAGCAGGACCAGATGGGTCAGTCAATGAAAATGATGAACTACATGATGCCGCTTATGTCAGGATTCTTTTGTTTGAGCCTGAATATGGGTATCGGATTGTACTGGATCATGGGTTCACTTTTTAGGATCGTACAGGGAATAATTGTAAACAAAAAGATTGACAAGATTTCGCTCGATGATCTGATCGAGAAAAATAAAGAAAAGGCTGCGATCAAAACACAGAAGCTCAAAGAGCGCAGCGAGCAGATGGGACAGTATTCGAGTATGAAAACCTCAACTATCAAATCTGCATCATCTTACCAAAACAAACCGACGAAGGACAGCGCTTCTTCAGGTTCAAGTAAGGATACAGAGACAACTGTTACTACAAATAAAAACTATGAAAAAGGAAGCATCGCCGGTTATGCTCACATGATGTCCAATAACAAAAAAGACTGATATTGGAGATGGAGGATAACATATAATGGAATGGTTAGAAGTTGAAGACAAAACAGTTCAGGATGCCTTGACACAGGCTTCCATAAAGCTCGAACTGACAAGTGACCAGCTTGAGTATGAAGTTATAGAGGAGGAGAAAACCGGGCTTCTCGGACTTTTTTCCAAAACAGCAAAAATAAGGGTCAGAAAAAAAGGTGATCACTCAGAAGAAACACCTGAGTATAAATCAGAGGAAACACCGGCGGCAGAGGCAACTCCTGCAGCTGAGCCGGTTAAAAAGACAGGCAAAAAAATGAGCGAAGCAGATCTGGATAAATTCTTAAAAGATCTGTTTGATGCAATGGGAATCGAAGTTGAAGTCAGCAAAAAGTTCAACGAAGCTGAAAAGCAGATGGAGATAGATCTTTCCGGTCCGAAAATGGGACTTCTTATCGGAAAAAGAGGACAGACACTTGATTCTCTTCAGTATCTGATCTCACTTGTTCTCAACAAGAATTCAGATGACTATATCAAGGTTAAGCTTGATACTGAAAACTATCGTGAGAGACGCAAAGAGACAATCGAAAACCTTGCAAAAAATGTTGCCAAAAAGGTTAAAAAATCAGGTCGTCCGGCGTTCCTTGAGCCGATGAATCCGTATGAAAGAAGGATCATCCACTCAACACTTCAGGATGACAAGTATGTAGATACTCACAGCGAGGGTGAGGAGCCTCATCGTAAAGTTGTTGTTACCGTAAACAAGGAGTTCGCCGACGAGCTCAGAGAAAAATACGGAGACAGAGGTGGCTATCGTGGAGGAAGACGTGGTGGCTACAGAGGCGGAAGACGTAGATAATTATTGTTTTTTTCATTATTTTTTTCCTGGTAGCCGGTTTGCCTTTTGGCAGGCCGGTTACTTATTTTGCGTCTATGTTACTATTCACGGCTGATATAGATAAAGGAACGCGATGACTGCTTGCAGTCATAAGTGTTTCTTTATTTATATCAGGCTGAAAGCTGTCACATCCTTACATGAGGAAACTGTGTTCGTAGAACACGGTAGAGTTCCATGTGCACATATGTGTCGAGCTTGCTCGAACACAGATGTGTGCATGTGAACGAAGTTTCCGAATGAAGGAAGTGACAGCCGTGAATAGTAACTATTAGTTTACGAAAAAAAACGAAACTTTTTCTTGACTATGGCTATTTTGCGTGATATAATACGGGTGTAGTAAGGGATTTATAGTACTTTGTTTATTGGATATATAGATTATTATTCTTGAAAAATACAAGATATTGATTTTTCTATTTTAGATGAAAGCTGGTGATGAATCTATGGATGCATTGGAAGAAAAATTTGCGAATATGATCAATCTTGAAAGAGATGCTGTTTTCTGCAGAAAGTGCGGAGGGCATATGATCTTCAAAGGTGGCGGAACATATGTCTGTCACGATTGCAAACATGAATATGTCAATAAATACGGAAGGCTGAAGGATTACATACGGGAACACGGTGTCAGAGATATAAGGACACTTTCAAGAGAAACAGGGATCAGAGTCGGAGAAATACTTCAGTTTATACACGACGGAAAGATAAATGCATTGTAAAAGCACGGAGTTTTATCCGTGCTTTTTACAATATAAATATATTTTTAGTGGTAGATAAATCGATTTTAGTTGACTACTTTTACTCGGAACCGCTTCCGCTACTGCACTCACGCAGCGGTATCCGACTCGATAAATCTCGCCGCATACCGGCGGAGCGCGAGTTTCCTCGTACAAAAGTAGTCAACCTAAAATCGAATGCATTACTTCTGAATAATATACTAAATAGTCTTGATATATATCTGAAGCACTGATATATCTGCCGGCGAGACTCCGCTTATGCGGGAGGCCTGTCCGATGGTTTTTGGAGATATATCTTTTAGCTTTTGTCTTGCCTCGAGTCGCAGGCTTTCTATTTTGTCATAGTCTATATCATCAGGAATTATACGGCTTTCCAGCTTCAATGCCTGCTCGACCTGTTTTTTTTGTCGTTCGATATAACCCTCGTACCTAAGCCTTATCTGTGCTTCTTCTTTTACTTCATCCGAAAGCAGAGGTCTGTTTTTGTCGATAGGGGATATTTTTTCATAGTCAAGCTCAGGTCTTTTGATGAGTTCGGCCAGTGATATCCCGCTGTTTAGCGGAGTGCTCTCATATTTTTCAAGGAGTGATTGCACTTCATTCGTATCTCCGACGAAGGTTTCTTTCATTCGTGAAACTTCGGAATCGACGCGGGACATTTTTTCTTTTAAGTGCTGCATTCTTTCTTCAGAGATGAGTCCGATTTCATATCCGATCGGAGTCAGTCTTTCATCAGCGTTATCCTGGCGCAGCAAAAGTCGGTACTCTGCGCGGGAGGTCATCATTCGGTATGGCTCGTTGGTTCCTTTTGTCACAAGGTCATCGATCAGAACGCCGATATATCCCTCGGAGCGACCGATGATGATAGGAGGTTTTGCAGTTATTTTTCGGGCAGCGTTTATACCTGCGATAATTCCCTGGGCCGCTGCCTCCTCATAGCCCGAGCTACCGTTTGCCTGTCCGGCAGAAAAAAGACCGGTTATTTTTTTCAGTTCCAGAGAGGGATTCAGCTCAAGAGGATCAATGCAATCATACTCGATAGCATACGCGTTTCGGACTATTTTTGCGTGCTCGAGACCCGGAACTGTTGCGTACATCGCCATTTGTACATCCTCTGGCAAGGAGCTTGACATCCCACCGACATACATTTCGTCTGTGTAGAGACCTTCGGGTTCTATGAAAACCTGATGGCGTTCTTTGTCATGAAAACGAACGACCTTATCCTCGATAGACGGACAGTATCTCGGTCCTGTTCCCTCGATATAGCCGGAAAACAGGGGAGATCTGTCGATGTTGTCATTAATTATTTTGTGGGTTTTTTCATTTGTATAAGTAAGATAGCAAAGTGCCTGCTGTTTTTGTATTCCTTTTTCAAGGTTTGTAAATGAAAATGGAGTTATGGGATCATCACCGTACTGTGGTTGCATTTTTTCATAATCAATAGTTTTTCCATCCATGCGGGCAGGCGTTCCTGTTTTGAATCTTCGCAGATTCAGACCGAGATTTTTCAGCGAGTCTGAAAGATGCGTAGCTGCCTGCAGACCGTTTGGCCCTGTATATGTGGAAGTCTCGCCCGTGATACAACGACTGTTCAGATAAGTTCCGGTACAAAGAACGCAAACATCAGCGAGATACTCAACTCCCGTGTGTGTTTTTATCCCTTTAAAAATGCCCCCTTCGACCAGGATCTCATCAACCTCGCCCTGTCGGATGGTCAGGTTTTCTTCTGATTCCATGATCTCTCGCATTCTCTGTGAATAAGCTTTTTTGTCAGCCTGTGCACGGAGTGAGTGTACTGCCGGACCTTTGGAACGATTTAGCATTTTTGATTGTATAAATGTTTCATCTATAGTGATGCCCATCTGACCACCGAGAGCATCGACCTCTCGTACAAGGTGACCTTTGGAAGTGCCGCCGATACTTGGATTGCAGGGCATCATTGCTATGCTGTCAACACTGACCGTAAATACTATTGTTTTTATCCCAAGGCGCGCCAAAGCAAGGGACGCCTCACAACCTGCGTGTCCCGCACCAACTACTATTGCCTGAAAGTCATTGATCTGTTTACTCATAGCCTCTACAATACTCTAAGAAAGGGAAAAAGTCAAGAGATAATTAAAAAAGAGCCGCGGAGGGCTCTTTTTCAGTTGTTATTTAAAGTATTTTTAATTGTAAAGATATTTGTGCTTAACCGAGGAGGCTTAGTTTAGGAAAATAAAGGTATTGTTTCCAATGGATTTCCATTTTTATCATATATACTAAACGCCCACCAGCTATAAGTGTTTATGTCTTTGTTACCATTTTGACAAAACCCTAGTATTTTTCCATTTGGGAGTTTGCAGGCACCCCCCGTTTTATGATGATTTTTGAGTTTGTTTACATCGTAGTCTTCTACAACAATACCAGGTTGGGATTGCATATATTCCGCCGATATTGTTTTTACCTGTTTTTTGTTGATATTGACTTCATAATTGGTCTTACCGGTTGATTCCTGACGCTCTTCAAAATAGAGTTTTTCACCATTCGGGGAAACCTTTGTTATGTAGTTATAAGATGAGCCTTGAAGCTTATCTAAACCGTAAGGTTCCATATCCATATAATCCAGTATTCTTTTTTCTTTAAGACTGAATTTTATCAAATACTGATGGCGTATAATAACTACATCATTTGTGGCGTAAACTATTTCAGGCCACATTACCGCGCGGACATCTGTTTTTTTTAAATTCGATAAAGATGTTGATTTTTGCTTGGATGTATTTTCCGGTATAGTTTGTTCCTGACCTGTTACGCATCCTGAAACAGCAGTATCTGTTGTAGTTGATGTCATCACATCATTTGAAGAAGGAGAAATCGAATTGTTACAACCTACAATGCATACAGTAAGTAAAAGAGATGTAAAGATTAACATTTTTTTCATTGTTTCCTCCTATCTGAAGCGCGATGAATGTTGTAACCGGATAGTAGTAGTTGTACTATCTTACCGTTTATCTACGTACTTCTATTACGCTTCAATAAAAACCGTCAGTAGAAATAATTTTATTAAAAATTGTGTCTACGAGGGGAATTGACAGATAATCCCCCCAAAACAAAGAAATTTTTTATTAATCATCTTCATCTTGAATTATTATATTTGGATCCTGTGTTTTTTTTGACTCTTCTTCCTTTACTTTTTTCATAAAATCATCGCGTTCTTTTTTTGAACTGAATTCATATTCTGTAGATTCCGTGATAAAGTCCTTGTCTTCTGATGATTCTGTGCCAGTTTTTCGAGCTTTTTTTTCTATTTCATCAAACACGTCAAAATCATTTGTCTGTTTGCTGCTGTTATTGTCGCAGATTGTTATAACCGTCTTTTGAACTGTATAGATGTCATTACATTCATATGTTTTACCGTTAATAACCAATTGGTCTGATAGATTGATATCGATTATTGTTTTGTCTTTTTTGTATAGAAAAAGTAAAATCGAATCTTCTTTTGGAGTCTTTTTTTGACTCGTTTCTTTAAAATCATGTTTATTAATCACGTCTACAATTTTTGCTATTTGATTTTTGTCTATTTTATGGCATTTGTTATTTATCCAAACCTCCGTTGACTCGACGTCGTTTATATCAATCAAACTCGTGGAAACAGAGGATCCACATCCTACTATCAATGATAGAATAAGGATAGAAATAAGAATAATTCTGGTCCAAGTTTTTAATTTACACATATTAACCTCCATTCTGGAGCGTAGCGATGGAATCGCGGTTTGACATCACTAATCTTCCATACTGAATTAGATTATGACTGGGTAAAAGTGATTTTTCCTTTTTTTGTGCAAGTATACTTATAATTTCGATTATAGTTGTATTTTACTCCATTCATTATTCCATGTATATTCGCAACAACATTATATCTTGATGTTGCGCCTTTATTTTTTTTGATGTAGCCGTACCCTTTACTTCTATTGAGCTTCCGTTATACTTTGTTCCGTAAATACCATGTTCACTGCAATATGTATCTTTACCATTATACTTAAATGTAGCCTCAATGAATAACTTCATAAGCAATTTATTGTTCGATTTATGATAAACATATACTGTTTTTTGTACATCCTTAGAGTTGTATCCCTTATTTGCAAGAGTATCGTCCGCCTGAAATTGGCTTGTTTTATTTGAAAAAACCTTTTCGTGTTCTTTAAATACCAAGTCACCTATATGGACAGTTTCATGTTTTTCTTCAATACAAATCAAGCCATATGTTTCTACATGCACCTTTGCAATTCTTTCGCCTTCTTCGAAAGATTTTCTGTCAAAATGTATTGATTGTTCCGGAGAGGAATAAATCTGTAAACTATCTGTTTCCTCTTCTAATGCCGTTATTCTTTCATTTGAATTATCCAACTCGGTTGCATGTGACAACATAGGATTCACACTTACTGAAATAATAATCATCGCTATTGATATGATTATTTTATTAATTACCTTCATTAAATTATCCTCCATTTTTGATTATTTTCTATCAGTGTATATATTATAAATCAAATCATGTTCCTGTCAAGCCCTCCTCCTTTCTGAACATTTTGATTTGAAATTTTTTGTGAACAAATATCGTCCTTTATTTACTATAACGAACCAGCTCCCTGTTTTTGGACAAAAAAATCAAAAAAGATTTCTCGTTCTATATAATATAACAATCGAAATAGCAAAAACTCTGAAAAAATTTTTTGTATTTCGTAAACTTTCGCCAGAAACCACGATTTTTCGTTTGTTAATATTTTACCTCTCATATATAATAACCACAGAAAATTGATTTTGGGGACATTTATTTTTAAAAATCTTGACTATTTTTTTATTTTTTTTGATAAATGCTCTCCGACATGCGTTTTAGCGTTCTTTTTGCATCCCGTATATCATGGTTGAAACTGATTTACTAATTCTTGCCCCTCTACATATAAAAACAAATGAAATCCCCAAAAGGGTACAAAAAAATAATAATTATTTTTAAAAGGTTGATTGCAAAACTAAGCTCGGGTTTGATCTTCTCCTCGGAATCTCGCAATA
>CAMVCQ010000057.1 GCA_947166015.1 uncultured Lachnospiraceae bacterium
AAGCTGAGAAAAACGGCTGCGACGTCGCTCTCCTCGATATCCATATGCGTGGACTGAACGGCGTGGACCTCGCCAAATCCCTCAAGGAAACCAACCCGAAGATGAATATCATATTCGTCACCGGATTTTCTGAGTACGCCGGCGAAGCGATGCAGCTCCATGCCAGCGGCTACATCATGAAGCCGGTTACCAAGGAGAAAATAGAGCAGGAATTTGCCGATCTTAGATTTCCCATTGTACCAAAAAAAGACGCGTTGCTTCGCGTCCAATGTTTTGGTAACTTTGATGTTTTTACGCCGGACGGTGCTCACGTCCGCTTTGAACGAAGCCGCTCCAAGGAGGTTTTTGCCTACCTGGTTCATCGACACGGTTCCTCGTGTACGACCAAGGAAATCTGCGCGGCTCTTTTTGAAGACGCCCCATACGATAAGAAGCAACAGAACGCCATCCAGACTATCATTACCTCGATGATCCGGTCCCTAAGGGCAATCGGTGCCGAGGAAGTAATCTCCCGCAGCTACAATGCGCTGGCGGTCAATGTCGATACGTTGGATTGTGATTACTACCGCTTCGCCGAGCTCGACGCCGGCGCGGTGAATGCTTATCAGAATGAATACATGAGCCAATACTACTGGGCTGAATTCTTCTTTGATGATTATTAATAAAGAAATAAAAAAACTCCCCCCTGTTTGATCTGGATGTGGTTCTGACTTTTTCTATGTTTAATACAAGAATAGGAATGAGACATTTTTATTAATCTGGTCTCAAACTTGAATTTTAAATGGTAGCTATGTGTGGATAGACGACTATTGACACATAGCTATTTTTTTGTTAACATTTTATTATCAAAAGAACGAAGGGAGTATGTATGGAATACGAGCTTGTTTTGCTCGTTCTCCTGCCCGCTTCTCTCTTTGATCTCTCACGGTATCGGATCCCGAATGCGGTTCCGGTTGCCGGTCTTATAATCAGCCTTACAAGGAATCTCGAGCTTCAGGGTATCACGGGCTTCCGGCTCTGGCTCATGGGGAGTATCGTCCCCTTCATCCTTGTATACATTTTGTTCCGTCTGGGTGTGTTTGGCGCGTCTGATGGAAAGCTTGCTGCTGCGATCGGAGGTTTTGTTGGACTTCCGGGGATATTATTTATACTTATTTATTCTCTGTTTGCAGGGGCGGTATTAGGTATCATAAAACTTATAGCAAATCGAAGGTTTTTTGATTCATTACATCGGATCAAAAGCATTATTTATGATACTGTTTTTTTGAAAAAATTTTCAAAAGAAATGCTCGAAAGGACGGAAAAAACGGTAATCCCTTACGGGGTTGCCCTGAGCCTGGGCACGTTACTATATGGTTGTTTTTCGACTATATGACAGGAGGGATAGTGTGAAAAATCGCATTGATATGCTGATTTTTCACACGGCTGTTTGTGACGAGCCCAAACAGCCTTTGATCCGACATTGCGTGCAATGAACTGTGAGCAGTTCATTTAAAGCACGCATGCGGTGACTCGCACAAGTGCTCGTCGTGGAGGATAATGTGAGAAACTGTTAAGGAGGAATGGAGGTTAGTATGAGAGAAAAAAAGCTGTATCTCTATATGAGGGACAATGATTATGCAAAAAGAATGCTTAAAAACTTTTCAGCAAAAAACAGATTGGATCTCAGAGTAGAGCTTATGACTGAAAGAGATGGGTTTTGGGAGAGCAGAGCCGGTGGGCAGTCGGATACGATGTGGCTTACCGATGATATTGAAGGGGAAAAAACAGATGCCGGAGAACCGTCTTCACTGATTATTCTTGATGAAAGAACAGATATCAAACGGTTGAAGATCGGATATGTCCAAAGAGCGGATGATATCTACAAAGATCTTTTGGAAATAATGGATATGAAATCACCTATGCAGGATGCCGGTGCTATAAACGATACAGGTGGTCTCTGTGTTGTTTTTGCGCCAAAAGGAGGCGGTGAAAACGCCTGTGATGCGCTTGCTGAGAGAAGTATAAATAACGGAAGGTGCATTTTTGTATCGCTTAGTGAGTTCCCTGTTTTTGGGGGTGATACATATGCTGAGGGAGAAACGAAACATCTGGGAGAGTTGTTTTTCCGGCTTGGCGGAAATGCAAAAGAAGTGATAAGTGAGCTGACGATTGAGTATGGAAAAATATCAAGGCTTCCGGGAGTGATACACTTCAGGGATCTGTATGATGTGACACGAGAGGATGTCGCTTTTTTGGCAAAATCACTTGTTTATGAAAGTGGGTTTGAGAACATTATTATTCTATGTGAAAGAATGGATCTTTTGATGGCTGTCGCTGAGTTTACATCACGGGTCTATCTCGTGGGCAGTGATGCTGACTATGATGAGATATATGCGAGATATATCAAATACTTACGAGTAGAAAACAGGGAAAATATAATAGAAAAAACAGTTAGATTTACAGAGGAAATATAATGCTGAGGGTCATGCCGATATGCCTGCGCTGTGCATGGGATAGGAGGAAAATGTGGATATTTCTGTAGATATGATGTCGGGAGAAAAAGAAGAAGAGGAATTGATCAATATGATCAGGGAGGATGTGATGGAGGATATCCCTGCCGGTACTCAATTAAGTGATGAAGAACTCTTAAGCATTATTGAAAAAAGCATAGAAAAAACAGGAAGAGAGATATATCTGAGGCTCGATGTAAAAAGAAATCTAAGGCACGTTATTTTTAATTCATTGCGAAGAATGGATGTGCTTCAGGATATCTTGGATGATGAGGATGTCACTGAGATCATGGTGAACGGTTCGAAAAAAATATTTATAGAAAAAAACGGAGCTATGACAAAAACAGCTCTCAAGTTTTCTGACGAAGAAAGGCTCAATGACATCGCGCAGCAGATAGCTTCGTCGGGAAACAGGATCGTAAACGAATCAAATCCGATACTTGATGCTAGGCTTGAAGATGGCTCTCGTGTAAACATAGTCGTTCCGCCGATCGCACTTGAGGGACCGGTGATCACAATTCGAAAGTTTCCAAAGGAAGCAATGACGATGGATAAGCTGATAGAGATTGGAGCGATCACCGATGAAGCAAAGGAGTTTTTGGAAAAACTGGTTATTGCCAGGTACAACATTTTTATATCGGGAGGAACGGGTGCAGGGAAAACAACGTTTTTAAATATTCTTTCTAATTTCATACCTCACGACGAGCGAGTGATAACTATTGAGGATTCCGCTGAGCTTCAGATCCGCGAGGTAGAAAACCTGGTGAGGCTTGAGGCGAGAAATGCAAATGTCGAAGGCAAAAACGGAGTCAGTATCAGGGATCTCGTCAAAAGTGCCCTCAGGATGAGGCCCGATAGGATCATAGTCGGAGAGATAAGGGATGCTGCTGCGATTGACTTACTAAGTGCTATGAATACAGGTCATGACGGGTCACTTTCAACCGGTCATGCCAATTCTCCGGCCGATATGCTAAACCGCCTTGAAACGCTGGTGCTTATGGGACTTGACATCCCGCTGGCCGCAATCAGACAGCAGATAGCATCGGGGATAGATATACTTGTTCATTTGGGAAGGCTAAGGGATAAGTCAAGGAAGGTGCTGGAGATCTCGGAGATAGGGGATGTCGTCGATGGAAAGATCAAGATAATTCCGTTGTTTAGTTTTGTTGAGCAGGGTGAGAAAAATGGCAAGGTTGTGGGTGAACTTGTGCGAACAAAAAATCAGTTGCAAAGTGTGGATAAAATGAGAAGAGCCGGAGTAAACATATGAATGATTATAACATTTATCAATTAAATAAAAAAGAATTGTTGATCTATGGTGGGATCGGATATGTTGGGGGTTTTTTACTGATTCTTCTCTTTTTTGGGAGTCCGATTTTCTCAGCAGTTGTAGGTGTTGGTGCGGCGATTTTGTTTTTGAAATATATCAGAAAAAGTAAGGCCGAGAAACAAAAGAAAACTCTTGTTGTTGAGTTTAAAGACGCGTGTGATTCTTTTGTATCTGCGCTAAGCGCTGGCTACTCGATGGAAAACAGTGTCACGGAGGCAAAAAAAGACCTTCTGCTTTTGTACAAAAAAGAAACAAACATGATAAGTGAGCTTGATCATATCAGTCAGAGGTTAAAGCTTGGTAAAACACTTGATGAGCTACTTTATGATCTTGGGAAAAGAAGCGGTGCGGAGGATATTATTGTCTTTTCGCAGGTGTATGCAACAGCCAGGAAAAGCGGTGGGAATCTGGTGAAGATTATGAAAAGAACTTCGGATGCGATTGGTGAAAAAATAGAAATAGAAAGAGAAGTTACCACCATGATATCAGGCAAAAAAATGGAATCAATGTGTATGATGATCATACCGCTTTTGATCATTATATATCTAAATGTTTTTTCACCGGGATTTCTTGCGCCGCTCTATCAGGGACTGGCGGGGAGAGCGTTTATGTGTGTTGCGCTTATCGCATATATAGCAACAGTATTGTGGAGCAGAAAGATCATGGATATAAAAATGTAGTATGACTTTCTTTCGGAAGGGAGAACGGAGTGGGAAAAAGGAAAAAGGATAAAAAAGCCGGCTTTTCTATCGGAAAAGCAATACTTGGCATCAAGCCGATAAAAAGACTTGTTTTTTCTGATAAAAATACGCTTGATTATATAAAAGCCATAAACCCCAGAGAGGATTATGAAAAGTCATTATTAAGCATCTGGGAAAAAAGAATAGGCTTAGTTTTTGTTCTTGTCGTAGGGATTATTTTTCTGTTTATAATTTGCTATAACGAAAAAGAAAAAGAGGGTTATCTGACAGGGAGAAATACTCTTACAAGGGCTGAAGACGATGAAGAAATAGAGATCTTTGTGGGAGGAAAAACGGGTGAAGATAACTGGGAGGAAAAAGTTGATCTGAACCTCGAAAGCAGACATTTCACTGAAAAAGAATTAGCTGAGCTCGACAAAAAAACGGATGCGTACCTGGGAGATAAATTGCTTGGCGAAAACTCATCAACCGAGCATATAACAAATAACCTTTGTTTTGTAAAACAAATTCCGGAAACAGAAGTTGAGCTAAACTGGACCTACGACAATAATTTTCTTTCAGATACAGGCGAACTTATAAAGGATGCTATTCCGGACAGTGGAGCTGATACTGATGTGATGGTGAAAGCGGTTTGGAAAAACTTCGAAAAAACTTATCATTACATGCTACATTTAGATCCGCCGAGGTTTAGTGAAAAAGAAAGGGCGATGCGCGTTGCAACTGTGGCGGTGTCGGGAGCTGTTACAGATCAGGCGGAGAAAAAAACAGTTGATCTGCCTACGCAATATCAATATCGGGAAGAAAAAGAAGGGAAAAACTACACTCCTGTTTTTGCGGGAATAATAGTCCTTGTTATATTGCCTTTTTTGTGGAGAGAGCAGGGCAAGAAAAAGCTAAAGGAAAGAGAAGAACAGATGCTTTTGGATCACCCCGGTTTTATAAACAAAGTTATGCTTCTTTTGGGAGCCGGCCTTACGATAAGGGGCGCTTTTGAAAGAATGTCAAACGAGTATGAAAAGCAAAAAGAAGAGGACAAAAACAAAAGATACATCTATGAAGAGTTATGCATAACAGTCAGAGAGATGAAGGACGGAGTATCAGAGACAAAAGCGATAGAAAGCTTTGGAAAAAGAGTCAGGTGTATGCCGTATATGAGGTTTTCATCCATTATTTCCCAGAACTTAAAAAAAGGAGCCGATGGAATACTAAATCTGCTTGAAAAGGAAGCCACTGATTCTCTTGAGGAGAGAAAACAGACCGCGCTCAGGCTCGGAGAGATCGCAGGGACAAAGCTTTTGTTTCCGATGATAATCATGCTCGGACTCGTGATGGGGATAATCATGGTCCCTGCGTTTATGTCGATGTGAAATAAATGCAATTACTTTTTGAAAATGTAATTATGATCATTGTTGATTGATGGGTATCATTTTTTAAATGGTTTTTGGATACGGATCATAAACTCGATCATTGCATTTTTGCCTATAAGTAAAATAACAACTGAAAGGAGGAAAAGTCATGGATAAACTGAAAAATGAACTGCAACAGATCAAATCTTATATGGTCAGGGATGAGGCGATAGGTGTAGTTGAGATAATCCTTATCCTGGTGGTCCTTATCGCGCTTGTTTTGCTGTTTAAAGACCAGATAACCAAGGTGGTTTCAGATGCGTTCAAGAGTTTTAATTCTGACTCCAACGACATAATTGGTTAGTAAATGCGGCAGTATAACCGTGATGCTGTCTCTGGTGGGGCTTGTTATTTTTGCAATGCTTGGCACCTGCGTCGAGACAGCTCGGTTTGCCGTGTGCAAAAGACAGGCTGCTCAGGCGGTGCAAACGGGAACTATGGCTCTTCTTACCGAGTATTCAAAACCTCTGTATGATAACTACGGGTTATTTTTTCTCGAGGGTGCGGGCGAACCATACGAAAGGGTCATATCGCGCTATGCCTCTGACTCTCTTAGGGCAAATAATGGCTATATGAGCTTTTTGTCCGGGAACATTGAAGAACTCAAAGTAAAGGATAAAATACTTGCGGGTGATGATAAGGCGAAACCTTTGCAAAAAGAAATAAATGCATATATGCAAAGGGAGATCACTACGGAATTGCTCTCAAAAACTCTCGGAAAACTTGGAATGATGAAAAACACTGAAGAGGATGCAAAGCAGCTCGAGGAAACGGTTGAAAAGGAAAAAGAAGATACGAAGCTTGACAAGCATATAGTAAAGCTTATGTATCTGGTTGACGGCGTCAAGGTAAGCAAAGGAAGGATAAGCACGACTCGTGATCTTGCCAAAAAATTCGGCCAAAAAAAAGTACTAAAAGGCGAGGATTTCGGAGTGATGAAACAGGCAGTGTGGACCAAAATGAAAAAGAACATAAACAAAACTCCGGTCAAGTGGAGTAAGCTCGACGCCTCCTTCAAAAACGAAGTGAGAAAGACAAAAGAAGTGACAAAAAAAGCCATTGAGGAAGGAAAAAAACTGAAGACAGCGTATACTTCTGCAACACACAGTGATATGGCTGCGAGAGTGATAAGTGGGCTTTCAAGTCTTGACGGAAACTTAAGAGTGCTTGAGCAGACTGAGAAAATCTTGAATTCAACCACGGATAAAAATGAGCAAAAAGAAGAACTGAAAAAAATATGGAAAGATTATGATACTTCATCGTTGTCATTTGATTACAGTGGCGCAGGAGAAACAGGTGAGAGTGAGGATCCGCTCGAAAAACTTGGAGACAGTGCAGGCACGGGTATACTAAATCTTGTTTGTGAAAACCCGAATAAGCTCTCGAAAAACTCAATTGATAATGCTGATGAATACGCAAAATATTACAAGGAGAATCCGTCAGAAAAAAAGGATTACTCCGAAAGCATGAATAGCTTTGCAAAAGATGAAAAACTCGAGCTCTCAGGAGTGTTTGGCGATGTAGCAAGCTATGCGATGGATGAGTTTTCACTGGACACATATATCCAAAAAAAGTTTCCGTCATACATACAAAAGATAAAAGAAAAGAAATGGAAACAACCACTTAAATACGGATGGGAATATATCATCTCAGGCGAAAAAACCGACAAAGAAAATCTAGAGTCAGTCGTATCAAGAATTTTGCTTATAAGGACTGTTATAAATACCGGTGCGATACTATCCGATGCGAAAAAAAGAGCAGAATGCTACACGGCGGCTGCGGCGTTGGTGGGGCTTACCGGATTGCCGTTTTTGATAAGGCTTACGCAAACTCTGATAATCATAGCGTGGGGATTTGTTGAGAGCCTTACAGATGTTGCTGCGATACTTATGGAAAGGGATGTCCCTATGATCAAGACATCAAAAAGTATAAAGACTACATTTCCGGAGATTTTTATCGTGACTAATTCTGCGATCACAAAGCGTGCAAAAAAGTTTGCAAAGCAAAAAAGCACAAGCTTTGGATACAAAGAGTATGTACTTGCATTTATGGCGATGACATCTCCGAAAAAGCGTCGTTATCGCGTCATGGATCTGATCGATGCAGGGATGAGAAAAAACGGATACACGGGTTTTAGTATCGGCAAAAGTGCATTTAAGCTTGATGTTGAGGCGGGGTTTACTTTTCCATCAAAATTCTTTCACATGCCAAGCATAAAAAATATCATAGGAAGGGATATCACATCATACGAGACTGCTTGTCTTATAAGTGCCGGGTATCTCTGAAAATACGAGGCGGGAGAGGGTATTCTATGTGATCAATTATTTCATGAAAGGAGGGCGTCCGATGAGAATAGTTAATCTTCGAAGAATGAAAAAAATCAATAAGTCAAAGCATATACCATTTTATTTCTATAGGATACCCTCTCCCGCCTCGATGACTGTGGAGGCTTCGTTGGTGTTGCCAATCTTTCTTTTTGCAATGCTTATCATTGCTTATACGGGGATGCTTATTAGAACTCAGGACGAAGTAAAAAACACCATGACAAGAATTGTAAACGAAGCATCAGCGGAGGTGGGAGCCGGGCTCGAAAAAACAGCAGCTTCTGCCTTGTACTATCGTGGCAAGCTTGAACTGTATATGGGAGGGACGGGGTTATCAACCTCGCTGCTTGGTTCGTCTTTTCTTGAAAAAAATGATGAGATAGATATGATCGTTAGTTACAGCGTCCGTCTGCCTTTCAATCTATTTGGGATTATCAATCCGCGTTTTAAGGAAAGGGTTCACTCGAGGGCTTTTGTTGGCGTTGACAAAAGGGAGACATCCAAGCAGGATGATATGATCGTTTACATCACCGATACCGGCAGGGTATACCACATGGACAAAAACTGTACCTATCTGAAACCGAGTGTTTCGCAGATCACATTTGATGATATAGAGTTGAAACGGAATCGGTCAGGCGGAAAATACAAAGCCTGCGCCAGGTGCGCAAAAGGTGTTGCGGTTGGCGGAGGTTCATTTGTTTGGATCACTAATTACGGTGATAGATATCATACAAACAGAGCCTGCACGGAGATCACAAGGAGTATCAAAGAGGTTAAGCTTTCGGAGGTGGGATCTCGTACGCCGTGCAGCAAGTGCGGCTACCTCCATTGATACAGCAATACATTCGAAAAACAGCACTTTGCTTCAAAATATGTAATTATATAGTGATTTATTCGATTTTGGTTAACTAGCTTTTACTCGGGGATCCACTCGCGTCTTGCGGAAACATCGCGTTGCACGCCTCGAAAACACCTCGGCTGCGCAACGATGTTCCTCGCGAGTCCAAACACGGATGTTTGCGTGAAATACGGCGAACACGAAATCTTGCACACGGATGTGCAAGATGTGAAGCCGTAGTTCTTGACCTCGTACAAAAGCAGTTAACACAAAATCGATTTAGCTACTCCTAATTTATATATTTAGAACAACTTGATCTATCGAAGGAGGAACCAATGGAAACAGTCGAACTGATCACTTGCATTACGACGGGAGCGTACCTCCTGGTAATGGCTGTACTAGACATCAAAAGCAGACGAATACCACTGCTGCCGGGGGTGATACTGCTTGTAGTGATAACAGGATTGTGTATACCGTTTGCCGCTGATATTGTATCCCGATTATTGGGCGTCGCGGTAGGCGCATTTTTGTACATAGTGAGCAAAGTAAGTCGAGGGGAAGTTGGAGAAGCAGACGCATTTGTGTATGCTGTGACAGGGATGACTATAGGGATTTATCATAATGTCGAAGTGCTGCTTGTGAGCCTTTTTTTTGCAGCGATAGTATCTGCTTTTTTACTTGTGATAAAAAGAGTCGACAGAAAATACAAGCTCCCATTTATACCGTTTACATTTGCAGGATATGTTGTCGTGATGGTGTTAACGGAATTGATCTGACAGATCAAAAACGATCACGAAAAAGTCAGATCAACTCCAAGGATTAATCATGAATAAATTGAAAAAAACTAAAAATAAGTTAAATAAAAGCTAAATAAAAGTTACTGATAATAAACAAAATGGAGGAACAATGGGAGGATATAAACGGATTCTGTTACGGCGTTGCAACGGATACTACACCGTAGAGGCAACCTTTGTTGTTACTATCTGTTCATTTGTTTTGATAGCGATATTGTACACAGGATTGTATGTTCATGATCTGATGCTGGTAGAGAGCTATGCATCCGTGTACACCGGCATACGTACCAGGAGCTCAGACATGATTGAGAATGATGCCACAGAAAATGACGGAGTAACACCAAAAGCAATCGGCAAAAGCAGTGATGATATTTCTGCGTTGATAAGAGAAAAACTGGAAAGTGATCTGTTTATATTTGACCTGCTATCAGTTGAGATTGATGACGGATTACTCACCAGAAAAATAAGTGTTGATTATGAAGTTCCTGTTTCGCTCGGATTTCTTGTGAGGGCGTGGGGGAGTGATGATCCGGGAAAATTCAACTTTGAAGTAGAAAAATATAAACCATCCAAGATCAAATGGGATGCTGATGGGATAAAGAATAATAAAAACAACGGTGGCATCGGCAAGTGAAGGTAACGCAACAGGTGAAAAAAATAAACAAATAATAATGTACTGTTATTTTGAAATGGCAGTACCGGTATAGTAGATTGATTACTTCATGTAATTATGTTCTGCTATGCAGGAGAGTGTGGAGGTCAAAGTGAAAAACTATAGTGGAATGTATATCGAAAACTATTCTGATGGAACGGGAAAATACCTGCGGATCAAGGGCGATGATACAGATCGTGTGAGTGATCGGATCATCACCAAGGGAGTGATAAAAGGCCTTTTGCCTGTACAGATCCAGTGGGTTGACGGAATGCGTGAATATGTGTATGAGACGACCGGCTATATCGGGTATGATCAGTATATATCAGAGCAGTCCACAAAAAAAGAAGACATAGTTAGGCTTTACAGGCAGATATATGAAACTGTAAAAAACGCAGATGAATACCTTTTGGATCCGGCACATCTATACCTTGATCCTGAATGCATTTATATTAGGCAGGAGGACAAAAAAATAGGACTGATATTTGTAGCTGAGCAGGAAATGTCAGCAAGTGAGTGCATAAATCTGATTTCCGAAAAAACACTTTCTGTCATAGAGGATGCGGACGGAGAGGTTTGTGGGATGATATACAGGATGCACAGATTTGCAGGAAACAACGATGTGAGTTGGAAAGGCTTTTTGCAATTTCTGGAAAAAGAAACAACAGAAACAATTGTAAATTCAGAAAACGAAAACGCCAAGAATGATCCCGGATCCAGAAACGCCAATTCAGATGTTGATGTTTACCAAACAAAAAAGCCTGTGATGATCAAAAAGACTTTAGCTCCTGCGTACTCTCGGGCAAAAAAAGATTATTTGAAGCCGCTTCCGATATGCATATCGGGGATAGGGATAATAGTGCCTTTTGTACTTTTGAAGGCGGGCATTTTTACTGATAGTCTGACAGGAAAAACTGATGTTTTGACATCTGTATTTGCTTTTGTTTTTTTCGTCGCGGTTGCGTTTTACGGAGCGTATAGAGTTGCGGATGAAAAACAGGATGAGCTTGTACTTGATGAGGAGGATGAATTAAGTGTATGTCTCGTTCCGGAAAAAAGAGGCGCGACGGTGGTTCCGATCAAAAATTTTCCGTTTAAGCTTGGAAAAGACAAAAATAAGGTTGACGCCATGCTTATGGGAGATGGGATAAGCGATGTGCATGCCCACCTGAAAAAAGAAGGGGACAAAGTATTTCTCACGGATGATGAGTCTGCCGGCGGGACATTTTTGAATGAAAGAAGGCTCGCACCGTGGGAATGCGTCAGATTAAACGACGGTGACAGAGTGAGCTTTGGAACGATAGGATATGTTGTGGAGATAATGTGAATATATCCAAAAATTTCCAGAAAATATTGATAAATTGTTCAAATTCTGATAATATTTAATTACTGTTCACGTAAAAACCGTGTACAGTAACAATATACAAGCTGAGGATTTACTCACGTAAGTGATTTTTTGGAGATTATTGTTATGAGAAAAGTTGTGGCAATGATATTATCTGTTATTATGGTACTTTCTGTTGCTGGATGTGGATCAGGCGGACAGAAGGGGCACGGTGATGTCGCTGAGTCTACGGCGAAAGATCAGGTAAATGACAGTGACGGGAAGCCTTCCTGCCGTTATGCGGGGATGGAGCCTGAGGAAGTACTTTCAAAGCTTACCATAGAGCAGAAGGCCTCTCAGATGGTGATGACAACTATTTATGGCATTCACGGAGCAGAGTCTATGAGAAAGAACGATTATGGCTGTGTCATGTCAAAAGCAAAAGCTTTTCATGCTCCCGAGTGGCGCGAGACTATTGATGGATTGCAGCGAGGTGCGCTCAAGTCTGAGGCCGGAGTTCCGCTTATATACGGACAAGATGATCTGCATGGAGTGAATTACAGCAGCGGTTGTGTGATATTTCCGCACAATATCGGTTTGGGAGCGGCAGACGATGTAGAACTGATGGAGGAGATCGGACATATAACTGCGGACGAGGCGAAACTCTGCCATATGCTGTGGAATTATTCTCCTTGTGTGGCGCAGTCAGAGGACCCCAGATGGGGACGCACTTATGAGAGTTATGGAACAGATCTGAAAAAAATAACCAAGCTGAGTACGGCTTATGCAAAAGCTCAGGTAGAGGACGGCATGGTGATGTGTCCAAAGCATTTTTTCGGTGAAGGAAATGTAGAGTACGGCACCGGCGAGAAATCCGATGTGGACAGGATCATCGACCGAGGTGATGCCAAGTTGACCGAAGAAGAGATACAGGAGCAGTTGAAGGTTTATCAGTCGTTGATAGATGCCGGCGTGCAGACCATCATGATTTCTCACTCTTCTGTAAACGGCGTAAAAA
Organism: uncultured Lachnospiraceae bacterium; assembly: GCA_947166015.1. GTDB lineage: Bacteria > Bacillota > Clostridia > Lachnospirales > Lachnospiraceae > Eubacterium_F. The sequence goes on from CAMVCQ010000057.1 coordinate 12,880, forward strand.
TGCACGAAAACAAAAAATATATTGAGAAACTCAAAAATGAGATGGGATTCAAAGGCTTTATCGCGGGCGACTGGGACTCTTGTATGCACACATCTGCAGATAGCTATGAGGAGCAGATTATAAATGCCGTGAATGCCGGGATTGATATGCTGATGGAGGTTGATGCGGTTGCTGAAGCCCGGGGTATCATAGTAAGGGCAGCCGATGATGGCAGGATTCCCATGGAAAGGATTGACGATGCGGTTTTGCGTATCCTGAAGGTCAAAAAGGATGCGGGACTTTTTGAGGATCCATACCTTGAAAATATCAAAACGGTTCAGACGGAAACCGGATCAGAGGAGTACAGAGAGGTAGCCAGACGCGCGGTTCAGGAGAGCCTGGTACTATTGAAAAACAAAAACAAAATACTTCCGTTAAAGTCCGGAACAAAGGTGTATATCACAGGACCCTCTGCTGATAATGCGAGAGCCCAGTGTGGCGGATGGACAATTGACTGGAACGGAAGCACTGATGTTGATATCGAGGGTGTAACTACGATACAGGATGCTTTTGAGTCGGGAGACTATGATATCGAGTTGGTGGATAATGCCGATGATGCGGATGTGGTCCTTCTCGCCATAGGAGAAGACAGTTACGCTGAATGGAACGGAGATACCAAGGACTTGAAGCTGTTTGAAGGAGACAAAAGTCTTGAAGGAACGACAGAGGCTATGAAGGAGTCAAAGACTTTAGCTGAGTCCGGAAAGCCTGTAGTTGCCTGCATAGTAGCCGGAAGAAATGTGATCATAGATCCTTATGATAAGTATTGGGACGGTATAATTATGTGCTATCTGCCCGGATCAGAGGGCAAAGGTGTCGTCGATGCTCTCACGGGAAAATCCAAATTCAGTGGACATCTTCCAAGTCCCTGGTACAGCAGTATAAAACAGATCGGAACGGATAAATGCAAGTGGAAGACCGGGTATGCAGCGTAGTCTGACGGCGTCGGTTTAGATCCGCTTCAGATACATATCTTTAAAATAATCACTTTTGCCCAGGTTGATATCATAGAGCTTGGGCATTTTTATTTCGTTCAGAGCAGACAGCTTCATAAGTCCGTTTAAGCAGGAATTCCCCACACACTTGACAACTGAAACCGGAATAGCGGAAAAAAGATGTATTTTTTCGCAGGCATTTAGGTCGATGTTGTTCCCGAAGCTTCCGGCAAGGATAACCCTGTCAACATCCGCTGCTGAGATCACAGCGGCCTTCATAAGCGTATCGATCCCTGCTGCCACGGCAGCTTTTGCAAGAAGGACGGAATGCAGATCATCCGCGG
>CAMVCQ010000058.1 GCA_947166015.1 uncultured Lachnospiraceae bacterium
GACCGGATTTGAACCGACGACCTTCTGACCCCCAGTCAGACGCGCTACCAAACTACGCCACATCCCGAAAAATGACATGTGCGCTTACACACACAGCAAATGTATTGTAGCATATTTCTATGCAAAACTCAACATTTTTCTTATGTTAATTCGTTTTTTTTTATATATTGTACAAAAATAATTGACGAACCTCGCGTTTTATGGTACATTTTTAGTTGCGACGCACCAAAAATCATTTTTTGTACGATATCGCGGCAGGAAGACAACGAACTTCCGCATAATTTTTCAAAATGGAGGATTGTACCTATGATGAAACTTGTATTGGTAAGACATGGTGAAAGCGAGTGGAACAAGCTCAATCTTTTCACGGGTTGGAAAGATGTTGACCTCAGCGAAAAAGGTCACGAAGAGGCTAAGCAGGCCGGTGTTACACTCAAGGCAGAAGGCTACGATTTCGATGTATGCTATACATCTTATTTGAAACGCGCGATCCATACTCTCAACCACATTCTTGATGAGATGGACAGAGCATGGCTTCCGGTTCACAAAAGCTGGAAACTGAACGAGCGTCACTACGGAGCGCTTCAGGGTCTCAACAAATCAGAGACAGCTGAAAAATATGGCGAGGATCAGGTCAAGATCTGGCGTCGTTCTTTCGATGTTAAGCCGCCCGCACTTGAGCCGGACGATGAAAGAGCTCCACAGAATCAGGATATGTTCCGCGATGTGGACAAATCTCTTCTTCCTCTTCACGAGAGTCTCGAGACTACTATCGAGAGAGCTGTTCCTTTCTTTGAGGAGGTTATCAAAAAGGATATGCAGGCAGGCAAGCGTGTTATCATCGCTGCTCACGGTAACTCTCTCCGTGCACTGGTTAAGTATTTCGACGATATGACACCGGAGCAGATCCTCGAGGTCAATATCCCGACAGGAGTGCCGTTGGTTTATGAGTTTGATGACAACTTCAAGGTGATCAAGAGCTACTACCTCGGTGACCAGGAAGCTCTCAAGGCCAAGATGGACGCCGTTGCCAATCAGGGCAAGAAATAATCCCGAGCAGATTATTTAGAAGTAATTAATTATAGGGAGTTCGAGTGTAAAAAATCCAACGCGACTCTATGGAACCGCTATCCTCCGAACTAACTGCTAACTACGACTAAGCGCGTGAGATATTCACGGCACGATTTGTTCTTATCTCACGCGCCAAGTCTTCGTAAGCAGTGGATTTCGTCAGGCGGTCCCGAATCGCCGCTTATGGAAGTTTTACACTCGAACTCCCTTATTAAATAATTAGCCACTATGATTATTTAAGTATCAGACTGATTTCGATTTTAGGTTAACTGCTTTTGTACGAGGGGACTCGCGAGGAACATCGTTGCGCAGCCGAGGTGTTTTCGAGGCGTGCAACGCGATGTTTCCGCAAGACGCGAGTGGATCCCCGAGTAAAAGCAGTTAACTAAAATCGATTAGTATACTGCAATTTACGCTTCAAAATAACCTATTCAACTGTTACTGACTTAGCGAGGTTTCTCGGCTTGTCGACATCGAGCCCCCTCGCCACGGAGATGTAGTATCCCAAAAGCTGAAGCGGAATGATCGCCACCGAAGTAGCAAAGTGCTCATCTGTCTTTGGAACATACACCGTGAAATCAGCTGTGTCCTCGAGATCATACGAGCCATAATTCGTAAGCCCCATCAGGTATGCGCCACGGCTCTGTACCTCGACCATATTTGATACGGTCTTTTCGTAAAGCTCGCTCTGCGTAACAACTCCTATCACAAGAACGCCGTCCTCGATCAGGCTTATAGTACCGTGCTTGAGCTCTCCGGCTGCATACGCTTCGGAGTGGATGTAGCTGATCTCCTTCATCTTGAGGCTTCCCTCAAGGCATATAGCATAGTCGATCCCACGACCTATGAAAAATACATCCTTTGCATTTGCGTACTTAGCTGCAAACCACTGGATCCTTTCCTTGTCGTCGATCACTTTTTGTATCTTTGCCGGTATGGTCATAAGCTCTGTTATGTACTCGCATACCTTTTCTTCATCGATATTTCCTCTGACCCTTGCAAATTCGATCGCGAGCAGATAGCTTACGATAAGCTGTGTAGAGTAGGCTTTGGTTGTCGCAACCGCTATTTCGGGACCTGCAAGTGTGTAGCAGACAAAGTCAGCCTCTCTGGCAATAGATGAGCCCACTACATTTACTATGGCAAGTGTTTTCACTCCCTGAGCTTTGGCCTCGCGAAGCGCCGCAAGCGAATCAGCGGTCTCTCCCGACTGACTGATGACTATAACCAATGCATTTTTGTCAAGCATCGGCTTTCTGTATCTGAATTCCGACGCAAGCTCAACTCTGACAGGGATGCGCGCCAGATCCTCGATCACGTATTGTGAAGTCACACCTACATGATAAGCGGAGCCGCAGGCAACTATATGGATAGCGGAGCATTTTTTCATAAACTCTTCATCGATACCCGACTCAGAAAAATCGATTGAATAGTTTTCGTTGTCGCCTTTGATATAGGATCTGATAGTATCCTCAACAACCTTTGGCTGTTCGTGGATCTCTTTCATCATGAAGTGCTCATATCCGCCTTTTTCGGCAGCTTCTGCATCCCACTCAATCTCCTCGATCGGTTTTTCTATCTCATCACCGTTCAGATCGAAAAATGTCACGCCGTTTGCATCGACACGACCCATTTCGAGGTTTCCGATATACTGCACTTTTCTTGTGTATTTCAATATAGCCGGCACATCCGAAGCTATGAAGCTCTCTCCGTCACCGACGCCAAGTATCATCGGGCTTTCTTTGCGGGCAACATATATCTCGCCGGGATAATCCGCAAACATCACAACCAGTGCGTACGATCCTCTCACACGCACCATTGTTTTTGCAAGCGCATCGATAGGTCCCACCTGGTATTTTTTGTAATAATAATCAATAAGCTTGATCACTACCTCTGTATCAGTTTCTGAATAAAATGAATAATCATTTCGCAATAATTTTTCTTTTAATTCTTTGTAGTTTTCTATGATTCCGTTGTGGACGCCGACCACGCTGTCATCATCGGTATGATGCGGGTGAGCATTGACCTTTGACGGCTCTCCGTGAGTAGCCCAACGCGTGTGACCGATACCGCAGCATCCTTTTACAGACTCTCCGTCAGCTGTCATTTCCGAGAGGACTTTCAGCTTTCCCTCTGCTTTGATAATAGCGGTTTTTCCATCTCCGTCGCGGACCGCAATCCCCGCCGAATCATACCCTCTGTACTCAAGCTTGGAAAGACCGTCAAGGAGCACCGGAGCCGCTTTTCTTTTTCCAATATATCCGACTATTCCACACATGTTTTTTACTCCATTCTTAAATGATTTTTGTTATACTATTTCCAGATGATTTCACAGCAAAAACAGACAAAACATACCTACATTTTTTCATCAAAAACTGATTACAATTCGTCTGCATGTTTTTCTTTGTACTTCTTGAATTTCTTTGACTTTTGCTCAAGAATTGAAAACTCAGAAGCGTCCGGGATGTTTTCAATTGCAGTTGACATATAGTTGCGAAGCACGCCAACCAAAACGAACGGTTTAACAAATGTCGAATGAAGGATTGACCAAACAATAAGCGCAAGGACTACTGCAATAGCGATTCCGAGCGTAGTCGGATTCGACAAAATCTGCAACCATTTTTCATCAGTATTTGATGCCGCAACCTCTTTGATCTCATTTGCAAGCGAGGTCAACGCGTTTGGAAACTGCAGCACGATCACATAAAAAATCCCGAAAAATGCACCGCCGATCGCAAGCAGCGAAACCAATCCTATCCCAAATACTCTTCCCATATTTTTCAAAAATGTTTTGCCGTTTTTGAAAAATGTCACAGCACCCTCACAGGTTGCTTTGAAAGCACTCTGATCCTTGCGGTAGAACACCCAACCAAGGCAGCAATCACACAAATACGAAACTATCGTGTTGATAACAATGCCTATCGCACTTCCAACCGCTCCGCCTGAATCTCCTCCGATCGACTGTCCGACTGAGGTTATAGCGTTTGATAGCTCCTGAAACAGTCCTTTGATAATGCTCGTTGCCGCATAGTAAACAGCCACCGTGGCAAAGCGCTCTTTGACCATTTCTTTTCCGGTCTGCCAGCAGTTATCCGGAAGCTTGTCCTCCGTAACCGCTTTTGTGATCACGGCAATCTGTCCGGCCTTGATCACATACATGAGAAAATGTGAAAGGATAGCAATAAAAACAATCGCTATCACAAATCCTATCCCCATTCCTACCAAACCGCTGCCGTCAAAGTGCCAAAGCTTGTCAGCAAGCAAAAATCCTCCTGCTGTCAGCCCCACCAACATAGCTATGTAGATTATCGAAAACAACAGTCTGCGAAGTGAAAACGTCAATACTTTGCGGTAAACATCACCATTACTAAGATTTGAACCCATTCTTTACCTCCAATTAAATCAAATTAGTATTACCCACCATCCGTACCATTATACAACAAAAGCCCTGTTTTCGCAAGGCTTTCATGTCATTCCTTCGTTTTTTCCTTCGTTTTTTCCTTCGTTTTTTGTTACTATTCACGGGTAGCCATTCTATTCGGGATGTCCGTCCTTCACGCTTTGATCTTGCTTTCGCATATAGTGACCAAATCCTCCTCATGTATGATCGTACTCCCCCTCGGAACGATTGGTTTTTTTCCACGGACTATGGAAACTATCAGGGTTTGATCCGGCAAATCGAGGTTTTTGATCTTTCTGCCCGTCCACGCATGTCCGTCTACGATTGGCACTTCTCGCAGCTGAATCCCCGCATCGTTTATGTACTCTATAGCTCCGATCACAACCTCGTCACCCACCGCGATAGCCGTGTCTCCATTCGCGATCATAATCTCACCATTTCGAATGACTGTTACGATTATAAACTCCGGGGGCAGAGTTATTTTTGATATTGTTTTTCCTGCCCATGGGTGAGTTTTTTCAACGGATATCATGATAAATCTCATATTCTCACCGGAGGTTTCACCTCCCATTGTTTTTAACCTTGTATATCTTTCTACAAATCCAGCGGATATGATACCTGTGGGGATTGCCACCATGCCTACACCCAAAAACGCAGTTACAATAGTAAATATCCGTCCAAGAATAGTAATTGGATATATATCTCCGTAGCCCACGGTAAGAAGAGTTGAAACAGACCACCACATCCCTGAAAATGCGTTTGAGAAAGCTTCCGGCTGTGCGTCGTGTTCAAGTGAATAAATGGCAACCGAGGACGCAAGCATCAGAATAAATATCAAAATAACAGATGAAAAAATCTGTTGTTTTTTGTCACGCAAAACATCCAAAACAACATTGAAAGCATCATACTGTGCATTGATGCGAAACAGATGAAATACCCTGAAAACTCTGAGAACCCTGAACGCGACGATCCCTGCAGGAAGCATAAGTAAAAAATAGGGTAACAACGTCAAAAGATCCACAAGTCCTTCCAGTGAAAAAATAAACCTGAACCTGGCTTTTACCGGTCCACTTTCCGGGTAAAGAAGGTCTGCCGTGATTATCCTTGCAATATACTCAATTATAAACAGAACAACTGTCACAGCTTCGATGATATCAAGGTACGGACGGATCTTGTAAGAAAACTCAAAAGTGTCGATCACAAGTACCGACAGGTTTGTAATGATCGTGATTATAATCAGATAATCGCATATCCTGCTTGCCGTATCTTCCTTGTTTCCAAGCTGTATGATTTCAAATAAACGTCGTTTAAATCTCTTCATTTTTCCTTCCGTTTCAGTGTTCTCAGATATATTTTTTGTTCCGGTATGATACGATTAATTTCGATTATTTTTTTTAGCTTTATTATGTGTCCGAATATCAAGTATGTATTCATATCGATAGTATACTCCCGACACGCATTTTTTTCAAGCAAAACTTGATAATAACACTATGTCTTTCCAAATGGAAAAAACTGACATAAATGGTAATCCACCTACTTCTGCTCCTGTTATTTGTATTATTTATCCGTTACCTTTACCTTGCATTTAACAGTTGTTCCGTCTTCCGATACTGAAACAGTACAACTGCCTTTTTTCTTTGCCTTGATCTTGCCGGATGCACTTACCGACGCAACTTTGGTACTGCTGCACTTAAATGTTGGATTGTTTCCCGAACTGACATCTGCCTTTAGTTTGAATTTTTGACCTTTTTTTAGCTTTACAGAAGTTTTATTCAGACGGATCACGGGGGACGCTACTGTTACAGCGCAATACCTCGTGATACCATCCAGGCTCGCACTGATCCTCGCCTGCCCGTGCTTCACTGCATAGAGCTTTCCCGTTTCGTCTACTGTTACAACACTTGTTTTTGACGATCTCCATACAACATCTTTTCCTGACGAAACAGTCGCATACAGCTTTGCTGTTTTTCCTTTGTACATCTTGATCTTGTTTGCCGAAAGCGATATATCAGGTCTTTTTACAGTCAGGATGCAGGTTTCTTTTGATCCGTCAGCTGTAGCTGTGATAGTTGTAGTCCCCGGCCTAATAGCATTAATAACGCCTGAATCACTGATTATAGCCACACTTTGCTTTGATGACTTCCATTCAACAGGCGCACCGGTCGATGTTTTTGCAGTCATCCTGTAAGTCGCCCCATTTTCGAGCGTGAGAGTTTTTGCATTCAAAGAAATAGATGTTCTTTCTACCGTGATATCGCAGCTTGCTTCAGCGCCTTTGGACTTTGCGGTTATTTTTGCTTTTCCTGCTTTTTTGCCCGTCACTTCACCGTACATATTTACTGATGCTACAGATGAATTACTGCTTTTATAAGTCAATTCCGCACCTATCGTAGACATCGCTACTATAAGCTTTGTCTCACCTATCTTTATTCTTTCTTCATAAGAGGATAGAATTATAAACTCGTACCCCCTGACCAAAAGCGCCGCACCGTTTATTCTTTCCTCTTCGGTAGCTGCTGTTGCCGTAAAAGAATTTGATAAAAATGAGTACAAAAATAAAACCCATATAGTCAATGTGGAAACAATTCTTTTTGGTAATCTGTGCTTATTGAGTTTTAGGAATTTAAGAAATCTCATAGAACCCCCTCCTTAGCACAGGAGCAGAAGTGGGGTGTGAGATATACTATACCACAACATGTTGCGGAATGCAAGTGTTTTTTCAGATAAGTTTTATTATCCTTATCAATCGGTCTTGAAAGTATACAGATCCTTTCGGATAAAGGCATCGCCTCGTCAACATCATGTGTTATAAATCAAGAAGCTTGTTTGATCAGACTATCTATAGCCTCTTTTGTTTGGCGTATCTGTTCGTCAGCAGATATGGTAGCTTCATTGTCTCCTTTTTGAAAACCATAATCACCGAACTGGCTGTGGTTACCTCCCTCGATCACAACCTGCATCGCATCCTTTGGGAGATTTTTTTCATTTTTTTTGATCGCATCCCACTCGACGACACCATCATTAGACGCATTTATAACTGCTACCGAAAGGCTGTCCGGCAACCGGCGGATAGAGTATGCAGCGAGAAAAATCGCTCCGGCAAGCTTATCAGCATTGTCTGCAACATACCCTGCGATCATCGCCCCTCCGAGCGAATGCCCTGCTATATAGTAGTTTTCGTACTCTCCCTTGTCTACAACCCTGCCTGCTTTTCCCGGCGCCATAAACGCCATATGAAGTGGCATTGACAAAAGATAACAATCCGTGCCGTCAGCAGCAAGCTCGTGCATCAGCTGAGCATACGCTTTTTCATCAACCTTTGCTCCGGGATAAAATATCAACACGTTTTCCGTTCCCGGTCCGTCAAAAAAATACCCCGTATCAACTTCAGATACTTTTACTGCGTCATCACTTTGCATGTATTGCAGGGCTTTTTCTCCTGCATGAGTATAGATAGAAAAATATATACTCCCACTTACAACATATAATAGCAACGCGCTTACACAGGTGATAAATACCTGTCTTTTTTTTGTAAGCTTTCCCTCTTTTTTTCTTTTTCGGGTGACGATCTTCATAAATATAAATGCAATTACAATACATATTATTGCCGCCCCCACGCTGATAAGAACAGGTATCATTTTTTACCTCACAACACGATTGATATTATTATGCTTATTACTGAACTGAACATTACTTTTCTCGGCTGTATCTTTCACCACATCCCATTGTATTTTGTTTTCGGTTTTACTTCATTTTTTACATAATCGAAGGTCTCTTTTTCACCCTTTGCAGCGAGCATTTTTAAAAGCTTTTCAAGCTGTTTTCCGGTCCTTATATGCATCCTGTTTTTGGCTTGTCCTTTTTCAAAATACTCCAACGGTTTTGAGTCATCATACTCGTCACCACAGTATATCTTGCTGGCGGCGATCCTGTCGCAAAACATCTCTATCACATATCGTACCGGCATTTCCACAGGCTCACGCTGCCTTGTTTTCATGTTATAATCATACCAATACTCAAAATGATGTTTGTTTCTGCCCTGATGGTGAAGCCACGCTTTCGAGTAACCATGCACCTCACGCTCCCCAACATTTGGGCTTCTGTCCGAACGATAATATTTCACACCCTGAACAAACTCTGTAGGCGAATACTTAGAAAGGTCATGCTTAAGTCCCTGCCAAAGAATACCGCATTTGTAACAATGCGCTATTACCTTGTGTCTGTGTTTGGTGATCGTCAAAAAATGCTCCAAAATATACAACATATCAATCCTCATAGAGTTTCAGTCAACTACATTGTAAACGAATGCATTACCTTTTTTTGCCACTCTTTCCACTACGCCAAGCTCATTTAATATCTGAAGCGACAGCGTCCCCAGACTTCTGTTTATATGTGTTGCTTTTGCATACTCGGCAGAAGTGAATTCTTCAAGCTCCGGCGGTATCAGCATACGATAATCCTCCGGTCTTTCAAACCTCATTTCCTCCAAAAGTCTCAAAGGAACCTTGTCGTACTTGGTCGCTCTTTTTTTCCTGTCTTTTCCGTACCCGTCCAAAAGTCTGATATCCTCTGTCTCTATCATAAGTACAACTATCGAAAGACGAGGATTTGTAAGCAAAGGTCTGATACAATATAATTCGTCAAAAATATAGTGCGGCACACCTTTGATTGTAGACGGCCTTTTGGAAACTATTTCTCCCGTATCCGGATCAAGCCAGCATATAGTGTTTTTAACCGAAATAGGATGAACCACCGTGACATCATAATTATCCAAAAAACAGGCGAGCTTTTCACGAAGTGGTCTGAAGCTTCCTGTCTGAATCTCTATGACTTTGTCATCCGAAAAAATGTCCGCTACGAAGCCGTCTATCGGCACCTCATGAAGATCCTCATCAGGCTCCATAAAAATCTTCAATACAGCGTGGACAGACTTCTCGGCAAGTGTTCCGATACCGTGATTTTCGTGCCTTCTGTTCAGCACTATATCACGCGCATTTTTAAACTCTTCCTGTCGTTGTTCGAAACTGGTTTTTTTCATTATTATTCCGATATTTTTACACTCTTACTCAAGTACATGCTCTACGCCCATTTCTATAATGCTTCTGACATGATCATCATCAAGAGAATAATAAACCGTTTTTCCTTCTCTTCTGAATCGCACCAAACGGTTTGCTTTGAGCACACGAAGCTGATGTGATATGGCACTCTGAGTCATACCAAGCTTATCTGCGATATCACCTACACAGAGCTCTCCTCCAAAGAGTTCATAGAGTATCCTGATCCTGGTCGTATCTCCGAACACTTTGAACAGTTCCGCGAGATCATACAATTCTTCTTCTGATGGCATACAATAACCTCTATTATTTTAATAATAATACTCCAGATATTTAAAACTGCAATACCGGATTTACTATAGTGCTTTTTCACTTTTTTGATCGATTACTTGCCAACTATCACGCAGCTGTTTTGTCCGCCAAATCCAAATGAATTACTCATAGCATATTTAACTTCTTTTTCGATTGAATTTTTCGGAACAAAGTTAAGCTCATAGCATTTTTCATCTACGTTATCAAGGTTTAATGTCGGTGGTATGATGCCCGTTCTGACAGCCTGGATACAGGCTATAACCTCAGTGATACCTCCTGCACCCATCATATGTCCGGTCGCTCCTTTGCTTGATGTGACCGCCATATCTTTCAGATGCATTTTGTCTTCTCCAAAAACTTTCGCTATAGCATGAGTTTCTATCGGATCTCCTACAGGAGTTGATGTTCCATGAGTATTTATATAATCAATTTCTTCGGGTTTTATTCCTGCGTTTTTAAGTGCTTCTTCCATACAGAATATTGCGCCGATCCCATCCGGATGAGGACTTGTTACATGATATCCGTCAGTACAGTTTGCAAAACCTGCTATATGAGCGATAACTTCCGCCCCTCTTTTCTTTGCATTATCTTCGGTCTCAAGCACAAGAGCTCCACCGCCTTCGCCGATCACAAATCCGTCTCTTGCCGCGTCGAAAGGTCTTGATGCTGCTTTTGGATCCTCATTTGTAGAAAGTGCATGCGCCGAAACAAGTCCTTTTATAAAGAGAGGATTTAAAGCTGACTCTGCTCCAACTACAAGCACCGCATCAGCCATCCCGCTGTTTAGTATCATACATCCTGTCGCGATCGCATCACCGCCTGATGAGCAAGCTGTACTTACAGTAAGTGACGGACCAACATATCCATGTGCTATCGCAAGCTCGTTTCCGATGATCTTCGGTACAAATCTCGGACTTACTTTTTTGTGTTCTCCGGTTGATATTCCGTCCTGCGTTTCGCTGATAGGGGTGATGCCTCCGAGAGCAGTTCCGATAACAATTCCCATACGGATCGGTTTTGCTATTCTCGTTGCTTCATCTATGGCACCTTCTTCATTTTTCTTTTCGCCTGCCTGAGCTATGGCTTCTTCAGCAGCCGCATATCCATACTGCATAAACAGATCCATCTCTCTGGTAAGTTTTTTCGGCATATAGTCCGTCGGCTCAAAATCTTTAACCTCAGCTGCCACTTTGACAGCAAGTTCGGTCGTGTCAAATCTATCTATTTTTTCGACGCCCGATACTCCTTTGATCAAATTTTCCCAATACTTATCAACGCTGTTTCCTATGGGTGTGATCGCACCCATTCCGGTAATAACTATTTTTTCTTTCATTTCACATTTTCCTCTTGGATATATACTCATCAATAGCCGCCGCTGCTGACTTACCGGCTCCCATAGCAAGAATAACCGTAGCTGCACCTGTTACGGCATCACCGCCGGCATAAACACCGTCTCTTGTTGTGAGTCCGTTGTCGTCTTTTGTGATCAGGCAACCTCTGTTGTTTGTATCAAGTCCCGGAGTGGTAGATGAGATAAGCGGATTCGGTGATGTTCCGATAGCCATGATCACACAATCACACTCTATCTCGAACTCGCTTCCCGGCACCTCTATCGGACGGCGGCGACCGCTTTCATCAGGCTCGCCAAGCTCCATTTTTATACATCTGATGCCTTTGACATTTCCTTCTTCATCACCGAGGATCTCTACAGGATTGTGAAGAGTTTTAAAAATAATTCCCTCTTCCTCGGCGTGCTCTATCTCTTCGTTTCTCGCAGGAAGCTCTTCCATGCCTCGTCTGTATACGATATACACCTCATCAGAGCCTAAGCGCATAGCTGATCTGGCCGCATCCATAGCGACATTTCCACCACCGACAACAACTGTTTTTTTCGCGTGCTGGATCGGTGTTTTTGAATCAGGCTTATATGCCTTCATCAGGTTGATACGGGTCAAAAACTCGTTTGCAGAGTATACTCCGTTCAGGCTCTCTCCGGGGATATTCATAAATCTCGGAAGTCCGGCACCCGATCCGACAAAAATAGCCTCGTTGCCCATTTCAAATATCTCATCTATGGTAAGGACTTTTCCGATAACCATGTTTGTCTCTACATCCACACCGATATCGATCAGGTTCTGGATTTCTTTGTTTACTATAGCTTTCGGAAGACGGAACTCAGGAATTCCGTAGCTAAGTACTCCTCCGGCTACATGAAGCGCTTCATATACAGTAACCTTGTATCCGAGCTTTGCAAGGTCTCCGGCTGCTGTAAGTCCGGATGGACCTGCACCGATCACGGCAACCTTGTGTCCGTTGCTCTGTGGGATAACAGGTTTAGCATCAGAGTTTTCTCTGTGATAATCAGCTACAAATCTCTCAAGTCGACCGATTCCTACCGGCTCACCTTTGATTCCCCTTACGCAGCGCTGCTCACACTGTGTCTCCTGCGGGCATACACGACCGCAGACAGCCGGAAGAGATGTTGACTCATTGAGCACTTCAAATGCTCCGTCGATATCCTCGTTTGCAACTCTCTCGATGAAATCAGGAATGCGGATAGATACCGGACAGCCCTCAACACAAGGTCTGTTTTTGCAATTAAGACATCTTCTTGCCTCGTTTATTGCCATATCGTATGTGTAGCCAAGAGCTACCTCATCAAAGTTTTTATTTCTTACATCCGGCTCCTGTACGGGCATCGGACATTTTTTTGGATCCATATTTTTTTCAGCCATTTTTGTTTTTCCTTTCACAACCATTTTTATTCTTTTATAGCGCCATACTTTTGCGTAGCGCCGATATCATCATTGTTTCTTTTTTATATTTTTTTCGACTCAGGCAGTCGGCTCTTTTTTCAGGAGATTGCAGGCTTCCTCTCTCGCCCTTCCCTCGAACTCTTTGTAAATGCCGCCGCGCTTCATAGCTTCGTCGAAATCCACCTCATGTCCGTCAAAATCAGGTCCGTCTACGCAGGCAAACATCGTTTTGCCACCGACTGTCAGTCTGCAGCATCCGCACATTCCGGTTCCGTCGACCATGATCGGGTTCATGCTTACTACTGTTTTTACGTTGTATTTTTTTGTTGTCAGGCAAACAAATTTCATCATGATCAATGGCCCGATAGCTATGACCTCATCGTACTCGTTGCCTTCATTTATAAGCTTTTCAAGCGCATCCGTAACAAGACCTTTTTCTCCATAGCTTCCGTCATCAGTCATCATCACAAGCTTGTCACTTGCAGACTTGAATTCATCCTCAAGTATCACCAGATCCTTGTTTCTGAATCCTACTATCGAATGAACCTCACAGCCGAGCTCGTGGAGTTTTTTTGTCACCGGATATGCGATAGCACATCCTACACC
>CAMVCQ010000059.1 GCA_947166015.1 uncultured Lachnospiraceae bacterium
GATCGACATAGCCACACCAAGCACCGTTATAATTGTATAAAAAATCAAACCAAAGTAACCATAGGTGTACCCGAATTGCAACCAATTATTGTGCGCGTGTGCTTTTTTGCCTCCGTTTATAGTAAGTGAAACATTTGGGTGTCCTTTGTAGTTTAACTGCTTATAATACCCCTTGTATATCTCTATCCTTCCGGAAGTAAGTGCATTTAGTCCTTTTGTGTTTTCAAGGACAAACCACAGCCTGTCCATGACATTTTTCGGGACAATAGGCTTTTCCGGTTCATCTGATTCGGTTTTTGTCGCCGGCACTACAAGCTTCCCGGTGTTGTCGACAACCTCTTCTAAGTTTTCTATCTTGTAGCCCTCGATCATACTCTCCGCATTGACATCAGGCTCCGCGATCACAGTCTCACCCATATCGTATATCTTGCTTCCATCCGACAGATACAGGCTCTCGCCCTTGAAAATAAGCGGATGGTCGACTATCCAGGGAAGGTATGCAACAGTCACTCTGTACACCGGATAGAGCGCCACAACAAACGCAACCATTATCAGGGTGTGCTTCAAAAACGAACTCCAGCGGTGTTTTTTCACGGCTCTTACAAGTCTCAAAACAAGCCACATAAAAAGTATTGTCCCGCAAGCCAAAAGCGCTGTCCTGGCCTGCGAAATCTCAAGGTAGAACCACACAAGAGCTATACTTATATATGTCGGAAGCGAACTGAAAAGTCTTTTTCCTGTAGCAGTATCCCAATCAAGATCAGACATAAAAACGGCAAATATAACAAAAAGATATAGCCCAAAAGTATTTGGGTTTGTAAATATCCCCGCATATCTTCCGCCCTGATAAATAGGCCTGAAACAAAAAGAAAAGATTGAGATTATCCAAAAAGAAATCCTGATCGACTTTTTGAAGCATTCCCACAGAAGATCTCTTCTGGAATTGTTTTGCCAGACAAAAAATACACCCGTAAAAACAAGCGCCAATACCACACCGAGCCCGCATACTTTTTTGGGAACAAGTATGTCTGACACAGTAAATGCGATACACATCCCAAACCACGACAGCCAGATCGACCTTCGCCATCTCACCTTTTCAAGCTTCACATCAAGCGAGAGGATTGCGATGGCTATCATCAAAAATATACCAAGCGTCGTATTATAAAAATAGCTCTCTCTGAGAAGTACATATCGTACTATCCCGAAAAGAACTATATCTGCCATAAAACAAGCTGTGATAAGCCTGTATCTCAACTTAACCGGAATCTTTGCAACAAACGGAATCCAAGGTTTCAAAAGACTTATGAACATATCCTGCAAGCGAGATACAAACATTATTTTTCCTCTGATAATAAAGCATTATTTAAACACTTTTATAACTGTCATAAACATCAATTTTATATCATTTAATACTGAATAATCTTCAAGGTAATCAAGATTATATTTCATTTTTTCCGGAAGAACTTTTTCTATATAAATCTTGTCTGCTTCATCTCCGGTATTGTCACCGATGATCTCGGCTTCATCTTTGAACTCAATACTGGCTTTGCTCGTTACACCGGCCGGAAGAAGGAGTGTTGCTTTCATTTCAGCAGTGTATTTATCAACAAACTTGGGAACCTCAGGTCTGGTCCCGACGAGCGACATATCTCCGGTTATAATGTTGATAAGCTGCGGAAGCTCGTCAAGTCTGTACTTGCGCAAAAACTTCCCTTCCTCAGTCACTCTGTCATCTTTTTCACCGGTAACTGCAGTGCCCTTTTCCGGTGCATCCTTAACCATCGTACGGAACTTGTACAAAGTGAATTTTTTGCCATAGGTTGTAACTCTTTGCTGACAAAAAAACGGTCCGCCCTTGCTTCCCAAAGAAACCCATACAGCTATCCCCACTAAAAGCGGAAACAGAATAATAAGCAAAAATACAGATACAAAAACATCAATCGTTCTTTTGATCGCGAGCGATCTTTCTTTTTTACACAACGCGTCATAGTATGGTCTGACAGCGTCTGTTTTTATATCATCAGGAAGCTTATCCCAGGGTATCATTTTTTATCTCCAAAACAATTGCATCAAAATCTGATCATCATAAGCGCTTCATAGAACGCATCAAGAATTTTTTCAATATCAGCATCATCAAGTGATGTATGAAGAGGTAATGTCACCTCGTTTCTGTACATTTCAAGCGATTTCGGATAATCGTCTTTTTTGTAACCCATCGTCTTGTATGCAGTCATCATCGGCAACGGCTTGTAGTGGACATTGGTCGGGACATCCCTGTTTGCCATTTCATCTATAAGTTCTCTTCTCTCACGGTCCATGATAGCTCCTATCCTTACCATGTAGAGATGACCGCTTGACTCATATTCATCGGTAAAATGCTTCAGCGTACGAACCGGCAGAAGCCTCTCTGCGGATCTGTCTTTACCGAGTTTTTTGTTTATGTCCTCAATTCCTTTTTCATAGAGCTCTATGATATGCTTTCTTTTTGCCTCAAGCTCTTCATATCGCTCAAACTGAGTAACTCCTATAGCAGCCTGCACATCGGTCATGTTGCACTTGTATCCCGGAAAAACTATATCGTATTCCCATGAGCCTGTCTTGTTTTTCTCAAGTGCATCCTTTGACTGACCGTGCAAAGACATCAGCATAAACAGTTTGTATATATCCTCGTCATCAATACCTACTATCGATTTCCAGGTCACGGCACCACCCTCAGCTGTTGTGAGGTTTTTGACCGCGTGGAATGAAAAACATGTAAAGTCTGCAGCAGCTCCGCTCATCACACCATTTCTTGATGCTCCAAAGCTGTGAGCAGCATCGGCTACGATTGCAATCCTTCCGAGATCCTTTTGAAAATTGTTCTCTCCCGGAACAAACATATCCTTTTTGTCATTTGCGATCTTCAGCAGCCTGTCGTAATCACACATCACACCGCCGACATCCACACCGGTGATAGCTTTTGTTTTCGGTGTTATGGCTTTTTCGACTTCGTTGTAATCAATCTCGTAAGGACTTAATGCATCTCCTTCATCCCCTGAGACATCAACAAAAACGGGTTTTGCACCTACATGACAAATAGCACTTGCAGTAGCTGTATAGGTGTATGCGGTCGTGATGACCTCATCACCCTCTCCTATACCCAAAAGTCTGTAAGTGAGCTCCATACTCGCAGTGCAGGAATTCAGCGCAGCAGCTTTGTTTGTTCCGCAAAACTCAGCTATTTTTTGCTCAAATTCCTTGGTTTTGGGACCTGTTGTGATCCAACCGCTCTCGAGCACTTCATCAACTGCCTTTTCTTCTTTCTCCGTCATGTCCGGTGGAGAAAAAATGATCTTTTTGTCTTCGTTGTTCTCACTCATATGCCATGCCCCTTTCAGTTCATCCCAAAATCAATATCCCTGGTCGTTAAGTGGTCTTGGTGTAGCATTCCCTTTGACAGTTTCATTCTCCGGACTGTCATTCATATATTTTTTGATCTTCTTTGAAATCTTGGCAACAGAGTTCATATCCGGCACACATACATACAGGCTTACTGAAGGCATCGAATATGTATAGTCTCTTGCACCGGTTCCTGCTGCATTTGCATAGCTTATCTTCCATTTAGCCATATCATCAAGCTGCATTTTTGCAAATGACGAAAGTGCCTCCATAGACATGTTCGTCTGGAACATTTTTTTGCTTGATGAGAGCAGCGCAGGATAATCTCCGAGGATCGCAGGAGACATAACCTTGTTCAGTATCGCCTCGATCATATGCTGATGATCTCTTCCTCGCTGATAATCACCGTTTGCAAGGTTTTTCCTCTCGCGGCAGAAAGCAAGTCCTTTTTTTCCGTCAACCTTGTTGTATCCTTTTTCAAACACATAGTGTGAACCTTTAGTCGGTCCGAGAACTGATGTAAATCCGACATCAGAGTAAACCTCAACACCACCGATAAGGTCTATGATATCTCGCACTGATGAGAAATTGACTCGCATATAGTAGTCGATGTTGCATCCGTAAACCTTCTGAAGTGTTCCCATCGAGACCTCGATACCGTAGATACCCGCGTGAGTAAGCTTATCACGCGCTCCTCCGGATCTCGGATTTCCCTCTTTGTCATATAGAGGTACGAAATAATCTCGCGGTGTAGATACGAGAAGGATTCGCTTTGTAAGAGGGTTGACGACTGCAAGGATGTTTACATCACTTCGACTGTTTTTAGCAAGCTTTCCGTAGACATCGATACCGCTTATATACAAGATAAACGGCTTGGTCGTAACCTCGCTGTCATAGTCGTTTGACGTCTCTTCCTCTACCTCAGTTTCTATCTCATGCTTAACAAGCTCTCTTGTATCCTTTTTAAATGTCTTGTACTGCTCCTTGACAGTGTTTATAAATCCCTGGTTAAACACTGCAACCTTAACCTCACCCGCATACAGAGCATCAACGAGTGTAGATGTATCCGTGTACTCAACTGTCGTCAAGTCCTTGCCAACTTCGTTTTTTGCCTCGGCAAGCGCTTTGTTTGTGTTCTCACGGTCGATGTCCTTGAGGATGCCGTATTTGTAATCCTTTGCATCCATAAGGCTTTTGGCCGGATCATCCTTCAAAACATAATACGAAATAACGTCAATCTTGGTATTGGCACCGGAAATCTGCGCCATGGCGTGATATGTGCTGTACAGATAGTATCCGCCGAAACAGAAAAATGCACAGAACGCCACACATAGGATCCGCCCTATGATGTAGCTTGAATTGGCTATCTGGCTCAAAACCTGATAAACCATAAGTATCACACATACACAGATAAGAATGATCGCGTATTTTGTCGGAATAAACCCTACAAAGAACACGAGCATACACAATCCAATCGAGAATAAAAGCTGCAAAAATATAAATACAAAGCTAAGCTTTCTGCTCATCAACTTACTCATTGTCAACCTCCAAATGACTCTTTTTGACTTTTCTGATCTTTTCCATGTCTTTCCATTATACAACACAAATCAGAAAATGTCGAGAAAAATTTTGTACGAGCACTCTGGGCGCACGATTTAAAGCGGAATATTGCCATGCTTTTTGTCAACGGCATCGTGAGAACGCTTGTGCTCGAGCAGGATCAGGTCGCTGTAGAGTCTCTCTCTTGTCGCCTCAGGCTTGATAACCTCATCCACATAGCCATGCTGAGCTGCGATCCTGGGGTTCATAAATGTCATATTGTACTCGTTTATCTTCTCTTCTCTAAACGCCGCTTTTTCCATATCAGACATCGTCTTCATCTGCTTACCGTACAGGATGTCAGCCGCTCCTTCAGCGCCCATAACCGCGATCTCTGCTGTCGGCCACGCGTAAACAAAGTCTGAACGAAGGTGCTTGGAGCTCATCGCGATATACGCTCCTCCGTATGCTTTTCTGAGGATGACATTCAGCTTGATCGTCGTAGCCTCTGAGTAGGCAAACAACACCTTTGCTCCGTGGCGAATGATGCCTTTGTACTCCTGATCCTTGCCCGGAAGGAATCCCGGAACATCCGTAAGTGTGATAAGGGGGATATTGTAGCAATCACAATACCTGATAAACCTCGCCACCTTGTCCGATGCATCACAATCCATAACTCCTGCCATAAACTTCGGCTGGTCAGCTATAATTCCCACACATATACCCTTCAATCGTCCAAATCCGACAACAGCGTTTTTGGCAAACTCCTGCTGAACCTCGATAAATGTATCAGGATCCACTATCCCAGAGATCACATCGCACACATCGTAACTTTGATTGTTTTTCTCAGGAATAACAGTCGAAAGATCAGTGTTTAATTTGAAATCATGCGAATAATCCCTGTCAAGCTTTCTGTCATAGTGCAGATTTTTGTCCTCATAGCAAGCAGGAAGAATGTCTATCAGCTCGCGAACTTTTTTGAAGCAAGTCCTCTCATCCGGCATTCTGAAGTGTGCAACACCGCTTGTCTGAGCGTGCACCTCCGAGCCTCCGAGATCCTTTGCACTTATTTTTTCGCCTGTCACGGCATTGATAACCTTCGGTCCTGTTACAAACATCTGGCTGATATCGTCTATCATAAAAATGAAATCCGTGATTCCCGGTGAGTACACAGCTCCTCCGGCGCAGTTTCCGGCGATGATGGATATCTGCGGGATGTATCCCGACGCCATCGTGTTGTAATAAAATATTTCCCCATATCCGGCAAGAGCATTGATACCTTCCTGGATACGTGCGCCGCCGGAATCATTGATCCCGATAACAGGACAACGATTCTCTATGGCCATTTTTATCGCATTTGCTATTTTGAAACCATGTGTTTTTCCAAGCGTTCCACCAATGACTGTGAAGTCCTCAGAGTAGATGACTACAGGCTGTGAATTGATCGTGCCGTATCCTGTGATAACTCCATCATACGGGAACTGGCCTTTTTTTATGTTGAAGCAGTCCTCGAGGTTTGTCATCCCCGAGCCTATCTCACGAAAAGAATCCTCATCAAGTATGGCGCAGATCCTCTCAAGCGCGTGCAGTTTTCCAAGCTTATGCTGTTTTTCCATATCGTAAACCATTGCTCTTCTCCTTAAAAATCTATAATTATAATCTTTTTTTATAAATATCTCTACTCCTCATCAGGCGTAGGTGTTGGCTCAACGGGTGACTGCTCAACCATGATAACCCTGACAGTCAGCGGTCTTGACAACTTAACACCTTCAGGAAGACTGAATTTCACTTCGACATCATGGCTTCCTGTTGTGAACCCCGAAAGATCTATGTAGGCGCCGAGGGATTTGACATTTACATCCTCAAGCTCTTTGTCACTGCCTATGAGGGTCACCTTGTAAATCTTGTCTTCATCATCGAATTTGACTGTGTGGTTATCCGACAGATTTCGCACCTCAATATCATCCGAGGTTAATTCTATGGTTTTCCTGCCGCTTTGCTCGATCTCACACCGAACAGACACAACTGTTGTATCATCTACTATCGTGTATTCGGGTCCAAGCTTCTCTGCGATGTCAAACTCTTTTTCGACATTGGCTTTCGCGCCTTCGATATTGACCTCAAGCACTATCTCGAGATCACTCCTCAAAAGATCCGGATTCGAAGCCGTCACTGCAACGCTTTCCGGCTGTCTGTCGGTCGTCACAAGTCTGTAGCCTTCCGCAGGCGCTCCGACTGTTTTTACCCTTATCGGGACATTCATCGTTTTGCCAACCTGCACGGAGACCTTGACACTTTTTGCACTGAATTTAAGGTTTTCGGAATGCACTATATCTCCATCCCTGTCATAGGCCATAGGAGTCGCCTTTGTAGTGAAGTCCTCGGTCTGACCCGCAAGCGGAATAGTAACTCCTACCTTGTCTATTTTTTTCATTTTTGATTCGCCACCGGAGACCTCAACAATGTTCGGCTTTGTAGTAGTTCCCGCCAAAACAAATCCTTCTCCGAGCTCACCCTGCGTATCAACGACAACCTTGAATTTTTGAGTGACTTTTTTCTCAAGTTCAACCTTGAGTACCGCGTTGCCCCAGGATAATTCGTATTGCTCATTTGCAGGCGGTTTGACAAGCTTAACCTTGATATTTACCGCGTTTACACTTGAGAGCTCCGTAAGGTCAGCACTCGCTTCAAAGTCGTCCGCAGACAGCTTTTCGACGAAGCTTCTTTTTCCGGATATCGTTACATTTACCTTGTCACCGCTTACAACCTCATAAACCTGGTTTGAAGATGTGATCACACTCTCGTTTAGGATCTCGACCGGAATGTCATTAAATGTTTTTTTCATATTCGGATCGATGATGTTTAGTGCTATGATCCAAAACAGCGTTGCCGCGATCAGCGAAACAAGCTTCCATCCGAGGTTTTTTGTGAAGATATTTTTGATCAATTCTTTTATCATTCTTCATTCACCTCCTCTTCTTTTGGAGGCACTGTCTCGTCTGTTTCGACTTTTTTGCGCCGTTTGAAAAACCTTCTTTTTTCGTCGCTTTTAACTTTTGACGCTTCCTTCAGACGAAGTCCCATAGTATCCGCATCCACCTTGTGATAAAGCTTTCCGTCCATCGCAAGAGAAACAGCTCCCGTCTCCTCGGAAACAATGATCGTAAGCGAATCCGACACCTCGCTTATCCCAAGTCCGGCACGATGCCTGGTTCCTAAATCTTTACTTACAGAGAGATTGTTTGATAGCGGCAGATAGCAGGTTGCCGCCAGCACTCTGTCGTCCCTCAGTATCACCGCGCCGTCGTGAAGCGGTGTATTGTGCTCAAATATGTTTATCAGAAGCTGCGAGCTGATATCGGCATTTACGGGAATCCCCGTTCTTTCATACTCGCGGCACTGGATATTTTTCTCAACTACTATAAGCGCTCCCGTCTTGACCTTTGCCATATCGTAGGTTGCTTTTATGATCGCCTGTATGCTTTTGTCGGAAAACCTTCTGCTGCTTTTTTTCCCGGAATCAAGCGAAAGATTTCTAAGCACACTTCTTCTTCCCAAGTGCTCAAGCGCTCCGCGAAGCTCCGGCTGAAAAATCACAACAAGCGCGATGGCACCGATCACCATTACATTGTTGAAAACCCAGATGACGACATCCATCTCCAGGATCATTGCAAGAAGATAGAACACCGCAAGAAAAACCATCCCCTTGAGCAGCGTCCACGCGCGCGTGTCCTTCACCCAGATGATGATCTTGTAGAATGCGTAAGCAATAATGAGTATCTCGAGTATGTCTATCACAGACAGCTCGGGAATCTGTATTTTTGCCACATAATTCTTAAAAAATGAAATAATAGTATCCATGCTTTTCGGTCTCTTTTCTTACAGATTTTCCGTATCTTGGGTTTCCTCTTCAGTATCCGTTTCATCGGCCTCATCCTCAGAAACGATCCTTGTAACTTCATTTTGAGCAACAGCCACATTGTACTTGGGTATAGCTGTCACATAATAATAATATTCATCATCTTCAAACTGCAGCTTCCTCGTTCCATGATAATCAAGCGACAGCCTGAAAAATTGAACTATGTACGCGATAACCATTGTAAGTATCACGAGAAGCGATGTCAAAAGCAGATCAAGCTCAAGCTGCCATATGATATTGCTCACCATCTCAAGTGTATACAAAACAATACATCCGGTAAGTATCGCTATCTGCGGAGAATACCTGAAATTGGCTTTTCGCAAAAGATATATGACCAAAAATGTAGCGACATAAACTATCAACGCCACCAAAAGAAGCCTGTTTGTCGCCAGATAATCGATCAAGTATTTGAGACTCGAAAACGGGTTGGTGTCAGTCATAACCCCTCTGGCCGTAGCGGTGTACTCTGCGACGCCCTCCATTCCGAAACGAAGGATGATGCCCATCATAAGTGCGGGTATCATACCCGGTCCCAAAAACAATCCCGCTATCACCGGAACCAAAAATCCAACCTTCAGCACAGAGAACAACGGTATGGCAAGTATCAAATACCACTGCGATTTCGTTTTTCTTCCAAACAGGAGAAGATATACAAAAAATATCATCATCATCGTAAATGCAAGGATGTATGAGACATTCCATATCTCCACAACTATATCGCCCATAACCGTCGCGATCGCAACGACATCAGGCGACAGTCCGCAAATGATCGCGGCTATCAAAAATATCCAAGGCATCTGTGCAAAAATCCCTTGCGGGAAAACCGTCGCAAGCACGAGAAGCGACAACAGCACAACGACACCTTTGAGCAATCCTCTGATCACCCTGTAGTTTTTTTCGAAAAATGCCTGGACTCTTCCACGAAAGACAAGAAGGGTAGCTATCATTCGCTCTCCTCCTTTTCTCTCTCATATATAGCCAGCAGCTCTTTGAGAGTTTTTTCGTATTCCTTTACGCGGATCTCTGATTCTTCATACTCTTTGGCACTTCTTTTTCTGCAAAGGAGTATCCATACGATCATTAGAATGATAAGGACCAAAAGTCCTGCCACTGCGAAAAATATCCTCTCGGGAGTAAACAGTCCTTCGGTGATGATAACGCCGAATCTGACACGATCAACATAGTACAAAGATACGAGTGCCAGGATGAGAAAATACGACACCATCACTCCGCACACGGTCTTGACAACCTGAAGGCGGATATAATCAGGTTTTGAATACCTCGTCCTTTTGATATCCTGTTCTCCGAGGCCTCCCTCGTAATCTGACAATCGGATCATTTTTCTGATCCTCTCTTCACTAATCAAAGAAACTCTCCTTTAGTCTTTGGAATAAAAATGTACCATACATAAGTATACCAAATTTTGTCCTTTGCCACAAGGGAAAAATGAAGAAAATACAAGATTTTTTAATAAAAATGTCAAGCCTGCCCACCCAAAAGACTGAGTACCGATCTCGTGCTCTGATTTGCCTGCGCAAGTATCGAAACTCCTGCTTGTTCGAGGATATTCTCCTTGGCAAGTCTCGACATCTCTTTTGCCATATCGGTATCCCTGAGCCTCGACTCTGCAGCCTGAAGGTTCTCGGCAGTGTTATCATCTATCTTTTTCGCATAATCAAGCCTGTTTTCGTACGAACCAAAACGAGCCCTCTCCTCAGATACGATCCCCAGAGCTTTGTCAACCTGAGAAAGAGCCTCCTGTGCACCCTCAAGCTCCTCAACATTTGTCGTGCGGATCCCAAGCATAGTTCCGCTCAAATATCTGTAATTTAAGTATATCCCCTGCTGTTCATTCGCACCGGCTTGGATGTACTCACTTATCACGCCCGCACTTTCCATGATCGGGACATCAAACGCAACGCGTTTGCCACCGGAAACATAGGAGGTCGAAGTCGAAACCGATGCCGCTCCCGAATCGGAATTGTTGTTTGGATTGGCAGACGCAAATATATCCGCTCCTTTTATTGACTTGATCCTGTTCAAAAGGCTCTCTCCGGTATCGCTGTTCAAAACACTTGCGTTCAAAGTCATTGTTCCGACACTTTTTCCTCCCGCCATCAGCGAGAATGACATACTGACTGATCCCGAGCCTTTTGTTGGATTTCCGGCAGCATCCTTGTGATCTG
This sequence comes from uncultured Lachnospiraceae bacterium, assembly GCA_947166015.1. Taxonomy (GTDB): domain Bacteria; phylum Bacillota; class Clostridia; order Lachnospirales; family Lachnospiraceae; genus Eubacterium_F. The sequence continues at coordinate 11,023 of CAMVCQ010000059.1, forward strand.
TCAAAAGGTTTATGCCGTCATTATTATTCACTATATAATTAAAGCAGTCAACCGAGCCGTCTGCAGGTGAAGGTGAATATGATTTCCCATCTTGAGTTTTTTTCAGCACTCCATTATCCATGTAAGTTCTCCATCTCCACCAAACATTTTCAGCAGCAGCACTGCGATCAGGACTGGAATAAGATATACCTGTGAGACGGGTCTCAACCGTACCGACCCCCTCCATCTCAAATGTAAACCCAAGCTTATCACTACCGGCATTCATATCCCATCTGTTGGTCTGAGAGCCCTCGATAAAGCTTGTATCTGCTTTCTCAAAATCTCTGTTTGATGTAAGCTCGTATTTATAATTTATACTTACACTGGCGCTTACTCCCGAAGGCGTACCGCCGCCTTCTCCGTAGAGCTGTATCCTTTCAGTGCTTGATTCCCAACTTGATATAGTAGTATTATTTATGCCACTGATAACATCCTCAGTAGTAGCAAGTGCATCGGCACTGTAACCGAATTTAGCATTGATCCCCACAAGCTCCGGATGAGTCCCCGTATCAAGGTAATCCTTCAGTTCAAAGTTTGTTGAGTTGTGCGGATCTCCGTTTTTCCAAGGGATAAGGGCTGATTCATAATTCGTGCCGTTGTACCCTTTCCATGTCACCTTCATCCCGCTTGCATCGGCGTTTATTTTGTATTGACCGTTTTCGGGAAAGGCATATCTGTTTGTATTTGTAATCGTATTTGTTACAGAAGTTGAGTCTATCGTAGTCGCGTAATGCGTTTCCGTACCTACCTGTATGGTTTCCGCATTTGTGCGGCTTGGATCCCAGATCTTTTTTCTGTTAAATTCAGTATCTGTAAATACTCTGTTTATCTCTTTTCTGATCTCACTTATTTCTGACTGTATCTTGGCTCTGTCATCCACGGCATTTACGGCAGTATTTGATGCCTGTACTGCAAGCTCTCTCATTCTTTGGAGCATGTTTCCGACTTCGCTTAGTGCTCCGTCTGCTGTACGCACATAGCTGATACCGTCTTCGACGTTTTCGGACGCACGAGTAAGCCCCCGAACCTGCGCGCGGAGCTTTTCGGATACAGCCAGCCCCGCCGCGTCATCAGCGGCTTTGTTGATTCGATATCCTGATGCAAGCTTCTCGGTGCTGCGTTGTTTGTTGAGACCTACGATGTTTAGTTGGCGCTGCACATTCATCGAAGCGATGTTGTGTTGCAGGATCATCTACGCGTCCTTTCCGT
>CAMVCQ010000060.1 GCA_947166015.1 uncultured Lachnospiraceae bacterium
AAATTTTCTCGTTAATTTATCTTTAGTTTAAATACATGTTCGTCTACGATTTAAGAAATAATTATAAGATACATGAATTTATTCTTGAATCCAACATGAATTTTTACTTGAAACAAAAACTAACTTTCTGCGAAACAACGAATAATCGTTTTCTTGAATTTAATGTCAACTAATTTTAAATCATAGTACAACTAATTTCGCATTATTTGTTGCAAAAAGCAGAAAAACCCACGAATTTTCGTGGGTTAATTTTAATTATAACTTTTTGGCATTATTCATAAATGAGTCCTCGACGTCTATGCCTGCACATCTCCGCCTTATTCTCCCAGGGCAAGTTCGCAGTTTTTTTCATCTGTTTACCCTTTACGGCAGAGCCAAACCAGCGCTATTCCTTACTTAGAATCCTCAAAAATCACTCAAGTTCTCCGTACGCTATCTTTCCACTTCCGCTTCTGGGGATAGCATCAATAAGCTTTATCTGAAAAGCCTTTGGGTTAAGTCCCGTCTTTCCTGAAATGAAATCAAGCAGTACTTCTTCCTTGATCTTGCCTGTGACAAACACCTTCATCAGGTCATCTTCTCCGGTGCAAGCAGCTTCAATTTGAAAGTGATTCTCTATAAGCTTTTCACATTCTTCAAGGTTTACCCTATTTCCAAATATCTTCAAAAACCTACTCTTCCTGCCAACTATATAATAATAACCATCGTCATCAAATCTTGCTATATCGCCGGTGAAAAGTGTTCCATTCCTCTCATCTCCTTTTGAGAGATCATCAAGGCACTCTGCGTATCCCATAGTGACATTTTCACCACTGTAAACAAGCTCGCCTGTCGCTCCGGGGGTTGTTACCTCATTGCCTTCATCATCAACCAACTTAAACGCACCGCCCGGAATAGCCACTCCTATACTGCCGACTTTTTCAAGCGACCTTTTGTACGGAAGGTATGACATCCTCGCAGTCGCTTCGGTCTGTCCGTACATAACGAAAAACCTTTTGCCCTGCGTCTGACAGAACTCGGCGAATTTTTGATGAAGATCGGGACGAAGTCTGCCACCCGCCTGCGTCATAGTTTTGAGCGTAGGAAGCATCATTCTGAAAAACTTCATCCTGTCGAGCATTTCATATGTGTAGGGTACACCCGCGAATGAGCTCGCCTTCTCTCGTTTGAAGAAATCCCAGAATCCTCTTTGTGCGTACGAAACATCCGTCATCAGAATCTCGGCCCCGGCCAAAAGATGGCTGTTGATGATCGAAAGACCATAAGTGTACGACATAGGAAGTGTCGTGATCGCGCGCTCAAATCCGTCGAGCTCAAGATAATCACATATCGCAGCTGCATTCGTATAGACATTTTCGTAGGACTGACGCACAAGCTTGGGACTGCCCGTCGATCCTGATGTCGTCAGCAAAAGCGCAAGATCCGGATGGAGCCTTTCTTTTTTGCCTGCCTTGATCTCATCTTCTGTCAATTTTGTCGTTATTTTTTTGATCTCGTCCTCGGACTTAAGTCTCACAAGCTCATATCCGTATTTGTACAGGATAATCTCACCCGAGAAACCATCTGCAACCTCTACTGTCTTTCCGACACGGGAGGGCTGTTTTTCCTGATATTTCGCCATTCCCAGTGGGTTATCAGGGTCAGAATAATACTTTTGGTCATGTATCTCCTCATCATTTTTCTCAGCCTCATCCTCAGGCGCCGGGAGCCATATATAGTCCGGCGAATAAGTATTCATCAGGTTTTTCAGGAGTTCTTTGTCAATGTCTGCGCCAAGCATCAGCGGCACATCCTTCGACGACATCAACGCCACATATCCCGCGAGCGCCCCGATCTTGTTTTTGCACATCAAAAACACCAATGCCCTCTCCGGCATCAGATCGTACATCTCTCTCACGAATCCCGTCAACTCGCCGTAGTTCAATACAGCTCCGTCATCCTGTACCGCACAGGGATTCATCCTTCGTTTAGTCTCGATCTCCAAAAACATATCGGTCCCCTCCTCTTGTCAATTCTTTTTCGTAAATGTATCGCTGCAGCCCCTGACCTCTGCCTTGGCCATGCGGCCATGAATCTCAAAATACTTCCCTTTTCTTCCGCACGGACAATCATCCTCGCCGAGTATCGTCCCCACATCCTCCGTGAGGATCGCGTGCCCGGGATACGACTCAGGAAGCGCCGAGATCACCTCCATCACGCCTTCCTCGCCCAGATCGCAAACAGAAAAATCCTTCATCCGCCTGGTGATGACATCCGAATAAATGCTCGCGTGCAGATGTCCGCACTCACACTCCATATATATACATCCGGTCTGCTCAACCATCCCGTAATAATCATGAATGTTTTCTTTTTTTATGCCATAGACTGCGTTCAGGGAATTTTTGAACTCATCTTTGCTGACAGCCTCGTTTATGAGCTTTTTCCAGCCCCCTCCATGGATAAGTACCGCATTGCTTAGGTCAAGCAGGGTTGGGGTTTCGGCTTTTGCAAGCTCCTTGTAAAAATACTCCCATATCATATAGGTAAAACCAAACATAAAAATGGTCTTATCCTTGTGCTGATCGACAAACTCACGTATTCCCTGCAGGTCGAGATTCATATCGTCATCGAACGCGTATATTTTTTTCGTGCCAAACATCGAAAAACCGAGGATTCCGGCTCCGCGTGCAGAGAATTTCGCACGGTCTTTGACTACCGACGGACAATCAAGAATGATCATCGGCATCCTCTCGCTCCCTGTGAAGCTTTTTACGATCTCGACCAAAACCTTCTGCTGGTTTTTCGCTGTTTCACGGTCAAGATATATTTTTGAAACCTGCTGTCCCGTCGTCCCCGAGGATGTCATTGTTTTAAAAATCTCCTCGTCAGCGACTGATTTCAGATCAAGCTTTTTAAAAAGTCCCACCGGCAAAAAAGCCGCTTCTTCGGTGCTCTCGGGGTCATACGGATCTATGTCCTTCCCAAGCTTTTTGTCCCCCAGGTACAGTCCGAAGTCCCCATCAAAATCGCCGAGTCTCTCCAGTATCCGCTGATACTCGGGGCATTTTTCCTGATGATGCCTCACAAGCTCGTGCAAACGCGCGCACAAAAGCTTTTGCTTCTCCTCACGCGCAAGCTCGTAGGGTGTATGCTCAAAAAACTCATCTAAACTCATTATTTCTCCTTGCAAATGTTCGTTTCTGATCGTAACAACGTCAACTTCAAACTTGTTTTACCTTTGTTTTGCTAACTCAAAAATGTCGACTTCAACCAATTTTACCGCTTTGTTTCTTCGTAAAAATCAGTTTTATTTTTCATTTCGAAGCTATGATCCTACTCATCTCGCCTATCAGATCGTACCCGTCCCAGATCACATCTATATCGAGCGTGTGCCCGAACGGCACCACTCTGTCAACGCCGTAGTAGCGGTTTTCGACGATGACATTTTTCACCATCTCCGGCTCGACGCCGTAAACAGCGCAGGTTTGCACTTTTGGGTCGTCCATCGCCGGACGAAGCTCGCGTACTTGATTTACAATCTTTTGGAAAAATGTCCCGAACCTGCCCCTCAGCTTCTCAACGGTCTGCCTGGTTAAAACCTCGAGATCACACACATAGACCGCGTTGTTACCATATGATTTGAAGTCCATGATGTATGCATCCATTTTGTTGTAATCAAGCCCTATCACCTGCCCGACATCATTTTGGTAAACATCACGCGATGCCGCCTCACACAGATCCAGGAATTTTTCGCTCACCTTGATATCCGCAAGATCGTATTTTTCCCGGGCAACATCGGCCACGGCTCTCCAGAACCTGTCCTGCGCATTGCGTGTAGGCGAGCCGGATGCTCTTGCTTGACGAATTGCATTGACATCGTTGATCTTTTTTAAATCATTGGCTTCAGGATCAACTAACTCTTGCTCAGAGATCTCCGAATCATCCTTCTCCGAAGCCGGATATTCCAGATCATTTAGCCAACCTATCAGATGCGGTGATGAGCAGGCATTTTGGTCCATCAGATAAGTATCGTTATAAAAATCGGAAGCCAGTTGTATAATTTCATCATCTGTCGCATTTGCAACAGCCTTAGTTGAAATGATCCCAAGCGAGTATCTGTCAGCAAAGGTTATGTCTTTCGCGCGCGGCGTAACCGGGTACGACCTGATATCAGCTACTGTTTCATCACCGCCCCAGATCACACGAACATCACATATCCTCGAGAAAAAAGCGGTGTATAGCTCTCCGGAAAGCAGCTTCTCATCGCGGTCATATCTCAGGACCTGGATGCTTGAACCAATCTCATCGTATCTACGTTTTCTTAAAACATTATTTAATGTTTCGCATAGTATATCTACCTGTTTGAACTCTTTTGTCGGGACTCTGACTATATTGGCGCAGCCTGAAAGAAGTCCGAAAACAAGGGTGTACATGCAGTTCACGGGAACATTTGACGGTGCCACATGAAAAGCAAGTCCCCTCCCGAGACGCGCAAATCCAACACCTTCTCCCGCTCTGTTTTCAAACTCTTCTTTTTTCTTTGCGATCGAACCACGCCTGATAAAAAAGCCAAATGTCAACACATCCGGATACCGCCTGGCAGCAGAATTCTTTTTGATCTCTTTTGACCAGTCGTCGAGCAGATCGACCACTATATCGTCATACGGCCTGAACGGCTCGCATTTGATATCTTCATTTCCTACTAATAATTCCATCTGATTTCCTCATTTAATATATATAAATTCTACCATTTTCCCGGCAAATGTTTTTTCATCAAATGCTTTACGATTTTTTCTGTGCGGTTCATATTCAAGGCGGCGGAAGGAGGCATAGCGGGCCTATGTCGACTGACGCCAACGCAGAAGATGAAGATGCACAGGAAAAATCACGCGGTGCGACCACCGTCGACGGCCATTATCTCCCCCGTTATGTATGACGCACTCTCACTACATAGGAAAGCCACAACCTCAGCAATCTCCTCAGGCTTAGCCATCCTTCCTGCAGGCGTCCTGTCGAGCGCTTTTTTTAACTCGCCCTCTGACTTGAAGTGCCCCATCTTTGTTTCAGTGAGTCCGGGAGCAACCGCATTTACCCTTATCCCTGCACCGGCAAGCTCCTTGGCCATTATCTTTGTCGCGTGGATGAGCGCAGCTTTACTCGAACCATACGCAAGATACCCCGGAGATGACTCAATCCCGCCAACAGAAGAAATATTGACTATGCTTCCGTTTTTTCGTCTAATCATACTCTTCGCAACGAGTTGAGAAACATAAATCGCTCCAAAAAAATTAATCTGCATTACATTTTTCAAATCTTTCATGGGAGTCATCATAGCCGTCGCACCATACGGAATTCCGGCATTATTTATGAGAACCTCTATGGGATTATCCTTGTCCTTCAAAAATGTCCCGAGAGCATTTTTTACACTTTCTTCGTCAGAGAGGTCGAAGTAGACAGGTCTTATCGAGACAGTGTATTTTTCTGACCATTCGGACCATTTTTCAAGAATCTCCGGTTTTTCGGAACGCATCGAGCCGAGCACATCGTACCCGAGCGAGGCAAACTTCTCCACAAGCGCCATTCCTATTCCGCCGGACGCTCCGGTTATAAGTGCTGATTCAGACATAGAAATCAACCATTCCCCTTTCAGCTATACACAAAATGATTACCCTCTACCGATCACGCAAGCTCTCTAAGCGCCAGCGCCTGGCCGACACCGACGGATATCGCCATCCCAAGGCTTCCGCCTGAATACTCTATACCTATCTCAGGTCGAAGCGGATAACCGGTAAGCCTTCCGCCATCGAGCTGAAATTCATTAAGCTCAGATATATCCATCGCTTCATTAAACATATCATTCATCCTATCCGGAGCATTTTTCAAAAATATGCCCGTACGGGCATCGCACAACTCCATTCCTATTTTATCATTTTTTAAGAAAAATGTCAAAAATGAAAACCGACCCGCGGGCATCAGCCTGCGAGCCGGAATATTTTTACATTTTGAAATCCTTCAATGAAGCATTCTTGATTATTCTGTTTTTTTGCTTACAAAGTCGAACAATCAATTATAGTGAAGGACCTGCTGAAACAAGTGCCTTACCTGCGTCGTTTCCGGTGTATTTGTTGAAGTTTTTGACAAATCTGTTTGCAAGATCCTTTGCCTTCTCCTCCCACTCGGAAGCATCAGCATAAGTGTCTCTCGGATCAAGGATAGCCGGATCAACACCCGGAAGCTCTGTCGGAACCTCAAAGTTGAAGATCGGAATCTGCTTTGTAGGAGCCTTGAGAACGTCTCCGCCGAGGATCGCATCGATGATTCCGCGAGTATCCTTGATAGAGATTCTCTTTCCTGTTCCGTTCCATCCTGTATTTACAAGGTAAGCTTTTGCTCCGCTTGCTTTCATACGCTTAACGAGTTCCTCACCGTACTTGGTTGGGTGAAGCTCCAAAAATGCCTGACCGAAGCAAGCTGAGAATGTCGGCGTAGGCTCTGTGATACCGCGCTCAGTACCTGCAAGCTTTGCAGTAAATCCTGAAAGGAAGTAGTACTGTGTCTGCTCCGGTGTAAGGATCGAAACCGGCGGAAGCACACCAAACGCATCAGCTGAAAGGAAGATCACATTGTCAGCTGCAGGGCCTGCAGAAACAGGATTTACGTTCAGCACGATATTCTGAATATGGTCGATAGGATAAGAAACGCGGGTGTTCTCTGTCACGCTCTTGTCAGCGAAGTCGATCTTGCCTGCTCCGTCAACAGTAACATTCTCCAGAAGCGCATTTCTCTTGATAGCATTGTAGATATCAGGCTCTGACTCTTTGTCGAGGTTGATAACCTTTGCATAGCAGCCACCCTCGAAGTTGAACACGCCGTTGTCGTCCCAACCGTGCTCGTCATCACCGATGAGAAGTCTCTTCGGATCAGTTGAAAGAGTTGTCTTACCTGTACCTGAAAGTCCGAAAAAGATCGCTGTATTTTTGCCTTCCATATCTGTGTTTGCTGAGCAGTGCATAGCTGCGATGCCCTTGAGCGGAAGGTAGTAGTTCATCATGGAGAACATACCCTTTTTCATCTCACCGCCGTACCAGGTGTTGAGGATGACCTGCTCGCGTGAACTGATATTAAATACAACAGCTGTCTCAGAATTGAGTCCGAGCTCTTTGTAATTTTCAACCTTAGCCTTTGAAGCGTTGTAAACTACGAAATCAGGCTCGTATGACTCAAGCTCCTCAGAAGTCGGCTGGATGAACATATTTTTGATGAAGTGTGCCTGCCAAGCAACCTCCACGATGAAACGAACTGCCATACGAGTGTCTTTGTTAGCTCCGCAGAACGCATCAACAACATAGAGTTTTTTGCCTGAAAGCTCTTTTTTTGCGATTTCTTTGACAGCTTCCCAGCACTCCTGTGAAGCAGGATGGTTGTCGTTCGGATACTCATCGGATGTCCACCAAACAGTGTCCTTGGAATTCTCATCCATAACGATGAATTTGTCCTTGGGCGAACGACCGGTGTAAATACCTGTCATTACGTTTACAGCGCCAAGCTCAGTCTCGACACCCTTGTCAAATCCCTCAAGCGACGGATCCATCTCATCTTTGTAAAGGTCCTCGTAGGACGGATTGTAAATAATCTCCTTAACGTCCGTGATACCGTATTTGCTAAGATCTACAGTTGCCATGATATGTGTACCTCTCTTTCTTAATCTCCGGGCGGGCATTTTTTCAAGTCACCCGAAAACATATTTAATTGAATTTTTGTGAAAAATGTCCACATCGAGCGCCTTTGCAGCGTCCTCGACACGCACGCTATAGATTATATAATATGAATGCAAAGTTGTCAAGTTAGAATAGACTAATAAAAAAAAACAAGCGCGACACTGATTTGCCACGCTTGTTAAATTGAATACTGTTATTTCTCTATCATACCCTCGCCTGGAAGAAAAATTTTTCAGCCTCCTCCGGGAAGTCCGTGCAAAGAAACACATTCTCACTCTGCAAAAACTCCGGTGTCGCCAAACGCTCCCAGACTTTGTTGTTGTACTCCTTGTGGATGTCCGGTGACAAAACCACAACTTTTTTCCCTGCGTCCAGGTGCTTCTGGATGACTTTTTTGTTGATCCACTCGTATCCAAGGAATGAATCAAGCCACACGCCCTCAGCCTTTTTGTAAAGAACGCACTCGTTTTCGATCTCGCTCTGTCTGGTGAAATACTTCACTCTGAGCTCTCTGTACTCAACCATCTGCGGGATGGACATGTTGTACACGGAATAATTCGTTACATTTGGCTTTTGGACCTCCTTGCAAACGTCGTTATATAGATCGTCCGCCTGGATGTTTAACATAAGGAGAGTTTTTTTGCCTTTGCTCCTGTACTTTTCTACAAGTTCCTCAAGCTTGAGCGCTGTTTTTGTCGCCGGATCGTGAGTGATGATAACCTCTCCCATAAAATCCCTGACATCGGCCGCGACTCCGTAGCCTTTTTCCCATGCGCGCAAAAATGCTTCGATGGTGTTTTTCTCATTTGTTTCTTTCCACAATCCCCTGTGTGCGATGATTTTCATGCTTTCCCTCCTCGTTTGGTGCAGACCCCTCTGCAACGCATTTTTATGCGCACGCTGACTTCCCCAAGTCGGTCTTGCGACCACGCGATGCGCTCCCCTAAATCAACACTTAAATTATCTCATATAGATGTATGTTTGTCAATCAAAATAAGACTAAAAAATATAGTCAAAAATGCCCTGAATCGCGTCCGAAACTTCCATAACATCCGATAGCACTACTTCATCAATTTTGCTAAACCCCCTTGCGTTCAGATCAAGTGTTTTCAACTGCTCGCATATGGCAACTCCGCATTTTTCTTTGCCCTGCACACGAATGTGCAACGCAGCGTCATCAACATCATACAAAACAGGGCACACAACAGCCAGCCCTGTCTGGTTAAAACGATTTTTGCTCGTGACCAGAACATCACCCCGTATACCCTCAACTTTGAGAATATCACCCTGAAAAAAGCTTTTCAAATCTAAAACATCTCCCTTCCTTCAGGACCGTCCCAGTTATAGTTTTTGAGCACACCAAGCTTGCCGCCGTAAGCAGCTATCCTCTCCTCGAGAAGTTTGTGACGTCGTGTTTTTGTGAGCACAATATCGCCATTTCTGATCTCTATATCAAGCACATCATCCCTGCGGATCCCGGCATCGCGAAGGATCTCCGCGGGAATACGGATTGCGCTGCTGTTACCCCAAGCTTTAACCTGTGTAGTCATTCGTTTTTCACCTCCGAAAGAAAACTAAAAAAAATCCGGCAAGTATATACATAGTATATACTTGCCGGATGAAAATGTCAAGCCACGTACTCAATAATTCTCAGCTTTTCTCTCAAAATGTGCCTGCGGATGATTGCACACAGGGCACACCTCAGGAGCTTTTGATCCAACCACAACATGTCCGCAGTTTGAGCAAACCCACACAGTATCGCCGTCATCTGAGAACACCATGTCTTTTTCGATGTTTTCAAGAAGCTTTCTGTAGCGCTCCTCGTGCTCTTTCTCTATAGCTGCCACTCCCTCGAAAAGCTCAGCAATCTCATCAAAGCCTTCCTCTCTCGCGGTCTTTGCAAACGAAGGATACATCTCCTTCCACTCATACGCTTCACCATCAGCCGCTGCCTTGAGATTCTCCGGCGTCGATCCTATGCCCTCAAGAATCTTGTACCAGATTTTGGCGTGCTCTTTTTCATTGGCAGCAGTCTCCTCAAACATCTTGGAAATCTGCACGTATCCATCTTTTTTCGCCTTTGACGCAAAATAAGTGTATTTATTTCTCGCCTCAGACTCCCCCGCAAAAGCCTCCAAAAGATTTTTCTCTGTTTCTGTTCCTTTCAGGTCATTTTTCCTGCATCTCCATTTGTCGCTCATAGTTGGTTCCTCCTTGATTATTTTGATTGTGTAGCAAATTATAATTCAGATATGTTCCCATGACCTTGCCTCTTCCAAAGTCTAATTATACCGTATGCTGCCGAATGTGTCAAACAACATGCACGAAAAAAAGATCATGCAGAAAAATGTCAACTCACATATTTAGAATTCAGTTCCATTTCAGCCACTCAGGAAGTAGCGCCTTAATCCGCTCCATAAAATTCTCCGATTTATAAGCACTCCCGAGCTCAGACTTCTTGTATCGAAATACAGTGTCTTTCGTATTTTGAACAAGATAATCCGTATAGAATTCTTCCCAACTCATATATTTCGTACTGTCAGCATGCAGAAACGTCTCCTCTGTCACGGATGAAGGAACATCAATAAAACCCGACTTAAGAATCAAATACTCAAATGACTCTGGGGCATATATGACACAATTTTTTCCACTATACTCCAGATACCTATATACTCTCCCCATCTCTGATCCAAACGCAGCACCATCCACAACGACCAAGACTGTTCGACTTTCTTCTTCACGAATCATCCCATAAATCTTGCTCTTTCCACCTGCCGCCTCACATATATCCCCAAACAACATAGAAAAGCATTGAAATCCCGAATTAGTATCCTCTGTTATTACTACATCCGGAGATACCTCACTATCCAGTTTCAGATTATACAGCTTATATATCTCATTATATACCTTTTTAAATGATTTATACTTTGACGAATCCGACGCATTTCTCAGTCCATATATCTCATCAACACTATAAGGTAACTGACTGAGATCATCCCTCGTAATGATAACGAAATAGTTATCAGATCCACGAACCATCAGAGCAAACTCTTTAGATTTCAAAAACTCAGCAGTCTCATCAATAAAAATAATCCGATTCTCGAGCTTGCTCAATCGGAGTTCCCAATCTATTGATGTCAAGACCGTACACTGCACATCACTTTTTACTGTAATACCTGAAGAAGCCTTATTCATCTCGTATTCCTGTATTAGTCGAATCAACTCAGTCTTTCCGGTCGCACTGTTTCCCTGCAATATAGTGATGTTTCTACGCACATTCAAATAATAGTGTACACGATTATTATATATCTCTATCTTATATTCGCCAACCATATATCAAACCTCTGTTCAGCCAAGAAGCTCATTATCCAAAACAACTTCCGCAAGCTCTTTATTGTTGTGAACGATACGTCCCACATTTTCAACCTCTATCTCATATGGCTCATCCCCGAAATCCATCAGATATCCCAAGCGTATCACCAAATCTATCCTATTCTTGTTTAGCTCCTCAGCTATTTTTAATATCCATTTTGCACAATTATCTCCACAAGCCGAGGCATTAAACACATGATCTGAATCCTGACTCATCAGAATCAATGTCTTCACTCCACCAGAAAGTCTCTCCGTCGAAATAGCACCTAAAAATGGACTGTCGATCAACCTCGCACCCCTAACCTCTGATCCATCAATATCCCTGATCATCTCGACAGACAATGGCGCAGTGATCCACTCATCCTCATAAACATTATTAAAATATGAATCCGGATTAAAAATATAATTTTCCGCCTCATACTCTCCATAATGCACCCTAAGCATACTATAACCTCCAAATATTTAGACCTTCGCAACCCAAGTAGTTGCGCCACCCATTATGCCTCAATCGTTCTTTGAAACTCAATTATACCCTATACCGCAAAACGTGTCAAACACACATAGCCGTCAACTTCATTTTTCACTTCGCACAGAGAAGATATATCCGCTTAAAACTCGTCAATCAACGCTCAAAAAAAGCTCCCTTAATTCCTTTGCGCTCGTAGTCGGTCTCCTGTCGCTCATTCCACCCTAACACTATCCCTATTTGTTCTGAAATACGCAGCCCTTCCATCTGTATTCTTTATAAGATAATCATTTTCACACATGTTCCCAATAACCTTTTTCCTTAAATACGTTGAATCGCTCAAGCCCAAGTACTCGGCGATCTCCGAAACACTATGCGCTTTATTGTAGCAGAACGAAAGGACTATTCCATCATGATCTGTGCCATTCGGAACCGGCACAAAACTCAAAACAGGTGTCATTTCGTTTT
>CAMVCQ010000061.1 GCA_947166015.1 uncultured Lachnospiraceae bacterium
TCTGTTTACTGGTGATGTCGGATTTGCCGGTGAAAAAGAGTGCGAAGCATTATTGAAGGATGTTGATTACTTGAAGGTCGGTCATCATGGGTCGAAGAATTCTTCGTCGGAAGATTTTTTGAAACTGATAAAGCCTGAGATAGCGGTGGCATCAGCCGGTAAAAACAACAGATATCACCATCCTGCGAAGGACACAGTGGAGCGGCTTGAAAACATCGGAGCAAAGCTTTTTTGCACCATTGAGACAGGCGCGGTGAACACTTATACGGATGGAGAGCAGTGCTACGTTTCATCTTTTAAATAATACAGTTTAGATTGACTCAAAAATGAAATATTACAATTGTTGAAACCATTTTTATTGCGCTTTTGCATTGGTTGTGATATACTTTTTTGTGGGCTTGATACATCAGCGAAAGGAACAAAAAAGACGATATGCTGTTATTGGAAAAAGAACTGGAATTAAACAAGTTTTCAAGACTACATCTGATCTGCGGTGACGAGTACTACATGATGCGCACATACAAAAAAAGGCTCATCAATGCGCTGTCTGCACCCGAGGATGAGATGAACAGGCTTGAGCTATCCGGCAAAGAAACGGACGAGGTTGCCATAGCGGATTTCGGTAATTTGGCACCGTTTATGTCTGAAAACAGGCTTATCGTTGTCGAGGACAGCGGGTATTTTTCAACTGCCGGAGAAAAAGCCGAACTGAAAAAAGTGATCGAAAACCTCCCCGAGACCACTTATTTGGTATTTGTTGAGAAAAACGTCAGCAAAAATGTCTCCATGTACAAGTGGTTCCAGAAAAAACAGAAGAATAACCTTGCTCTCATAACTGAGTGCGACAAGCTTGATGACAGAAGGCTGGCGCAGTTCATAGCCGGATATATGGCGAAAAACGGCAAAAAAATCACCAAAAGCGCAACACAGCTGCTCCTCGAGAGGATAGGAAATGATATGACAATGCTTGTGTCCGAGATGGACAAGATCATCGGATATGTGGGGACTTCAGATGCTGTTAAGGACTCAGATATCGAGGCTGTAGGCTCGGGAGTTGTCGTGTCGAAGGTTTTTGAGATGATAGACGCTGTGAGTAAAGGAGATCGCGACAGGGCACTGACTCTGTATAGAGATCTGGTCATAAACAAAGAAAAACCTCTCGGAATTCTGACACTTATGGGAAGGCAGTTTGTGAGTATATATAGATTCAAGACAATGACGGGACTTTCCGGGACGGATTATGATATAGCTGCAAGAATAGGAACAAAATACTTCAAAATGGGATTTATCAGGTCGGTTTCAAAAAGATTTGATGTGAAAAGCCTTGAAAACATACTGAATTACAGGGCAGAGATAGATGAATTGATAAAAACATCAGACCTTGATGAGCAGATAGCAGTAGAAATGTTTTTAATTAAAGCATTGACAAATCGCTGATTAAGTGGTTTAATGTAATTTGGCGTTTGCGCTACGGAGACGTATCGAAGTGGTCATAACGAGCTCGACTCGAAATCGAGTTGCCTTCACGGGCACGTGGGTTCGAATCCCACCGTCTCCGTTTTTTTGATATTTAACGAAATGGGGAATTCAATGAGTGCAAAGACAAAGGTACTGATCGTATTGGGAACAGCAACTTTGATTGCTCTGGGTGTCACGATTTATATTTTTGCAGACAATTTTTTCAAAGGCAGATTTCCTGAACAGACGACAGTGATTGCAAATACTGATGTTTCGGACAAGACCGTGGATGAGGCGCTTGCATCTATGAACGCGGCTGAAGGTCTGCACATGACTGTCACCAAGGACGATATCGCATATACGGTCGATATATCATCAGCTGTAAAAAGGCTTTTTGATACGGAGCAGGTTGAGGAAGCGAAAAGCGACATATCATTTTTTTCATATCTTTTTCATACGAAAGTATCAAAAGCTGTAACTCCGAAAAATGTTGAGATCGACATCAAAAACCTCTCTGAGCTTATAGACAGAGCGCTGCCTGAAACTAAGTACAATACTTCGGATGCTTATTTTGACAGCGATTGGAACCTGATCGGTGAGGTTCAGGGTGATGATATAGACTTTGATAAATTCCTGGACCGAGTTAAATCTGACATAGCCAAAGGTGCGGAGATGGACTATCAGGCGGCTGATTTTTACTATCATCCGAAAGTAAAAGCCTCTGATGACAATATGCAAAAGGTACTTAAAAAAGTCAAAAAATACAAATCAATGACGGTTACTATAGATATGGGCTGCAAGCACAAAGAGGTGCTTACCAGCGAGAATATCTGCAATCAGCTCGTGATGAAAAAAGGCAAGCTCAAGTTCAAGAAAAACTGGGATTCCAAGTATATCAGCGAGCTTGCATCCAGATACAACACCTACGGAAAAAAGCGTAAATTCACTACAACCAAAGATGGACAGATCATTGTGCCACCGGGAAACATGGGATGGCTTATCAATCAGGCTGATTCATTAAAAAGACTCAAAAAAGCCATGAAAAAAATGAAGTCAACAAAGATAAAAATGGCCTATCTAAACAAAGGAGCTGCTTTTGGTAAGGAGAATGACATCGGAAACAGCTATGTTGAGGTTTCTATAAAAAGGCAGCATGTATGGGTTTACAAAAAAGGTGAGGTTGTACTTGAAACAGACTGTGTTACGGGTGTTCCAAACAAGGAAAGAATGACACATCCGGGAGTTCATCATATCTATGCCAAACAAAAAGACAGATGGCTTGGAACAATGGAGGTCCAGGGATATCATACTCATGTTGATTATTTCATGCCATTTAATGGTGGGGAAGGACTTCACGACGCTCCTTGGAGAGGGAGTTTTGGTGGCAAGATATATATCACAGGCGGTTCTCATGGCTGTGTAAACCTTCCGCCGGCAATGGCAGCAAAAATCTATGATCTTGTAAGCGTAGGTACGCCGGTTATTGTTTATGAAGATTTAGACTATAAATGATCGTGTGTTGCAATGGAGGGAAGATTATGGACGAAAAAGAACAACTTGCCAAATGGATAGACGAGAGCAATTACATTGTTTTCTTTGGTGGAGCAGGAGTTTCGACGGAGAGCGGAATTCCTGATTTTCGAAGCGTTGACGGATTGTACAACCAGCAGTACAAGTATCCTCCCGAGACTATGCTTTCTCACAGCTTTTTTATGAGAGAGCCGGAAGAATTCTTTAGATTCTATGAAAACAAGGTTCTTGCGCCGGATGCTGAGCCGAACAATGCTCATAAGGCATTGGCTTCACTTGAAGCAAAAGGAAAGCTTAAGGCGGTCATAACACAAAACATAGACGGCCTTCATCAGAAAGCCGGAAGCAAAGAGGTTTTGGAACTCCACGGTTCGGTTCTGAGAAACTATTGTATGCAATGCGGTGAGAGCTATGACCTTGATTCGGTTATTGACAAGATCAGAACTGAAAAGATTCCGTATTGTGATAAATGCAAAAAAATAATCAAGCCTGACGTTGTTTTGTATGAAGAAGGACTCGACAACTCGATCATGTCAAGATCTGTTCAGCATCTGCAAAACGCAGATATGCTGATAATAGGCGGTACATCGTTGGTTGTGTATCCTGCCGCGGGACTGATCGATTATTATCATGGCAACAAGCTTGTGCTTATCAATCGCGACAAAACAGCCAGGGACTCTGTCGCAGACCTTGTCATACATGATTCGATCGGCGAGGTACTAACGCCGTTTATGTAGGCTGAAAGATGTTGTTTTCTGACATTAGGAATTTGATGTTTTTTTTCGGGTGAAGCTAAAACTGTTATATGTAATAGCTTCGCCCGATTGCGTTTTGTTTTACGAAAGGACAAAGAATGGAAACAATAGCTAACCTTTGGAAAATACAAGCCGTCAGACAGGCAGTGATAAGTATACTTGTGATAGTTATCACTTTGGTAGTTTGGATCATTATCAGAAAAATAAGCAAATCGTATCAAAAAAAGAGAGTTGTTGATGAGAAAAACAGAGCAGCAAGCTCGCTTAAATCTGTCATATACGATGCTGTCAAAATATCAGTATTTGTGCTTTTGGTATTGACGATCCTTCAGATAAACGGGGTCAATGTGACATCACTTATCGCTGGAGTAGGAGTTGCTTCGGCTGTTGTAGGCCTTGCACTACAGGATTTTTTCAAAGATATAATAATGGGAATTCACATCCTTATGGATGATTTTTATCAAATAGGCGATGTAGTTCAGTATTTAGATGACGAAGGTGTGATCGAAGGATTCAACCTGAGAACTACAAAGATCAGGAGCATCTATGATGCAGATCTAATCACTATCTGCAACAGAAATATCGATCATATTTCAAAAACAGGAGATCAGATATATATACACCAACCGTTGCCGTATGAGCTTGCATCGGATAAAGCTGATAAGGTTATGACACAAATAGCTGAAAGTATATCTCAGTGTGAGGGGATCGTTTCGTGTGATTCGCTTGGTATAAACGAGTTTCGTGGCTCGAATGTTGATTATCTTTTAAAAATCATCATAGATGATCCTATGAAAAAGCTTTCATTGAAACGAGAAGCGCTTAGAGTCATCCGTGTGACGCTTGAAAAAGAGCGCATCAACATACCTTATGAGCAACTGGATGTTCATGTTGATTCAATCAAATAATTATAAGGAGCATACATCATGTCTAAAACGAAGGAAAAACAGTTTAAAAAGCTAAAAAATGCGCACACTATATCATCGATAGTGATCTTTATAATACAATTTATACTACTCGTAGGTATTTTAAATGTCGTGCTGACATTTTTTACATTGTTTTTGATCGATATAAAAGTTGACAATGAATCAAAGCTGATCCGGCAGATGGCACAAAACTATGAGAACGGCAACAAATCAGGTATTAATTATGATTTCTTTGTGCTCGATAAAAATGGCAAAAAGATCGAGGAGAGTGGCGTGAACACCTGCAGTGATAAAGGCGGTGTGCCGGGAACGCTTTTCGGGAAAAAGGATTATACCGTTTTTGAAGACAAAGATAACAAGACGCTGTTTTTTGATGATGGAGGAATTGTCACCTTCAATCTTTTTGCTCCTGATTTTAGCAATGATGATATATCGGTTTATGTTTCTTCGGCTGGTGAGCTCGATGATATAAATGTTGAAGGAAACGCTGATATTGATGTTCCGTTGTGGATCGGGATCAAGCTTTCAAATGGCAATACTTTTGTCGCAAAAGCACATATTACCGCAAGACTTGTCGAATTGATAGTGTTTATCATTATGTTTGCTGCAGTAAATGTTTTCCTGTTTGTTTTCCTTATCATTCGTTTAGTTCGGATCATCAGAGGAGTTATCCGTCGCAAAAAATTATCTGAGCTGTTTTTGATCGATGAGGTCACAAAAGGAAATAACTGGATGGGATTTTTGCTTGGAGCTGACGCCATTCTCAAAAAAAGGAATAATGCTGAAAAACGATATGCGATCATGCACATTGTTATTGTCAAGTATAGAAATTATTGTATGTGTCATTCTCTTGAGGAGGGCAAAAAAATCTTGCATAGGATCTCTGATACCATAGATCAAAACATTGACAAAAAAACTGAGATAAGCGGTCATGTCAGCTCGTCATCGTTTGCGCTATTGATAGAAGCTCCGACGGATGAGTCTGTTCGTGAACGATTTGATAAGCTTCTTTCTCAGCTTTCGGATGTTGATTCGAGAGGAAATACTCAGCAAATGGCAGGGCATCCTGATGTATTCAAGTCATTTTCATTCCAGGCAGGAGTGCATATCATCGAGCCAAATGTAGTAGACGGACACAAAACGAAAAGAAAAAATGTCGATCTTGAAAAGCATTACAACAATGCTGTCACAGCGAAAGCTACGATCGAATCAAGCGCTGACAGTGGCATAGCATTTTTTGATGAGAAGCTGATGAAAAATGAAAAATGGACCGAGGCTGTTGAGGAGCATCAGCAAAAAGCCCTTGATAATGAAGAGTTCGTAGTGTACTATCAGCCGAAGTATTCACCTGAGAAGTGTGAGCTTGTCGGTGCGGAGGCGCTGATCAGATGGCAGTCACCGGAATTCGGATTTGTTCCGCCGGGCAGGTTTATCCCGATTTTTGAGAATAATGGTTTCATAACGGCTATTGATCACTATATGATATGTCATGTTGCGAAACAACAGAAAAAATGGCTTGACGAAGGTGTGAAGTGTGTGCCCGTTTCCGTAAATGTTTCGAGGGCGCATTTTGCCGAAAGTGATCTGGCTGAACAGATATTAAATATGGTAGATGCTGAAGGTCTGCCGCACAACTACATAGAGATCGAGCTTACGGAGAGTGCATTTTTCGATGACAAGGATATGATCATAGAAACCATAAATAAGCTAAAAGAATACGGCTTTTCAGTTTCTATGGACGACTTTGGCTCGGGGTATTCTTCGCTAAATTCACTTAAGGATATGGACTTGGATGTCCTCAAGCTTGATGCAGAGTTCTTCCGAGGTGATGCTGATTCAAACAGAAAAGAAGCAGTTGTGTCCGAGGCGATCAAGCTTGCCAAAAGGCTGAAAATGCGAACTGTGGCCGAGGGCGTAGAGGACAAGGATGAGGTAGAATTCCTCGAAAAACAGGGCTGTGATATGATACAGGGGTATTATTTTGCGAAACCTATGCCGGCTGAAGAATACGAGGAACGAATGAATGAAGTCTATCATGTTTTGCACGAATGAGTTGGTTACCCGTGAATAGTAACGATAAAAAAAGATGATAAAAAATGATCATCTTGAAATTAAGTTTGATTCGTGTTATAATCTTTAACTGTAACCGAAGTACCGTGCATTGCGAAAAATGGCGGTTTGATTCCGTCGCAGACCCCGCTGTAGGTATCAGTCGATTTCGAGTGCATGGGTACGGCTTTGAAAAATGAGCCGTATGAGACAGCTTTATCCGCGGGGAAGCGGATAGAAAGGAATGATTTATGAAAAGTATCAAAAAGACACTGTCGATGGTCTTGGTATTTGCGCTTATCTTTACAAGCTTTGCGTTTGTTCCAAAGACTGCAGGAGCTGAGGAAGACTTACGTGCAGATTTTGCATTTTTTGTTGCAGCCCCATATGAAGAATACTTTGGTGGAGTTTCGTATTTAGATCTTGATGAAAATGATCTTAAGGATGATTTTGGTATTGGACTACCTACGGACGGTAGCGATGCAGAGGATGGAAAACACTTTACTGCAATTCGTGCATTAGCTAAAACAATCAGAAGGCATATTATGATTGAAAACGAGGATTTGACTGAAGATCAGGCAAATGCACTTATGCCGAATTACATATTATATGAGGGTGGTTTTGTCAATGGACTCAGTAATGATGGAATTCATTGGAATACCGGATTTTACCAGGATCCGAGTGTGGAAGCATCCACTAAATATCCGACGGGTGATGGTTATTGGTCGTTCTGTGTAGATAAATTTTATTCCAATACTTTAGTTGGTTCGACATATCTTTCTGAAGCAACTGTAGATAATGAATTTGAGCTTAAATTCATTTCATATACGGGTGATTACGGAGAAATCCTTCAGGATGATTACGGATATGTTAAAAAAGGAAAGAGTTTAACAGGTACTGTAAATGCTAAAAAGTTTTCTGATGAGCTTGATAAACCCCAATATGTTCCGGTATCGGACGCCACTGTAGCTGTTTACAATGATAATGATAATGATGATAAATTAATAACAACAGTTAAAACAGATGAAAACGGTAAGTACACGATTCCGAACCTCAAAGAAGGTATATATAAATTGGTTGCATCTAAAGAGGTTCAGTCTGAATCAGGACAGGTGTACAGTAGCCTCACTTATACAAATGAATTTGGGTATGTCATCAAAAAGCCTGCAACTCCGAAAAAGGTCAAAGCTAAAGGTGGAAAGAAAAAAATAACCGTGTCCTGGAAATCCTCAGACGAAGGTGAACAGTATCAGGTTTATATTTCCAAGAAAAAGAATGGAAAATACAAAAAAGCCTGTGACGTGCGTTATGAAAACAAAGCAAAGATAAAAAAATCAAAAGGAACATATTATGTAAAAGTTAGAGACTCGCATTGGTATAATGTTGCCGGTGGTGAAGGCGGAATATATAAAGGCTTTTATAGTAGCTTTAGTAAACCGATCAAGGTAAAAGTTAAGTGATCAGATCACACAGGATTATTATATCCGTTATAGCAATTATAATCATAACCGGGCTGCTGATATACGGCAGCCTGGTTTTAAATGGTAATAACTACTATCTGATAAGTACCGGAATCATATTGACGGCTTTGATATCCGGTATGATAAGCTTCGAAAAAGGAAGACCAACAGCCGCCTATCTTACAAGCATTGTCGTTTTTGTAGCGCTCGCTGTTGGATCGCGTTGCTTATTCGCATTTATACCTCAGGTTAAGCCGGTTGCGGCTGTTGTGATACTTGCAGGAGTACTGCTTGGAAGTCAGGCGGGGTTTATGGTTGGTAACCTGAGTATGTTTTTGTCCGGGTTTTATTTCATGCAGGGAGCGTGGACACCGTACCAGATGGTTGCGATGGGGATAGTAGGATTCTTGGCCGGGGCATTTTTGGGCAAAAAGCATTTCAAAAGTGAGAGAGTGCGAGTAGTGCTTATGGCTGTGTATGGATTTTTCGCAGTGTTTATTATATACGGTTTGATAGTAGATATAAATTCGGTGTTTTTTACACTGGGGAACGATATAACACTATCTGGTGTGTTGACGGTTTATGCGACCGCGCTTCCGTTTGATCTTGTGTTTGCGCTTACAACTGCGATCACACTTTTGCTTATCAGCTATCCGATCACCAAAAGGTGGGCAAGGATCCAAAAAAAATATGATTTCAGTTGAGAACAGAATGAAGGAAGCTTGACGGTGCTTTGCATTTGAAGGCTTGAAAATTTGATCAAAATCCGGAAAGGACTGACGTATGCCTAAAACCAGAACCAAGCTTAAACATCGAGGGATTCGTATACACAGGCTAAGTATAATAATGCTTGCGCTGGCTGTTATTACATCTGCCATACTATATATGTCTATGCAGATGACGACCAGGATCAATGACGAGACAGCAGACCTTACTAATCTGTTGGGAAGATACCGCTCTGATGCGTATGAACTGCAAATTGCTTCTGATTATCTCACTGATAAGATCAGATGCTTTGTTGTCACAGGGCAAAAACAGTATTTGGATGATTACTTTGAAGAAGCAAATGTTACAAAAAGGCGTGAAAAAGCGATAGGGGAGCTCGAAAGTCATCGTAAGGACTCACCATCAGTCAAAAGTATAAAAGAGGCGATGGGAGATTCGGTTGAGTTACAAAATCTCGAGTATTACGCTGCGAGACTTATTGTTGAGTCGTATCATCGCAAGCTGTCTGACTATCCTGATGAGATTCAAGCGGTATCTCTCACTAATGAGGATAAAGCAAAAACGTCAATTCAAAAAAAAGATAAGGCCATTGATTCAGTGTTTGGAAATGAGTATTACAAGGCAAAAGAGTCTATATCGTCACATATGAACACCTGCCTCAAGGATCTATCAGAGGAGCTCTCGCTTGAGCAGGCTGAGATATCCGAGAAACTCAGGACTCAGGTGTTTATTGAGCATATGCTGACTATCGTGCTTATAATCCTTATGTTTTTGCTTGTTGCAATAACTTTGAAAATGGTGGTTTTGCCGCTCAGGGAGTCGGTAAAGCTCATTCGAAAGGAAAAAGATCTCCCGCTTAAGGGCGCTTATGAGGTTCGATTCCTTGCAAAGACATACAATCTGATGCATCACACAAACCTCAAAAGCTTTGAAAAACTGAATCATGATGCTACGCATGACGAGCTTACAGGTCTCTACAACAGGCGTGGGTATGATTTTCTGCTCGAGAACATTGATATAGAAACCTGTGCGCTGATCCTGATTGACCTTGACAGGTTCAAGCAGATAAATGATAAATATGGTCACGATATCGGTGACAAAATACTCATCAGAGTTACGGAAGTATTGAATAACAGCTTCCGCAACCGTGATTATATCTGCAGGTTTGGCGGAGACGAGATTGCAGTAATAATGATACACGCCGATCCGTCTATGAGATCATTGATAGAAAACAAAGTTATTGAGATGAACGAGATACTAAATGATAACGAAGAGGGACTTCCGCCTATTTCGATCAGCGCAGGTGTTGCTTTTGGAAAAGAGGGCATTACCATAGATGAGTTGTTTAAAAATGCTGACAAAGCGCTTTATGAAGTGAAGGAACACGGACGAAACGGTGTTTATTTCAACTTGTGATACTGACACCAATTTTCAAAAAAAGAAAATGATTGATTAAGTTCTAAGAATATGATATAATGCTATATTGCAAGCATGGGCTTGTGATATAGCATTTTTTTCAGGGGGATAAAAGATGAAGGTTAGAAAAATCAGTATGACCGTCAAGATCATAGCTGCTATGGTTGTGATCCTGCTTGTTTCGGATGTGGTTTTGGGAGTGGCGATCCATCTGAAAGCGTCCGGGATGATAAGTGACAAGATCAAAGAGCATGCTGAAAGCGTTGCAAAATGTGTGGCGGCTTCTGTTGATGGAAACGAATTAAACAAAGTGACAGACGGCTCAGAGGAAAGCGCAGAGTATAAAAATATCCATACCAAGCTTACTACATTCCTTGAGAATGCCGGAGTTGAGTATGTGTATACCATCAGAAAAAATGAGTCGGGAACCAATGTTTTTGTTGTCGATTCTGATCCTGAAGAGCCGGGCGGGATCAATGAGGATTTCGGCGATGACAGTGAGCAGATAGATGAGGCGTACAACGGAGCTACTATAGTTGGTGACCCGTATACAGACGAATGGGGCGAGCATATAAGCGCTTACAGTCCGATAAATTCAGATAATGGTGTGGCAGGACTTGCGGTTGTTGACGTGAGTGTATCCTCTGTAAGCCAGGAGATAGGTTCACTCACGGGACTTGTAATCCTTATATGTGCTGTTGTTCTTGTTGTGGGACTCGCGCTGATCATTTTTATGGCTATAGTTATGAAAAAAAGGTTTGCAGTGCTTAATTCCAAGATAAATGACCTTACGGATGGTTCCGGCGATCTGACAAAACAGGTTGTGATCAAAAGTGGTGATGAATTTGAGACTATAGCGGACAGTGTCAATAAGCTTATCGGGCAGTTTAGAACTCTTGTACAAAACATTTCGGATGCTTCTGCCCAGGTTCACGATGCCGGACAGGATCTAAATGATATGATCTCAGGCAACAGTGCGTCGTTTGATTCGCTTACGGATGGAATCAGCAGGATCAGCGCCAATATGGAAGAATGTGCCGCTACAAGTGATATGGCTGTGACAAATCTTGACAAGGTTGTTAAGGACATCATAAGCTTCTCTGAGAGGATGAAGGCTATGGAAGAGTCTGTCGAAGAGGAGAACAAAGAAGCGGAAAAAACAGCAGAGACAGCTCGCAAACACAAAGCAGAGGCCCTTGCAAGGATAGAATCGATCGAAAACACAATGCATGAGGCTATAGAGGAAGCCAAACAGATAGAGCAGATCACTGAGATCGCTACACAGATAAACAAGATTTCAGAGCAGACAAAAATGCTCGCTCTCAACGCGTCCATCGAGGCAGCAAGGGCAGGAGAGGCTGGGAAAGGCTTTGCAGTCGTTGCAACCGAGGTTGAGCAGATGAGTGATGCTATCGGAAATGCTGTAAGCGAAATGAACGCGATAAATGAAAGTGTTGTAAGGTCTGTGGAAAAACTGCTTGAGCAGAGCAACATAATGAGCGAATTTATGGGAACAAAGGTGGCGGAGGATTATACCTCGTTCCAGGAACTCGGTGAAAAATACGGCGATTCGACAAGGGCAATACAGCAAAAAACCGAGGCACTCAAAAATGAGAGTG
>CAMVCQ010000062.1 GCA_947166015.1 uncultured Lachnospiraceae bacterium
TGTGAAAGTGGAAAAAGGTTCCCGACATTTAAATTTTTTTTTATCTTGAATCTGACCTAAACCTGATCAATAAATTATTTAGCTTAAATGTATTTAAATATTTTACATCATCCGCAAGCCCATATATCATGCGGATGCCGAAATGAGATCCTTTTTCATCGGATGTGATGCTTTTGACATACGCCTCGGGATCAAAAAGCCTGCAATCATCTCTGATCCTAAGTATCCATCCGTCATCATCTTTTTTCATTTTGACGCTGATAGAGTGAGCGCCACCTTCCTCAAACCCGTATCTGATCACATTCATAACCATTTCTTCTACAGCAACCGCTGCAAAAAGAGCGGTTTGCTTTGACGCTTTGTTGCTAAGCATATATGAATTGATCTTTTCGGATGCATCCACAGCATCCGACTCATTTTTGACTGATAACTCCAAGGGCTCTATCTCGCTTTGATACTCATCCGGAAGCATCATGAGCCTTTCTGATATGCTTCTGTTTTTGCCACCCTTTGTCCTTAAAAATGCCACGACGGCAAAAACAACAAACGTCACAACCTCCGCAAGCGGAAACGCGAGCCATATCCCTACTATCCCGACCACTCTGCTCAGTACAAAAGCAAGAGCCGCAGTGCTAAGCAATGTATTGAAAAATGCGTGAAACGAAGCCATGCCATTTTTCATTGTCTGATAGTACGAACGGATACAAAAGTTGATAGAAAACAGGATCAGATTGGTAACCATGATCATAAGTCCCAGTCTTGCATCGGCAAGCACTCCTGAATCTCCTTTGAAATACAGAGAAACAAGCGGTCCGGCAAGCGCTATTATGATAACCATACAGATACCGTTAAATATAGTCGAATACTTCACCGAAAGATTGAATACCCTTATGAGATCCTCTCTGTCTTTTTCGCCGGCACACACACCCGCAAGAATAGATACAGTTCCCGATAACCCCGTTCCTATTGACATCGCGATACTCCAAATTGACATGATCGCGGAGAAAGCCGCAACCATGGCCTCGCCTGATATCCCGATTATGAGAAAGTTTACAAACATAGCAAGTATGTTTCTGCTCCCCAGCGAGATCGCTTTGGGCACACCGTATGAAACCATCTCTTTGATGATACCTGCATCAGTACCTGCCCAGGATATCCTGAGCATTTTTGGCTTGACAACCACAAAAAGCAATATGACAACCAGCGCAACATAATAACTGATCGTCGTAGCAAATGCCATCCCAAACATCTGCTTATGCCATACAAATACATTGAAAAAGTCTATAGCTACATTTACGGATGTCATGACGACCATACTGCCGATAAGCACTTTGCCTTTTCCGATAAGCTGTAGCATCGGCATCATCACAGACACCAAAAAAATCGCCGGAAATCCTATGCTGTAGCCTTTCAGATAATCGATCAACATCGCACCTATCTCGCCTTTTGCACCGAGCATCCCGGCTATGGGTGATGCCAGGAAAAACAGCAGCGCAAAAATGATCACAGACAGCAAAAAACTGAACCAATAGCAGACATTGAAGCTTCGGTTCATCTCTTTTATATCTCCTTTGCCGAGCCTGATCCCCGCAACCGTCACGACACCCACCGATATGGATGCAGGTATGGCGGTAATAAGGGTCAAAAACGGCGTTACCAGACCATAGGCCGCCAAAGCATCAGCGCCCAAAAATGACCCGGTAACTATACCATCTACTGTCATGCCTATGATAGTTGTAAAAAATGATGCAAGCTGTACAAAAAATGTTGTTAAAAATACTTTTTTTATCATTTATCCTTCTGTCTCCACCTTTGCTTCATCGTTTATGTCTGCGACGATCTGATGCATATTAAGCACTAAACAGCTTCATCAATGCTTCTTTTTGCATTGTTAATTCCCTCATCTCATCAACACCACCTTCTCTGTAAGCAAGACCTACAGCATACCTTGTAACTGCGGCGAGCATCAGATGCAGTGATGTGGAAAACATCTCCTCCTCCGTGATATCTGTACGAAGCTTGTGGTCTTTTTCAGCTTTTGCATAGATATCGTGAAACCTGGTTTTCAATCCCATGATCATATCCTGATACGGCTTCAATGTTGCGGGACCTATTTTTTCTGACTGTATATATATGTTGAAAAACTGGTTGAATCGAAGCATATCACGATGGTTTTGATATAGATAAAGATATATGTTCAGATAGAATTCCAAATGCTCTGCCGAGTTCATAACCTCAGTGGATTCTTTTTCCCTTAATCTCGCAACGATCCCATCAATAAACTCTCCCCACTTCCATGTGGCAACCTCTATCACAAGTGTTGGTTTGTTTTTGAAGTATCGATACAACGATGCAATTCCATAGGATGATACATTTGCTATGTCCTGAAGTGTGACAGACTCGATGGTTTTTGTTGAAAAAAGCTCATATGCTTTTTCACAAAAATCCTTTTTTGCTGCAGCCATCTGCTCGGCATCTTTTTCTTTGTTTCGCATGATAAAACTCCTTCTTCCTCTATTTATATTGTCGCCAAACTATCACAACAGTACCACTATCACATTATTCTGTCAAGAAAAAAAGCAAATTTGCCTTAATAAAACAATCTTGCCTACCGGATAGTTGCATTACGCTCCTATAAGATCGGTTTTTTTCGTACTTTTTTTGATATATAGTATCAGTTTTTTGCACGGAATGCTTAATAATAATCCTATCACAAGAGCTACTGCCACATATATCAACAGTATCATCAGGTTTTCAAAATAATAATTCCCATAGGTCCCCGCGATTGATTCTTTTGCGGCGTTTGTACTGTATACAAACGGCATATATTTATACAATAAGTTGTAGAAATCAGGAAGCACATCCACAGGGAATGTTCCGCCGGACCCCGCAACCTGAAGCACCATCACTACGACTATCGCAGCTTCTCCGACCGCACCAAAAGCAAATGTCAGAGCATAGTTAAGTATCGTGAAAACAAAGCTTGTAATCGACATCGCGATCCAAAGCAAAATCGGATGCTCACACTGTATCTGTACAAAGAATAATGCTCCGACTACTGTTATAAGTGTCTGTATCTGACCGATGAAAAAGAATACAAGATATCTGCCAAAAAACTCCTCAACATGATTGAACTTCCTGTCGATCAGTCCTTCTTTGACCCTTGTATGTATGATCGCAACCGTTATAAGCGAACCGACCCATATCGAAAGAACGATGTAAAAAGGTGCCATCGCAGAACCGTTGTTTTCGTACGGATAGAGCTCTTTTGTCTTGACAAGCACAGGGCTTGTCACAAACTCAGCCACATCCTCAGGATCTGATTTCAAAAGCTTCATAAGCATAGCGTACTGCTCCGCTGTTTTGAAGCTTCCCAGCCTTTGCTCTACTTCTTTGAGCTTAGCTTTGATGTTTAATATATTGTCCTTTGCACTCTCAAGTTTCTCGGGGCCGGATGATACCAACTCAGGATAGTTGTCGAGTTCCTCTACAACTTTTATGACATTAGCGTCATCAAACCCAAGTGACTTGACAGCTTTTGCAACAGTATCCTTTGCAGACTTTATCGCAGCGTTTACAGCCGGAGAAAGCTTGGTTTTGTAAGCAGACTTCAACTCATCAAGGTCTTTTTCGCACTGACTGATATCAGCTTTGCAATCGTCATAAAACGCTTTTGCATCCTTTGGAAATGAAGAGTTATATGTCTCTATCTCTTTTATATCAATGTCAAGAGCCGCAAGATCAGAGTCTATTTTGTCTGCAGCATCTACGACCGACGATGACGTAGGTATGCCGAATTTTTTTATCAGATCCCTGATCGTATCAAATTGTGTTTTTCCTTTGTCCAAAAGCTTTCTCATTTTTTCAAGGGTAGAATTAGCTTTTGATGAGCCGGCAGTCACAGCAGCATAGAAAGCTTCTGCTTTTTTTGTGATCGCACTTAGGTTTGCTTTTTGCGTAGCAAAGTTGAGATTTATCAGGCTGTCCAGTGAACTGATGTTTTTCGACGCAGTATCTGCAGCCTGTTTTACATCGTCTTTGACCTTACCGAGACTTTTGTTTGTTTCCTTAACTTCATCCGATATGGATTCCGCTGATTTGATCGCTCCTGATGCGGTTTTTGACAGATTTATATATGAATCTATCACACTGACAACGACATCCAGATCCTCATTTACTCTATCAAAGATCCCTGAACTGTCAAACTTTGATCCATTTAGGTATTCGTTTGAATTCATCTCAGCGGTCACACTCAGAGTACTTTTTGCAAGCACCTGTACAAAAGCATGGTTTATCTCGCCCTGGATGGCTGTTTTTACCTTGCCTGTGATTTTGGGCGCAATGGCGTTTTTTTTGTCATTTTCATAATACTGTATCTCAGGATGCTTGATATCTCCTCCGATGAAGCTTATCAGGTTTGATGAAAAGTCTTTTTCGATCACAAACGCTGCGTAATACTTCCCGCTTGTAACTCCGTCGACAGCTTTTTTCCCATTTTTAACAATGACCCAGTTTATAACCTTGTTGCCCTCTAACTTTGATACGACGATATCACCGATACTGACTTTTTCACCCTTGATATCGGCGCCCTCGTCCTCACTTGCAACTGCAACAGTGATGTTTTTGGTAGCATTCTCACCGTATGGATCCCAATTTGAAAAAATATTAAACCATGCGTACAGGCAGGGAATGACAGACAATCCAATCACTATGACCACCGCCACTACATTGGTTGATATCCTTTTCATATCAGACAAGAAAATACTTATGATATTTCTCATTATCACTCTTCTCCTTGATGTATTACTGCTCGTTTATCCGGTTAGTTTTTGTTTGTTTTTTTCTTTTGATCTTGTTTTTTCTCTGGTTTTTCTTTTTTCTCTTTTTGTTCCTGTTTTTCCTGTTCTTTGAGCTCTTCTTTATCTTCTATTCTTATATTTTTTGTCTTTTTATTTTTATTACTTTCTGCGCGTTTTTTTATTTCGTCCATTTTTTCGTTTACTGATTTTTCAACACGCTCTGCCGGCGCACCTATGAGAGGATTGTACTCGATATCAGACTCTTTTTCGGCAAGAATCATACGGATCTGATAGTCTTTGTACTCCACATAGATCAGATAAAAAGCGATACCAAACAGCGACACTACCCAAAGTATCAAAAACAGCGGCTTGGAGCTTTTGGTGATGAAGCACAGCAGCAAAAATACCTGGGGCAATATCAGGTTGACCTTGAGACCTGTTTTTATCTTTTTTTGGTTGCGTTCATGTACTTTTTTTTCGTATTCGATATACTGATCAAAAAGCTTTTTGTAATCTCTTGTTTCTTCCATCACATCATCTCCGTATCTTCCATTCTTTTTTCAACATAGTGATTGATATTTTTGAACGGTTTTCTGATAAATATCCCGATAACCAACGCTACTACTATAAACGCCGAAAGCTCCAGCAGATATATAAAGTAATCGTTTCCATACCTTCCTCCAACGCACTCTCTCAATGCATTTATAGCATAGGGGAACGGGAAGAATATATAAACTTTTTGGAAAAATTCCGGCAGAAGCTCGATGGGGTATGTCCCCGATGAACCCGCTATCTGAAGCACTACAGCAACGACAGCGATAGCTTTTCCAACGTCTCCGAATGTATACACAAGTGCAAAAATAAGCATAGAAAACACCAGACTGGTATACGCCGCTCCAAACACAAACAGACCGACCTCTGCACAATCGATCTTCAGCAAAACCAAGTCTCCCCAGACGATGATGAGCGACTGGATCTGACCTAATACTATATATGTGAGCATCCTTCCGAAAAACAGCTGATGATCTTTGGCTCCGGGGAATTTTTGTGATGAAGGATGAACTTTGACTATAGCCGCCAAAACTATTGCACCTACCCAGAGGGCAAGCACTGTGTAGAACGGAGCCACACTCGATCCGTAGTTACTCGACGGATAGATCGAATTGGTGTTGATCTTCACAGGCTCCGAGAAAAACTGTGCGTACTCATCCACATCTCCCGAGAGCGTATCCAATATGATCTGCTTAACCTCACCGTCCGGTGCATTTTTCACCTTGCCAAGTAGTGAATCAAGTCTTTTTTCAAATAGGGTCAGAAACTCAATTGTACTGTCAAAGCTTGTCTCTGCCTGAGTTAGCGTAAGTCTCAGTCCGTCAAATACGGTAATTGCCGAATTCAGCGTGCTTCCGAGATTCTCTGTGGATGCCACGGTGCTATCAATGATCGCTCCGATACTGTCAATGCTAAGCTGTATAGACGGTACTATACTGTCATTGATCGTGGTCTCAAGTCTTCCTATACCTTTGATCGCGGTTTCAAGCTTTCCAACAGCCTTTGAGCGTGCACTATCAGCCTTGTCTCCTACTCCGTCAAGCTTTTTGAATGCGGTCAGAGTTTTTTCGATAGCATTGAGCGTGATGCTCATTTTTTCACAGGCTGATACTATTTTCGATGTATCTATACCGGTGATATCAAGTCGTAGAGCTTTCTTGAGGGCATTGTTGCTTTTCTTCAATGATGCTATATCCTCCAGAGCGTTCTCCGTAGACCTGACGATACCTTTGATGTCTTTGCTCGCTTTGGCGCTTTCAAGGTTTAGTTTGAGTTTTGAAAGAGATGACTTTATATCAGCCATGGTTTTTTGGGCAAGTGTTCCAAATGACTTGATCTCGGCATTTGCCTTGTCAAGCTCATCTTTGGAACCACCGATATCCTCCGCCATCTGTTTTGATGCATCGGCCAAGCCGGATACCTCATCCGTTGCATCTGATAACGCTTCTTTGAGCGTGGCGCTTCCATCATGAAGCTTTCTCATGATAGTTTTGATAGAGGCGATGTCATCTCTCAACTGTGTCAGCTTATCCACGATAGTATCTATAGAGCCCTCGGAAAGCTTGTCCTTGAGACTGCTCATCCCGTTAAAAACTTTTGTTGTCATCGCACTCACAAAGCTCTCGTTTATACTGCTTTGAAGCGTAGTCGTGACAGCATCAGTTATCTTGTTTGCCACGGCATTTTTCTTTTGATTTTGATATAATATGAGTTTAGGTCTTTTGAGTTTTTTTGAGAAAACATTGTACATAGATGCTGTGAAATCTTTTGGAATAATGAGCGCAGCATACATATCACCGGCTTCTACCGAAGAAACAGCGTCCTCCATAGAGTCCAAAAACTGCCAATCGAGGGACTTGTTGTCATGGAGCTTTTCAACAACGCTGTCTCCGACGTTTTGCATCTCACCTTCATTTTTGTATCCTTCATCAAGTGAGACCACGGCCATTTTGATCTTGCCGGTATTGGCATACGGATCGTGATTTGAGAAGATATTGAGCCACGCATATAATGCGGGAATCACACAAACTCCTATAGCAATAATGACCGCAAAAACACTTTTGAAAAGGTTTCTGCAGTCTGCAAAAAATATTTTACCTATCAATTGTATATCCTCCGGTAGTTGACATCAGTTTTTCAAACTCAGCTTTTTTTACTGGTAATTTACTCATATATCCGCTATTTTATCATATAGAGCAACTTTTTACAACATCAAATCCGTTTCACGAATTGATCGTTTGATTTTGATAGTATACTGATGATCCGGAGGAATGATCTGCCGAGGTTTGCGCTCGCTGTCACGCTACAGCTCGCCCCACAGTTTTGTTTCAAAATCTGCGCATTGCTTGAAAACCTCCACTGATCTTGCACTTCCTTCTACCTGCGCAAGACTGTCAACCATATCGACCCAGTCCTGATTGGCTTTCACATAATCATCGCAGGAGTAGGCATCAAACCAGCTTTTGTAAGCGGATATCCTGATAGTATCCCGGTATGTGTTTTCCGCAGATTGGGCGATGTAGGCATATCCCCAGGAGCATTGAAGCAGGGCGACAAGCCCGATCAGCAAGCCTTCATTTTTGACAAGGGTTTTCATATAGTCAATGTAGTCTGAGATGACTTTGATCTTTGACACCTGACTTATCTCACTTTCGCTGATGCCAAGCTCTTTCATTTTGGGAATGTGAACCCGGTTTAGCTCACTATTCGTTTCAGAGATCACACGATCTAAAAATTTTTCCAAATCCGTCTCTGAGAGAGTCTCGATATAAGCCTCCCCGGAGTGCTTCCCGGCCTGCTCTCTGATCAGTTCCAAAATCTCGATATACTCGACCAGATAGATATAGTCCTGTATCATATATTTGCGGAAACGGGCAGGGTCAAGCGTACCCTGCGCCATTTCGACAACAAAATTTTCCGCTACGGCTTTGTCCCATTCCGGTTGTGCCGTTTCAAACAATATTTCAGATAATTTTTTGGTTTCTTTTTTCATAATGATCACTTTTCTGCTTTAATAATTGAAAAATTGTGTGCCATCGGTCCTGACCCTTTTCCCAGATCAAGCATCGCTCCAAGGGCACCTGAAATATAGTCTTTTGCGTTTTTGACAGATGTTTGCAGATCATATCCTTTTGCAAGGTTTGCGGCAATCGCACTTGAAAGCGTACAGCCGGTGCCATGCGTGTTTGGGTTATCGATCCGCTTGCCCTCAAACCATATCGCACCGGAGAGAACATCGTTTGCATCATTGATGCAGTGGCCGCCTTTGACCAGTGCGTCACACCCGTACTGCTGCTTCAAAAACTCCGCTGCCTGCTCCATTTCCGCTTCATTCGTGATATTTTTTCCTGTCAGGATTTCCGCTTCGGGTATATTTGGTGTGATGACAGTAGCTATCGGAAGCAGTTTTGTTTTCAGCGCTTCCACCGCACTCTCCTCGATGAGACGCGCACCGCTTGTCGCCACCATCACCGGGTCAACCACGACATTTTTTGCCCCGTAGTGCTCAAGTTTTTCCGCGATCACTTCTATCAAAAATGACGATGAGACCATCCCGATCTTCACCGCATCAGGAAAAATGTCCTGAAAGATCGCGTCTAATTGCTTCCCCAAAAACTCCGGAGTGACCTCCGAAATCCCTGTTACACCGGTTGTGTTCTGCGCAGTCAGTGCCGTGATCGCACTCATCGCATACACTCCATTCATAGTCATCGTTTTGATATCTGCCTGGATTCCGGCACCTCCGCAGGAATCCGATCCCGCGATCGTCAATGCTGTTTTCATAGTGTTGCTCCTTTATACAACGATTTTTTCCGTGACTTTTTTTAAGTTCTCACTGGCCAGCCGAATGTCTTTTTGACCGTAGATGGCGCTGATAACTGCGATTCCGCAGATCCCGCTTCCTGCAAGCTGTGGAGTGTTTTCCAGGGTGATACCACCGATTGCAACAACCGGTATGGATACCGCTTCGCATATAGCTTTTAACTCATCCATAGAAACATCATCCGCATCATCCTTTGATCCGGTCGGGAACACCGCACCTACGCCGAGATAATCAGCACCTCTTTTTTCCGCAAGGACTGCCTGCTCCACGGTTTGTGCAGATACACCGAGGATTTTGTCCTCCCCGATGAGTGCACGCACATCTCCCGCCTCCATATCACTTTGGCCTACGTGAACTCCGTCCGCATCCATCTTCACCGCGATCTCGACATTGTCATTTACGACAAACGGCACACCGTATTCCTTTGCCAGAGCCTGAAGCTGTACAGCTTCTTCATAAAAATGCTCCTCATCCAGATCTTTCTCACGCAATTGCAAAAATGTCACGCCACCATCTAAGCTTTCTTTTACGACATCGTAGAGTGTGCGATCTCCCAGCCAATACCTATCGGTAACCGCATACAGCAATAACTGTTTTGCAAGCTTTGCTTTGTCTGATTTTACACTGTTTCCCATTTGCTTACTCCCATCGTTTAGTCTGTCTACTATCCTTATTGTTTATCGCAGTTCGTACTTTGCTCCTTTTTCCAATGTCTCACCATCCATGTTGAATATAGCATCGATGATTCGATTTCGATAGGTGGAGTTTCCGTCGCCTTCTTGCATTTTGCTCCAACCGATCTCTCCGGCAAGTCCCATGGTACATACTGCTGCAGCTGCGGCTTCAAGCTTCGCATCCGGATTTGCAACGACAAAAGCAGTCATCATTCCTGAAAGCTGACAGCCTGTTCCGGTTATTTTTCCCATTTCCGGGCGACCGTTTCTGATGACAAAGCACTTTGAACCATCAGCGACCAGATCGATAGCTCCGGTGATAGCGATGATGCAGCCTGCTTTTGCTGCAAGGTCTTTTGCAAATTTCACGGTTTCATCAAGGTTATCCTCTGTCACGGCATCAGCTACATCCGCATCAACTCCTTTTGTGGTTCCACTTCCCAGAGCAAGTGTTTTGATCTCAGATATATTTCCTCGGATAACATCAAATTTCACCTTGTCCATCAGTCCAACAGCAGTATTTGTACGCAGAGCGGAAGCTCCTGCTCCTACCGGATCCAAAAGCACTACGTGACCGAGTTCGTTTGCTTTTGCTCCTGCACGGTACATACCCTCGATACTGCTTTTGTTCAGTGTTCCGATGTTGATATTGAGTCCACCGCAAATGCTTGTGATATCCTCGACATCATCAGGCTCATCTGACATGATCGGACTTCCGCCACAGGCAAGAAGAACATTTGCCACATCGTTTACTGTTACATAGTTTGTGATGTTGTGCACAAGCGGCACATTTTTCCTTACATTTTCAATACATTCTTTTAACATTTTTTCCTCCTTGGTTTGTCAACTGCGCGCGTCAACTATAGTATAATTTGTTTGCATCAAAGGAAAACTTCGCATACCGGCTTTTTCATAAAAAAACAGACATGCCCACTCAGACATATCTGCAAAATAAACATTTCAAAAAAAACGTCATTCAATATATCCTTACGTTGGCATTACCCAAATCAAGTTATGGGTCCGGGACATACCTCCCGTTCTCAGCCTGTCTGCACAAGCTCCCCTTTTTTCCAAGAACATATTCTATAACTCTTCATCCAAAATGTCAAGCAAAAAATGACAGGCTATCAAAATTGCCTGTCATTTCCTGTCTGTCAGATCGCGGATCACCTCACCCGCTATGATCAATCCTGCTACCGATGGCACAAATGCCGTACTGCCCGGAACGCCTCCGCTATCTGCGCCAAGTCGTATCGGCTCCTCCTCAGAATAAACAACCTTTAGCTTTTGGACACCTCTTTTTTTTAGTTCCCGTCGCATAACCCTTGCAAGCGGATCAACCCGTGTTTTAAAAATGTCTGCCACGCGAAACGCAGATGCATCAAGCTTGTTGCCTGCACCCATGGAACTGATGATCGGAGTGCCGACTTTCTGACACTGCAAGACAAGTTCTATCTTGGCTGTTATCGTATCTATAGCATCTACTACATAATCGTATTTTTCAAACGAAAACTCAGATGAATTCTCCGGTAAAAAAAATGTTTTATGTGATGTTATATCTGCATCGGGATTGATCTCCAAAATCCGTTCTGTCATGACATCAACTTTGTACTTTCCTACTGTTTTGTGAGTGGCTATGATCTGCCTGTTTATATTTGACATGCAGACGGTATCATTATCAATCAGATCAAAAGCCCCAACTCCGCTGCGGGCCAATGCTTCACAGACATACCCTCCAACACCACCAATGCCGAACACCGCAACTCTGCATCCGGCAAGGTGATCCAAAGCAGCTTTTCCCAATAATAATTCGGTCCTTATAAATTGCTCATACATACGCTCCTCAGAAACCATTGTTCTATCTCCTTACTTTCATTTCCTGACAATGCAATTTACAGTTGTCATTATATCACATCTTGTCCAACAAATCCTCATTTTTTTGAAAAATCCAGTTACTATTCACGGGTGTATGTAATGTATATGTACACTTAGAGCTTGCTCTAAAG
>CAMVCQ010000063.1 GCA_947166015.1 uncultured Lachnospiraceae bacterium
TACCGCCAAGCATCATCAGTAATGACGCCCCTATCATAGCCAGTCCGATAAGGATGATATACCCTGTTCCTCTTGCCTGTTCACCCACAGCCTGACCGCAACCGTAGTTTATGATAAGTGCCATAAGCTTCGGAAGCACTACTTCTCCAACCACCTCGACTATCATAAAAACAGGCCCGAGGATGAAAAAAGCAGCATATGGCTTGACGTACTTCATGTATTGTTTCATTTTTTCAACTAAATTATACCTTTCTGATTATATCTCCGGGATCAGCTGCTCCATCCAATTCAAGAGTTATCATCTGTTTAGGATGCGGACAGGATTCCATAGGAGTTCCGTTTTCATCGTACATATTCAGAACCTTTACGGATACATCTGTGCCGTCCGGTTTCATTATTTCTATTTCATCGCCAACACTGAATTTGTTTTTTTGCTCGATCACGGGTCCTTTTTCATCGACTCTTTCAACACATCCCAGATAAGTAGCTCCTACGCTGTAGGTATTGTTATCATATATCTGCGATCTTTCGTTGGTGCTTCCGAAAAAGAATCCTGTGGTGTGCTGTCTGTAGGTGCACTTAGTCACCTCACTTAAATAACGGTCGATATTTGCTTCGTATTTTTTTTCATCTTCAAAGTAATCATCAACAGCCATCCTGTACGCGCGAGTCACTGTCGCAACATACAACGCCGTTTTCATTCTTCCTTCAATCTTAAAAGAATCAATCCCCGCATCAATAAGCTCGGGGATGTGGTCTGCCATACACAGATCCTTTGAATTAAAAATATATGTTCCTCTCTCGTTCTCCTCGATCGGCAGATACTCTCCGGGTCTTTTTTCCTCGACTATATGATATCTCCATCTGCACGGATGAGTGCACGCTCCGAGATTCGCATCTCTTCCGGTGAAATAATGACTCAAAAGACATCTTCCCGAATACGATATGCACATCGCACCATGGACAAATGTCTCAATCTCTATCTCTCCGTCAAGCTCGGTGCTTATCTCTTTTATCTCAGCAAGTGAAAGCTCCCTTGCTGTAACGATCCTGCTCGCACCCCGGTCCTTCCAAAATCTGCAGGTCATCGTGTTTACATTGTTTGCCTGCGTGGAGATATGTATATCTATATCCGGACAGATTTCTTTGGCAACCATAAATACGCCGGGATCTGACAATATCAAAGCATCAGGCTTCACCGATCCGATCCAGGAAAAATACTCTCTTATCCCCGAAAAGTCTCGATTATGTGCAGTGATATTTGCAGTTACATAAACCTTTTTCCCTCGTTCGTGGGCGTAATCTATCCCCGATTTCATATCCTCTTCGGAAAAATTCTCCGCCTTTGCCCTGAGCCCAAACTGCTCTCCTCCTATATAGACCGCATCCGCTCCATAGTTGATCGCAGTTTTGAGCACTTCAAGACTGCCGGCAGGAGAAAGTATTTCGGGTTTTTTTGTCTTTTTCAATTCAATCCACCTTTTTTGTGATCGCAATTCCGTCGTCTATCGGAAGTGTAATAGTTTCTGTTTCATCATTGTTTTTCAGCATCTCCAGGTACTGTCTGATCCTGTCGTGGATCGTCCTGTCTCGCTGTGACACAGCGTATCTCGAATCAAGCACTGCGCCGTTGTGAAAGATATTGTCTGTCACAAGGACTCCTCCTTTTTCCAAAAGACTTATAAGTCCCGGCAAAAAAGAAGGGTATTGACCTTTTGCCGCATCCAGAAAAATAACCCCAAACTTTTCATCCTTTTCGAGAAGCTCATTGATAACTTCCATCGCATCTGACTTTATCAATAATATAGATGAATCATTATCGAATTTTTTGAAGTATTCTTCTGCGATAACATATCTTTTTTCCATCAATTCGACGGTTGTTATTTTTGTATTATTATTGGAAGCCTCACTCATAAACAATGCCGAATATCCGATAGCTGTTCCTATCTCAAGTATCTTTTGTGGCGAAGTTGTTTTGATGATATATTTAAGTATATCCGCAGTGAAATCACTCATTATGGGAATGTGATTTTCAAAGGCGTATTTTTTCATATCCGAAAGATATTCCGGCAATGGTTCTCTGTAGTTTTCGAGAAATACATCGATCCTTTCGGACATCTCCTGAGTCATTTATCAGACCTCCGTGATGATAGGAAGAATGACCGGATTTCTTTTCATTTTTTTCCACAGGAAATCAGTCAATGAATCCTTGATCTCATTTTTCATTTTGTTCCAATCGGTGATACCTCTCGCACTCAGTCTGTCAAGAGCTATGTTTACTATCTCCCTGCATTCATCGATCAGGTTTTCGGCTTCTCTCACATATACAAAGCCGCGTGAGACGATATCGGGACCGGCAAGGATATAATTCGAACCTCTCTCAAGTGTTATGACAACCACTATCAGTCCGTTTTCAGACAGGTGCTGTCTGTCTCTGAGCACGATATTTCCGACATCTCCAACTCCGAGTCCGTCCACCATGATACCTGCAGAGTGGACTCTTTCGACTACCTTCGCCTGTTTTTCGCCGATCTTAAGCACATCTCCTGAACGGAGAATGATGACATTTTTTTTGTCGACGCCCATCGTCACTGCAAGCTCGCCCTGTCCTATCAGATGTCTGTATTCGCCGTGAACAGGTATCGCATACTTGGGTTTAACAAGCGAGTAAATGAGCTTGATCTCCTCAGCGCAGGCGTGACCTGAAACATGAGTATCCTGAATGATCACCTTTGCGCCCTTCATCGAGAGCTCATTTATAACCTTTGATACTGATTTTTCGTTACCGGGGATAGGTCTTGAGCTGAATATAACAACATCGCCCGGCTTTATGACAACATTTCTATGAATGTTTGCAGCGATCCTTGAAAGAGCCGCCATAGACTCTCCCTGACTTCCCGTCGTGATCAGCACAAGCTGGTCATCGGTATAATTGCTCATTTCCTCGAGGGATATCATCATCCCTTCAGGAACCTGAATATAGCCGAGCTCAATGGCAGTATTTACTATGTTTACCATAGACCTGCCTTCTATAACAACTTTTCTGTTTTGTTTTTTTGCGGAATTGATGATCTGCTGTACCCTGTCGACATTTGACGCAAATGTCGCAACTATGATCCTGCTCTTTTCGTTTTCTTCGAAGATCAAATCGAGAGTTTTTCCAACCGTTCGTTCTGACTCGGTAAATCCCGGCTTCAAAACATTGGTCGAATCGCACATCAGCGCAAGTACACCTTTTTTCCCAAGCTCGCCGAACCTCGCAAGATCTATGGTATCCCCGTAAACCGGTGTGTAATCAACCTTGAAGTCACCGGTATGAACGATGATCCCGGCGGGCGTATATATGGCAAGTGCCGCAGAATCAGCTATGGAATGATTTGTACATATAAACTCGATCCTGAAATCACCGAGATTTATATACTGTCCATAGCTTATCACCTTTCGTTTGACATTGCCGATAAGGTTGTGCTCTTTTAGTTTGTTTTCAATAATGGCCATAGTAAGCCTTGTGGCATATATAGGCACACAAAGTCTCTGGAGAACATAAGGAAGCGCTCCTATATGATCCTCGTGCCCATGCGTGATAACAAAGCCCTTGACTTTGTCACGTCTTTCCTCCAGATATGTGATATCCGGAATCACAAGATCTACACCAAGCATATCATCCTCGGGGAATGCAAGTCCGCAGTCCACAACGATGATACTGCTCTCCGTTTCGAAGGCCGTTATATTCATCCCGATCTGTTCGAGGCCTCCGAGCGGAATAATGCGTACAGTCTCATCCGCAGTATTCAGTTTTTTCTTCAATTTTTTCACTCCTGTTCTTTTATTTTTTTACATAAAAAAGACAGGTCAAAGTTTGATGTCCACATCCTCGAGCAATTCCTCAAACAACCCCAGAAGTGCTTTTAGAGTGTCATCATCCTCCACCGTCTCATAGATTACATCTTCGTTTTCGGTTACTTTTTCACGCAGAATAATGCATTCTGCTTCCTCCACATCCTCCGCTTCATCAGTCACGAGAAGATATGTCTCTCCCGATAATTCAGTCTGTTCAAGTATATAAAAATCAAGCTCCGCTCCGTCTTCATCAAAGAGCGTTATTTTCCCGTTGTCCATAGTAATTCAAATACCCTTGCAAAATAATGGATGCCGCCAGTTTATCAACGTATTTTTTCTTGTTGGCACCTTTGATACCGGCTGCCTGCAAAACCTTGCCGGCAGTCATAGTTGTCATTCTCTCGTCCCACATCTCAACAGGCAGTCCTGTTTTTTTCTCGAGTTCTTCAGCAAAATCCCCTGCGAGCTCGGACATTTCCGAATCCGTTCCGTTCATGTTTTTCGGTTCACCCACGACTATCCTGTCAACAGAGTATTCCTCGATAAGCTCTTTGATCCTCGCATAGGTGCGCCTGAGCTTGTTCTCACCCTTGCGCGTGATAGTCTCGATAGGCAACGCCGTGATCAGCATACTGTCGCTGATCGCAACTCCGACCGTACTTGTCCCGAAATCAAGTCCCATTATACTCATAGGCTGTCAGTTTTTCGCTCCGTCAAAATTGAATTTGATATAGTCTTCCAAAAAGACCTCTATGATCTCATCTCTTTCAGCACGCATAATAAGGCTTCTCGCGCCTTTGTGGCTCGTGATATATGTCGGGTCACCGCTCATCAGGTATCCAACGATCTGATTCACGGGATTGTACCCTTTTTCAGTAAGGGCGATATATACAGCCTCGATAATATCACGGACATCATAATCCGCGTCGTAGTTAGCA
The DNA here is from genome assembly GCA_947166015.1 of uncultured Lachnospiraceae bacterium. Lineage (GTDB taxonomy): Bacteria > Bacillota > Clostridia > Lachnospirales > Lachnospiraceae > Eubacterium_F. The sequence goes on from CAMVCQ010000063.1 coordinate 4,779, forward strand.
TTGAAATATTGTGTGTTGTGTATTTCGTTCATAACCTAACCTCGCAAAATAAATCATATATCATTATTCTAAACGAAAAACAAAAATAACGCAATAGAAAAATAAATTTTTTTGAGGAAACGCCGAAATAATCAGTCTGTTCTCAGATCCGCTGCCCTTATACAGCATATCTCACCGGATAATGCACCGTACTCTCCCGCTTTTTCCGTATCAAGAAAGAATCTGACATATCTCGTGTTGAAGCCTGTCAGGTATGTTTTTCCGTTGATCAACTGCTCAGTTTCAAAAAGAATCTCCTGATCTATCCCCTCAAAAAGCTTTTCATACTCTTTTTTTGACTGCTCCATAACCTTTGCAAGCTGTTCACTGCGCTGTTTTTTCAGCTCTGCACTCACCTGGTCGTCCATTTTTGCAGCGATGGTTCCGTCCCTTTTTGAGTATTGAAAAATGTGCAGATCGGCAAATCCGATCTTTTTTACAAACTCAAAGGTTGTCTCAAATTCCTCCTCGGTCTCACCGGGAAATCCCACGATAACATCAGTTGTTATTGCCGGGTTTTCATATATTTTCCTCAGGATATCGACCTTCTCAGCGTACTCTGCCGAGGTGTAATGTCTGTTCATACGCTTCAGAGTTTCATCGCATCCGCTTTGCATCGACAGATGGAAATGAGGACAAACCTTCTCAAAAGTCGCAAGCTGTTTGGCCCAGCTTTCGGTGATTATACGCGGTTCAAGAGAGCTTAACCTGATCCTCTCCAAGCCTTCTATATCATTTAGTTTTCCTATGAGTGAGATGAGCGGTCTGCCCTCAAGCTTTAGAAAGCTTTTTTCTCCGGCTATGTCCGTACCATACGAAGACAGGTGGATACCGGTGAGCACAACCTCTTTGTATCCCGATCTCACGAGCTGTATGACCTCATCAACAACCTCGTCCTCGGGCTTGCTTACGAGCACTCCTCGTCCTCTGACATAAGGGATCAGGCAATATGTACAAAACTGATTGCAACCATCCTGGATTTTGATAAATGCTCTTGTTCTTTCTGCGGGGCGATTTGGTTTTTTTTCAAATCCGTCGGCATTTACCTCTGTGATCTGTCTTCCCTTCAGAGCCTCATTGACAAGCTTCAGAACATTTTTTTTATCCTTGTTGACCACGGACATATCCGCTCCCAACGCCTCTCCGTCCTTGGCATCAGCGTAGCATCCGCACGCGACAACGAGTGCATTTGGGTTATGTTTTTTTGCACGGTGTAGCATCTGTCTTGATTTGCGGTCTGCCATGTTTGTGACCGTGCAGGTGTTAACAATGTAGATATCCGCGGTCTCGTCAAAATCGACGATCTCGTAACCGTCTTTTTCGAATTCTTCTTTTATTTTCCCGGTCTCGTAGTAATTCACCTTGCAGCCGAGAGTCAAAAATGCAACCCTCATTTTTACTCCTTAAAAATACATTTTTATTTATTTATCCATTGACAATCCATCGTCTTCATAGTATGATATAGCCGTATGGAAAACATCAAATCAATAAAGGAGGGACTTGTATGAAGTCTATCAAAGTATCACTTAATTCAATTGACAAAGTCAAGGATTTCGTCAACGAAGTTGCCAAGTACAATGCTGAATTTGACCTTGTATCCGGTCGATATGTCATCGATGCAAAGTCTATCATGGGTATTTTCAGCCTTGATCTTTCAAAGCCTATTGAACTGAACATCCACAGTGAGACAGAGGACATTGAGACTATTCTTGAGAATCTCAAGCAGTTCACGGTAGAATAAATGACAATACTTTGGCGCTGATATTTCAGCGCCTTTTTTTGTGCTCAAAAACTGCTTACCCAGATATCCTCTTTTGTTTCATATGCCGATTTTACAAGTCCGTCTATCACATCCGTTAAGTTCTTTTCTGATTCTTCTATCCTGTCAAGCTTAGGCTTTGTCACAGGATGCTTTGCAACAAATATCGTACAGCAATCCTCATACGGGAGGATCGATGTCTCGTACGCACCGATTTTTTCTGATTCCTCTATGATCTCTTTTTTGTCCATTGCGATAAGAGGTCTGAAAACCGGCATCTCACAAACCGCATCCGTAGCCGCAAGGCTTTGCATAGTCTGAGACGCAACCTGCGCTATACTCTCTCCCGTAACAAGCGCCAGACACTCTCTGTCTTTTGCGATCATCTGGGCGATCTTCATCATATATCTTCTCATGATGATGGTAAGCTCATCATGGGGGCATTTTTCATATATAGCCATCTGTATGTCAGTGAAATTTATCACATGAAGAAGTATCGGCCCCGTATACTCAGAAATGATCTTTGCGAGGTCAACTACCTTTTGCTTCGCCCTCTCACTGGTGTATGGCGGTGCGTGAAAATAAACCGCTTCGATCTTCACTCCCCTTTTTGCTATCCTATAGCCTGCCACCGGGCTGTCAATACCTCCGGACAAAAGGAGCATCGCCTTTCCCGCAGTTCCGACGGGCATTCCTCCCGGCGCCGGAACTCCACTCACATACACATACGCCTCGCGCCTGATCTCCACAAAAACCTTGTACTCGGGATGATGAACATCCACCTTTGCTCCGGGTATCTCGTCAAGGATGTATTTTCCGGCTTCCCTGCAGATCTCGGGACTGTCTATGGGGTATTTTTTGTCGCCTCTTTTTGCAAATACCTTGAATGTGAACTCTTTGTCGCCGATCTCGCGTAATATGTGATCTTTTAAACCTGACAAAACATTATCAAATGACTTGTCCTCGATCGCTGTCACCGGGCACACCTGTGCCACTCCGAATATATGTATAAGCGCCGTCAAAAGCTCGTCTCTGTCGTAGTCTGATAACGGCATGACAAGTATACGCCCCTGCTCCTTGTGGACACGAAATTCTCCCTCGACTCCGCGAAGTCTTGAGATGATATTTTTGACAAGTGCGTCCTCAAATTTGTATTTATTTTTTCCTTTTATGCCTATTTCGGCATACTTGATAAGATAGGATGTTTCCATTTTTTCTCTCTTTCTTTTTCTATGATCATCTTTTGACAAACCTTCTGAATGTCGGGATGAGTTTATGAAATGCTTCTGCCGTGATACGTATTTCTTCGTCGGTCGTAAACCGTGACAGGCTAAGTCTGATCGTAGAGTCTATGTACTCTTTGGGCGATCCCGTAGCCGTAAGCGTGCGGCTGATGCCGGGATGATTGGACGAGCAGGCGGATCCGGATGAAACATATATCCCCTCTTCTTCCAATGCGTGTAACAAAACCTCGCTCTTTACGTCCTTGACCCCGACGCTTATGATATATGGTGAGTAACAGGTTGTATCGGTTGATCTTTTGATTTCTTCTTCAGTTATTTTTCTGTCATTTGAAAAATTCTCGCTCACTCCCTGGATCACGACGTTTTCTATGTCAGATATCGACTCCAAAAAAAGTCTCTTTTGGTCGGCGGCTTTTTTCAAATGCTCATCTATCCCATCGTTTGCAAGCCTTGCGGCAGCTCCGAGTCCTGCGATCCCGGGGATGTTTTCAGTACCGGATCTTCTGTTTTTTTGCTGGCCTCCTCCGTGTATGTAAGGATGAGTTTTTCCGGTATCGGGCATATAGAGAAATCCCACGCCTTTCGGTCCGTGAAGCTTGTGACCGCTCACACTCATCATATCGACGGACCATTTTTCTGGTGTGAGCCGAAGCTTTCCATAGGCCTGCACCGCATCGGTATGAAACCTTATATCGGGGTTTGCCTCTTTTGCGGCTTTCGCAAGCGATGCAATATCCTGGATCGTACCGATCTCGTTATTTACAGTCATCACGGAAACAAGCGTGGTATCAGGTCGAATTGCTTTTTTCAGTGTGTCCGGATCTATACGGCCTGTGTTATCGGGTGCAATGTAAGTCACATCAAACCCAAGTTGCTTCAGATACTCCGTAACAGATGTCACCGAAGGATGCTCAAGCTCCGTAGTCACTATATGCATCCCCGTCCTTTTGTACGCAAGCGCAGTCCCTATGATAGCGGAATTGTTGCTCTCAGTGCCGCCTGAATTAAAAATGATCTCGCCGGGCTTGACCTTCAACGACTTTGCTATCACCTCAGATGACTCACGAAAAATGCCCTCAGCCTCAATTCCTTTTTTGTGAAGAGACGAAGGGTTTCCATAGCTATCGCGCATAGCACGCGCTACTGCTTCGATGACCTTTTCATCGGGCTTTGTAGTAGCTGCATTATCAAGATATATTTCTCTATCCAAAACTAAACTCCTGTATCATTGTTTGTTGTAGTGCATCTCCGCAACAAACATAATGTATGCGAGCACCGCTATCGATGCAGTTTCCGTGCGAAGTATCCTGTGTCCGAGTGATATGGCTTTTCCTCCGGCTTTTGTCACAGCCTCAACCTCGCTTCTTTCAAATCCTCCCTCAGGTCCGATAAACACCGATATACTTTTGATGCCGGATCGTATTTCTTTTTCAAGATTTGAAAGAGAACCATACTCCTCACTAAGCTCATACGGGATAAATACTCCCTCAGAAGATGACGCTCTTTTTACGGCTTCATCAAAGCTCATCACAGGCAAAACCTCCGGGACAGCTCCTCTTCCTGCCTGCTTAGAAGCTTCTTCGGCAATCTTTTGCCACCTGAGTCGTTTTTTCTCAGCTTTTGCATCATCAAGCTTTACGACACTCCTTGCAGATCTGACGGGGATCACCTCACAGACTCCGAGTTCAACCGCTTTTTGTATGACAAGCTCAAGCTTATCGGATTTTGGTAATGACTGATAGAGACTGATCTTAACCGGAAGTTCTGCTATATCAGGCTCCTGTGATATGATATCAAGTCGGATCTCATTCTTTTCGATCAAGTCTATCCTGCAATTATAGTTTATTCCTTTTCCCGCAGATACCACAATCTCGTCATCCGGCTTCATTCTGAGCACATCCCTTATATGTGCCACATCCTCACCTGATATGATTATGGTGTCTTCGGATATCTGTTCTACAGGAACAAATACTTTTCTCATATTTTTTTATTCCTTATCAAGACCAATTACTCAGTCCTTTGTAACTAAGCGAAGGGCACGCACAAGCATGCCCTCCTTTGTTATCAGTTATCATTTTCTCCGGACCGCGGGGTATATCCCCGACAGCTCTCAGAACAATGCTTCGAATTGTCCGCCTTTTCCGTAAAGCGCACTCTCTGTGCTGTTTTTCAGATCTTCAGCACTTTTTTTATCGAAGATTGATTCCGGAGATACCGCATTTTTCACGGATTCTCTGACTTCATCCTTGTCCTGCTTATCATAAACACTCTGCAGAGTTCTTTTGTAGGTGCCGCTCTGGATCATTTTCAGATCTCCGACTCCTGCCATCCAGCCTGCTGCAGACGAATTCTTGAAAGAATTGTTGATAAGCGCCTGTGTGGGATTGAATCCGTTAAGCGATGTCACATCCATTCCGTGTGCCATAGTATCACTCCTTTGATAATGATATGCGGTCATCCTTGACCTGTTTAACCTTCCACTTTAATTCTAACACAGTTATTTGGGACATGCAAGATAAATTTAAAGAAAACATGTCATACTGTTTGTCGTATAACTATATCACAACGCTTTTTTGATAGCCGCAAGAAAGTCATCGTACTCGTCAAAAGCCTCAAGCTCGGGGTGGGCATTTTTGATCTCATCAGTAGATCTGAACAAAAACCCTGCCTTGCTCTCCTCTATCATTCCGAGGTCATTGAAGCTGTCTCCTGCAGCTATTGTCTCAAATCCAACAGACTGCAGCGCTTTTACAGTCGCTCTTTTTGAGTCAGCTACGCGCATTCTATAACCTGTGATCTCGCCGTTTTCTCCAACCTCAAGTGTATTGCAAAAAATAGTCGGAGAGCCGAGCTTCTCGATCAAAGGACCTGCAAACTGGGTAAATGTATCACTAAGGATGATCACCTGACAATCTTCTTTTCTCAGATCATCAAGAAACTTTCTCGCTCCCTCGAGCGGCTCGATCCCTGCGATCGTCTCCTGTATCTGTTTTAGTCCCAGTGAATGCTTTTTCAAAAGATCGATCCTGTATTTCATAAGCTTATCATAATCAGGCTCATCTCTTGTTGTTTTTTTGAACTCCTCAACTCCTACTTTTTCGGCAAATGCGATCCATATTTCAGGAACAAGCACTCCCTCTAAGTCAAGACAAACAATGTTAATATCGCTCATTTTGGTCTCCTTTTTTTATTTAGTTATTCAATAATATCCTGTTAAAAATAATAAGTCACTCTCTCAACAACTGATCAGCCTTTACGTATCAACCTTTACCGAACAGCCTTTTCCGATCAGCCTTCAAGCTTGGCAAGCTTGGCACTTTGATCTGCCGCGATAAGCGGATCGATGATCAGCTCCAGCTCTCCGTCCATCACAGCATCAAGCTTGTGTACGGTAAGTCCGATCCTGTGGTCCGTAACCCTTCCCTGTGGGAAATTGTAGGTCCTGATCTTTTCTGATCTGTCTCCTGTTCCTATCTGCGACCTTCTGTTTTCGGCCTGTTCTCCGGCGGCTTTCTCACGCTCTAATTCAAACAGTCTCGCGCGAAGCACCTTCAATGCTTTGTCTTTATTTTTAAGCTGTGATTTTTCATCCTGACAGGAAACAACTATGCCGGTCGGAATGTGAGTGAGCCTAACCGCAGAGTCGGTTGTATTTACGCACTGTCCTCCGTTTCCTGATGCCCTAAATACATCAAAACGGCAATCATTCATATCAAGATTTACTTCTACCTCTTCTGCCTCCGGCATAATCGCAACAGTAGCGGTTGATGTATGTATTCGACCTCCTGACTCCGTCACCGGTATTCTCTGTACCCTGTGCACACCACTTTCGTATTTGA
>CAMVCQ010000064.1 GCA_947166015.1 uncultured Lachnospiraceae bacterium
GTATCCTTTCTGATCTCTCTGGTACCGTCTCCCGTATCTACTGCCGGCCATCCGAGGATAGCTGCTCCGTTTGTTGTACAATACAGAGTTCCGTTTGCGTCTACATCAAGCGCTCCTGACTTTGTGAAGTATGTATTTCCGTTCTGCTTTGCGATCAGGAATGCATCACCGTTTATCATTACATCCATTCCACGGTCTGTACGCTGTGTAGCACCTGTACCGGAAAGGTCAACTGCGATAGCTGCAACGTTTGCACCAAGACCTATCTGGGTTGCGTTTGTACCGGGAGCTCCTGTCTCTGCGTTCGGTCCTGATGCACCCTGTGCTGTCTGATAGAACACATCCGTGAAGTTTACGCTTGATGCACGGAAGCCTACGGTGTTTACGTTTGAAATGTTGTTACCGATAACGTCCATTTTTGTCTGGTGTACTTTCAATCCGGATATTCCGGAGAACAATGATCTCATCATAATTTGGTCCCTCCATTTGCTCATCCCCCTCTGTCATTCGGGGGTTGAACACGCTTCCTAAGAGCTTTTCACCAAAAAGCCCGTCGGGCCGGCGTGTTTGTTTGTGTTGTTTGTTATCCGATTATCGCTCCGTCGATGTTTGTAAATACCGACTTTTCAGTGTCATTTACCGCGGTCACTACAGTGTTGTTTTTGATATTTACGATAAATGCAAGGTTGTCTACCATCACAAGCGATTCTTTCAATCCTTTGTCTCTTGCTTTTCCGGTCGCTTCGTTTAATCTGTTTCGTTGTTCCTCCGAGAGCTCAATCTGTCTCGAATCAAGTCTTTGCGATGCGTGTTTGGAAAAACGGACATTTTTTTCGGTGCTCAAATCGGATAGGTATTCACCAAATGATCTTCCCGATTCATCGGCTTTCGTATCTGTCCGGCTTTTGTTATCACCCATCGGAGTGCCGAGATACGAATTTCTGATCTGATCGATATTCATAGGCGCCTCCTTTTCCTGTGACAGTTACCGTCCTATCGACTTCCCTGTCTTATTAACTGTTTGCTTCCTCTCCAGCTTTTGCTTTTGCTTCTTCTTCAGCCTTTGCTTTTGCTTCAGCATCAGCCTTGAGCTTAGCTGCCCACTGTTCCTCTGTAGGACTTGATACCTTGTAGATGTCATCCACGCTGTAGCTGATTCCGTCCACTACTACTTTTGCTCCTTCAGATGAAACCTTGACGCTGTCTACGATTCCCTGAACCGAATTGTGTTTGCCGTCCTCACCGTCACTCTCTATCTCGACGTATTTGTCTATAAGCGAATACGCTGATGTATTGTTGAAGGTTGAGTTTAGGTTTTGCATCTGCTCAAGTGATGAAAACTGTGCCAGCTGTGCGATAAACTCATTATCCGATTGAGGATTTAGAGGATCCTGATAACTGAGCTGTGTTGTAAGGAGTTTCAAAAACTCGTCTTTTCCAAGTGAGCTGTCTCCTCTAACCTTGCTGACGGATTCAGAATCAAGATTTTTGTAGGTGAGTTCATCAAGTGCTGTTTTGATATCTGTACTTGATACTGCCATATCTTACCTCCTTATGCCGTATAGTCTACGGTACTGTTTATATCTCTTCTTGAAGCTTCTGTTTGATTGTCAACAGGTTCTGCCTGTGTTTCTTCAGATGAATTTGAGGATGATCCGTTTCTTCTTCCCGATCCTTCGCCGGTCTGGCTCTGATCATTGTCGTCCTGCTTCATCATCAGATCAAAGTTTGATACCGTAACCTCTACTGATTCAACCTTGATGCCTTTTTCCTCGAATGCTTCCTGAAGTCTTATCATTCCGCTTTCAAGCGCTTCTTTTGCAGCCTGTGTTTCAACGATCAGTCTTGCCGAAGCCTGTGTGGCTGTAGCATTTATCTGTACGCTTACTTTTCCGAGGCTTGCCGGGTGAAGCTGAATCTCCATATTTGTGGTTTCAGGCATCACTCTTACTCTAACCTGTTTTACAACCTGTTCAACCATCTCGGTCATCGTCTGTCTCGTCTCTGTGGTCGGTGCCTGGTCACTCACCGCATCTGCAAGCTTGTCGGCGAATTCTGAAAGAGGATTTGTTGTTGTCTGACTCGCAAGTCTCTCCACATCCTGTGCCGTACGATCAAGCTCGTCTGCTCCGAGTCCGCTTCCCTGTCCCGTGCTTGCTCCCATCTGTGAGCCTGCATCCGAGGAAGTGCGGTTTTCGATGATCACCTGCATCTGTCCCTGCTCATCCGCATTGTCTGATTCGGTCGTATCTGTCGGAATGTCGATCATCTGAGTTTTCTCAGCATTTTCTGTCGGTGCGATTTCCTTTGTTCCGATGAGCTGTGTCACAAAGTCTTTCCAAACATCATCCTTGATCTCACCCTTATCATCAAGAGTTATTCCCATCAGGTCAGCCATAAGCTGTTTCATCTGATCAAAAATGTCATTTAGCTCTTTGTTCAGTACATCGTTTGTAAGGAACGCCGATGGATCTTCGATTCCGTGTACCTCCATCACGAAGGTCTGTACCGTTGTGATCGAAAAGCTCTCGATCTCGCCTGATTGGATCCCCAGGAACAAATCTTTGGGCTCCATATCAACCATATTGAAAAGATCTGTCAGCTCCTGATCGTTTAGTCCGAGTATTCCCGAAAGAATCTCTAAAACCTTTTCATTGACTTCTTCTGTGTCGATGCTCTGATCAACAGTTTCGTTTGATACCTTTGCAACATCTGTTGTCTCCTGTGCTTTGTCGGTTTTGTCTGTTGTTGCTTTTGTATCATTCGTCCTTGAATTATTTGTATTTATTTCATTTGATTTAGCATCCTTGCTTTGGGTAGTATCGGATGAGGTTCCGTCCTCAGATTTTTTAGATTGTTGAATCTGTGCACTTTCGGGTGCTTTAGATTTGTTTTCAACCTTCGCGCCTCCTGCGCTGTTTTTAATGAAACTGTCGAATGTCTGATCGTTTGCTTTTGTCGTTTCCCCGGTAGTCTTTTTTGTAACTTTAATCTCAGACATTTTGGATTGCATCAGGGTTAATCCCTGTGTCTTCATACACTTGCCTCCTTTCCTTGTCTGATTTGGATACCTATATGATATCCGTCAAGATATATATCGACAACTTGAAAGGAAACTTGAGCGTTCAGGTCATTTTTATTTATTTTTTCATGTTCGTCATCTTGGTCACGATCTGCGCCATGACAGTCGGCTCTATCTGGTCAAGTATGACCGCTGCCTTTGAAGCCTGCATACAGTCAAGTATCTTGGCTACAAGCGTCAGATCTCCGGACATCTCCGTAAGCGCTGCCGCCGCCTGTGCAGGCTGCATTTTTGTAAATGTCTCAGCCTGGTCTTTGATCTTTTGACTGTAATTAAACTTTTTTGCAACCTTGTTTGTGAGCTTCTCAGCCTTGTCTTTGTTCAGCTCCGAATAATAATTGTAATACTCAACGGTATCAGGCGCTTTATCACCGAATACGACCTGCTTGTCAAAGTCATACACCCTTGTCGCAAACTGCGCCTGGTCAGCTTCGTATTTTTTGAGCCTCGCGTTTTCGGCTCTGAGCTTATCTATCTCACTTGTGTTTTTGCCGTCTGATGTTGACTTTGCGGCTATTTTTTCCTCAAGCTCTTTGATCTTTTCATTTGCCTCATCGAGGTTGTCGTAGGTTTTCACCGTGTTTTCGGACTCTTTTGACTCAGGAAGGACCATGCTCAGGACCGGTATATCCTTCAGGATCGGATACATGACACCGCTTCCGAATCCTCCCACATCAAGCTTTATGAGCACACCAAAAATAGCCAGCCAGATGATGACTATAACCAAAACTATGATGATCGTGACTGCTTTTGAGCCTTTTCCTTCTTCGGATGCGTCGGCTGTCACTGAAGTTTTTTCATCTGCTTTTGCCATTTTTTCCTCCAAACTGCGTATCTGTCATTTTTTGTTCTATACATAAAAATGCCCCGCTCGTATATCGAAAGCATCATCCTTTTGATAGCTTCGTCTCTATCTGCGCAACCACGGTAGACTCCATCTGATCCATGATCGGAGCCCTTTTCGAGGCCTGCATTTTGTTTAGGATATCTGCGATCAGCTGCAGATCCCCGGTCATTTCCGTAAGGGTTTTGGCCGCGTTGGCAGGCTGCATTTTTGCAAGTATATCCGCCTGATCGGAGAGCTCCTGCTGGTATATATAGTTTTTCGCAACAAGCTTAAATATCTTTTCGGCATTGTCCTCGCCTATCTCGGAATAATACTTTTTGTACTCCTCAGTATCAGGTTTTCCGGACGCGAACAGGACATTTTTTTGAAATTCACTCTGTCGTTTTGCAAACGAATTTCTGTCGTCTTCGAATTTTTTCAGTCTGGCGTTTTCTTTTTTCAGTTGCTCAATCTCGTCGGCATTCATTGTATCCGAGCTTGTCGTGGCGGCAAGCTTTTTCTCAAGCTCCTGTATTTTGGCATTTGCAGCCTCCAGGTTTGTATAGTACCCCGACTCAGCAGTCTTGCCGTCTCCCGTCTCAGGAAGGATCTTGTTTATAACGGGAACGTCTTTCAGGACCGGATATAGCACTCCGCTTCCGAATCCACCTACATCAAGCTTGATGAGCACACCAAAAATAGCCAGCCAGATGGCGACTATCACGATGACTATGATCGCGGTTATCACCTTCGAGCCGGCACTGTCCTCATCCGCATTTGCAGTGACCTCAAGTCCCTCTTCAGCTTCTGTTACTTCTTTTTCTTCTGCCATTTGTAACTCCGTTTATTTTTTAGACACGACCGTGTCTGTAGCTTACCAATTCGTCTATTTCTTTTTGTTCTATCGCGTTTTGCTCTTTTACAAATTCCTCAAATGCGTGCTCACGAAGCTTTTCAAATGTCTTTCTCTCTTTGATCGCTTCGTTTAACTTTTCCCTGGCATCCTCGACCTCTTTTCTTCTTCTCAGCACGACCAGATGCTGATTGCCGACATACATTTTCAATATCTCGACAGCATCTTCCTTGTTTTTGATCCGCATCACATCAAGCACCTCGGCGAGCATTTCGGAGAGTTCCCGCTCTGCCTCTGCCTGGCGTTTTTTCAGTCGTTCTTCCTCTTCCTCTGCTTCGCGCAAGCGCAGATTTGCCTGGGAGTATTCATTTTTGGCCTGGTCTTCTAACTTTTCCTTCATAGTCAGGATGTTTTGAAGCGGAAATATAAATCTAGCCATGTAAACCTCCCCGGAATCAGTCTAAATACAGAATACGTCTAACCGGATCATTCGGCAGGTGTATCGTCAAAGATTGCTGTCATTCGCCCAACAATGTCGTCGAAGTCAAACTTTTCATCTGTTCCCTGTTTTAAGAATGCATTGACTGCATCTATTTTTTCGATCGCGTAGTCTATCGATTTGTTTGAGCCGGGCTTATATGCGCCGATGTTTATGAGGTCTTCCGCATCGCGGTAGGTAGCGAGCACCTCTTTCATCTGACCGGCAACTGCTTTGTGCTCTTTTGTGGCAACCGCCGACATGACACGGGATATACTTGCAAGAACGTCGATCGCAGGATAATGGTTTTTCTGAGCCATCCCACGTGACAAAACTATATGCCCATCAAGAATTCCCCTGGCTGTATCCGCTATCGGTTCGTTGAAATCATCACCGTCTACAAGCACTGCGTAGAGGCCGGTGATGGATCCTTTGTCTGAGTTTCCGGCTCTCTCAAGAAGCTTCGGCATCTCCGAGTATACACTCGGCGGATATCCCCTTGACACAGGCGGTTCTCCAGAAGCCAATCCTATCTCTCTTTGAGCCATGGAAAACCTGGTGAGGTTATCCATCATCAGAAGTACATCCTTGCCCTGATCTCGGAAGTATTCGGCTATGGCGGTTGCTGTCTTTGCCGCTTTGTTTCTGATAAGTGCGGGCCTGTCCGAGGTTGCAATGACTACGACAGAGCGTTTCATACCTTCCTCGCCCAGGTCTCGTTCTATAAATTCCCTTACCTCACGACCGCGCTCTCCTATAAGCGCTATTACATTTATATCTGCTTTTGTATTTCTTGCAAACATACCCATGAGGGTACTTTTTCCGACTCCGGACCCTGCAAATATCCCGATACGCTGCCCTTTTCCAACTGTTATAAGTCCGTCAACAGCTTTTACACCAAGCGGTAGTGGGTCTGTGATGATCTCCCTCGACAACGGATCCGGCGGATCTGCTTCAACTGAGTATCTTGGCGATCCTGCCGGAAGCCCCTCAAAAGACATAGGATTTCCGACTCCATCGAGTGACTGTCCGAGAAGCTCGTCTGTAACCGCAACAGTAAGCGGTGCTCCCGTGTTTTCAACAAAGCTTCCAAGCCCGACTCCCTCGACATCGTCATAGGGCATAAGCAACACCCTGTCATCTCTGAATCCTACGACCTCAGCTTTTACGGGCTCAGGCCTTGATGAAGAATGTATCAGGCAGAGGTCGTTTAGCTTCGCCTCCGGTCCTATCGACTCAACAGTCAGTCCCACGACTTTTGCAACCTTACCGAGGCTTCTCGTATAACTGCGGTCAAGAAGCGTCTCGTATTTTGCCATATTAAAGCTCAGTTCCGCAGCCATTTTTCCTCCCCGTCAGCTCATAAGCTTAAGTGCGCTCAAAAGATTTTCAAGCTGTGTATGTATCCCGGCATCTATCATCTGATCCCCTGCTTCTATGATGCACTCTCCGGGCTCTAATCCTTCCTGCGGATGTATCTCTATGGTCACATCGCCGTCAAACTCCTGCAGGAATTCGTTTTTTGCACCCTCTGCCAGAACTGATTCGTCCTGACTTACGCGAATGATGATCTTATCAGGCTTTTCCACATCATTCAATCCTGTTTTTATGAGGTGAAGTATCAGGTCCTCTTTGTCCTCAACTATAACACCGGTAAGCTTCGTCACAAGACTTCCTACCAATTGAACAAACTTAGGCTCTAAGTCTGCTACCATTTTTTCATATTGCTCTTCGAGCGCCACTCTTTCGCCTTCAAGCTCTTCTCTTATCCTGGCAGTATCCTCAATGCCAAGAGCCATTCCTTCATCCCTTCCAAGCTCTATTCCCTCGGCTCTCGCCTGCTCAAGCACGTCTTGGGCTTGATTTCTCGCATCTATCACGATCTGATCGGCCTGCGCCCTGGCGTCTTCTATGATCTGACCGGCTTCCTCGTGAGCTTTGTCTATCTCCTCTTTTGAGTAACCGCCCATTTTTCCACTCAGGATATCCTCCGCGATTGTCACATTCAATCCCGGTGTAAATCCGTCTAAATCAAATTCTTCTTCTTTTTTTGCGAAGTCGGTTTCCTCATCTTTTTTTAAGCGAAAAATATCCTCGATCGCAATTCCGCGCTTTTTTTCTTCCTCTACTTCTTTTGCATCACGGATAACGACTTTGGATGATTTTTTCAAAGGCGTAAATTCGCCCGGATCCTCATACGAGATTGTCCGGGCTTCCTTACCCTGTATATTGACGAATGGGTATTTGACTACATTAGACAATTATCTCATCACCTCCACCACGGGAAATAACGATTTCTGCAGAATCCTCAAGTTTTCTGATGATATTAACGATCTTCTGCTGAGCCTCCTCAACGTCTTTAAGACGCACAGGCCCCATGTATTCCATATCCTCTTTGATCATATCTGCAAGACGAGAGGACATATTGTTGAATATGACATTTTGAACTTCCTCGTTGGCATTTTTGAGTGCCACGGCAAGCTCTGAGTTTTCGACCTCCCTGAGCACACGCTGTATAGAACGGTCGTCGAGCATAAGGATATCCTCGAACACGAACATCTTTTTTCTGATCTCGTCGGCAAGCTCCGGCTCCTCGATCTCCAAGTTTTCCATGATGTGTTTTTCTGTTCCACGGTCCACGGTATTGAGGACTTCTACTACCGAATCCACACCACCGACGATCGTGTAATCCTGGCTGACAAGTGACGAGAGCTTCTGCTCCAATATGTTTTCCACCTCTTTGATGACATCCGGTGATGTCCTGTCCATCATAGCGATTCTTTTTGCAACATCAGTCTGTTTATCCGGCGTGAGTGCACTGATGATAGCCGCCGACTGCTGCGGTGAGAGATACGAAAGTATCAACGCGATGGTCTGCGGATGCTCGTCCTGGATAAAGTTCAATATCTGAGAAGCCTCTGTTTTTCGGATGAACTCGAAAGGTCTTACCTGCAGTGATGCGGTCAGCTTACCAAGCACCTGAGCAGCCTTGTCTTCACCCAACGCTTTTTGCAGAAGATCTTTGGCATAACCGATACCACCCTCTGCGATATACTGCTGCGCAAGACAAACCTCATAAAACTCGTTAAGAACAGCCTCCTTTTGAGACGGCGATACACTTCTGGTGTTTGCGATCTCCAAAGTCAACTGCTCTATTTCATCCTCTTTGAGATGTTTAAATATTGTTGATGCCTTGTCGGGACCTATAGTTATCAAAAGTATTGCGGCTTTTTGAATGCCGTCAAGGTCCATAGCGGCTGATGAACTGGCCATTACGCGCCTCCCCAATCTTCATTTATCCAGTTCCTGAGCAGTAGCGCAACCGCTTCAGGATTTTCATCCACGAATTTTTCTATCAAAATTCGGGTTTCTGATTTATCTTCAAGCTCGATCTCGTCAAGCGCTTCTCTGTCGTCTCTGGTTGTCTCCAAAAGATCCTCCACCGAAAGCTCCGGATCGGTCTCCGTAACCTCGACCGGAGATGTACCTCTGATGATGACAAATATGAGCAATGCCGCGATAAGCACTGTAAGTATCACCATCAGATAATTGGTGATATTGTCGAAAAATGAGCTCTGCTCGGCTGCTTCGTATACCGGCTTGTCATACGCCATGATATCAATGTTTCCTGTAGCTATTCCCGTCGCCGCTGAAACGAGTTCGATAAGCTCATCCCTGTTCGGAAGGTCTATCTGAGTCGCAGCTGAATTCTGCTCTACATACTGATCGAAGGTGGTATCATCGAGAAGTCCCTGCTCCTCCAATGATTCCTCATGTACCACATTGTAATGCGTGAGCACTATCGCGATGGATGACTCCTCGGGAACTACCGCGCCTACCTCATACTCGATATTTCTGACGGTCTCATTCGGCAGGTAATCGTATTTATCAAGAGTTGTCACTGTACTTGTCGATCCGTTATCCCGGATCATATAGTCAGTCTCTTCACCGTTTGAATCGGTTCCCGGGATTCCTCCGCTTCCGGATTGCCCCTCGGATTTATAATTATAGCTGTGGGAGTACAATCCCTGATCCATTCCTTCGTTTGCCGTATATGTTTTTACGAGCTCTTCTATCTTGTCCATACGGAATTTGATAGCGCTCTTTCCGATCTCAACATCATCCCAGCCTGCTTTTCTGAGCATTGTCTGGACATTTTTTGCAAATGTGTTCTGGAGCTTTTCTCTGTAATCGCTCGTGCTCGATACTGAGCCTCCGAGTGTATTGTCCTCTTTGCTTCCGTAGAGTAGGTTGCCGGCTGTGTCGGTGATGATGATATTGTCGGTTGTTTTGTTGCCGACGGCGTTTGCTATCCTTTGGCGAGCTTAAGTGATGCGCTGACCGATGACTCAGCTTTTTCGGAAAAAATAGTATTGTCATCAACAGGTCTGTCGAGATATACAGTCGCATCCTCGACCCCATCAAACGTGAGAAGTCCCGTCCTTATCGAGGACTGAAGTGCAAGTGTGATCCTCGTCTGTCTGACCTGTGATGTTGTAGTCATATCCTCCTGAAGTGCGTCCGTCCAGGACATACCGGTATCGTCGGTGATCTGATTTGCACCCATCACAACAACGGCATCTGAGTACGCTGACTGCTCGACCATAAACTTAACACGGTCGGTAGATACCGCTTCATCCTTGTATGGTACTCCCGCATCGTCGAGTTTTTCTCTGAATTCGCTGGCTGATTCGCTGCCGAGCGTGATGAGATCGACATAAACCGGTCGCGTAAGAAAATACGCCAAAAGGACGATCGCAAAAAAGATCGCCAGCGTCACGCATATAATAATAGTCTTTTGTTTGGTCGTATAGCGATTCCAGAAAGCGAGAAGCTTGTCCTTGATCGCGATAAGCCGATCCATCATGGTTGGGTACTCCTATATTTCCTTCTGCCGGCGCTCCGCAACCGACCGTTCCTGTCGGTGCAGCTCCGCGCGTCAACAACTTTTTCCGTTGCCGGCGCTCATCCATTCGGTGTTTCCACCTCGGCCGACTTTTCCCTGACGAGTAAACTCGTCGATGAAAAGTCCGCACTCGGTTCTACCGTCGCTTCGCGACAAACACCTCATGGATGAGCACCGACGGCTTCGCCGTACACTCTACTTCGCAGCGCGATCTTGCAAGCAAGCTTGCAGATCACGCTGCTCGTATCGTTGCAACGGAAACCGTAGGTTTAAAATTGCATATTCATAATAGTCTTATATGACTCGACCGCGGCATTTTTGACTGCTACGGTGTACTGGAGAGAGATCGCTGCTTTTTGCTGTGCGATCATCAGGTCGTGGAGGTTATCCGACTCCCCTGTCGCGAACTTGATCTCTTCTTCCTCTGACTTGTTTGAATAATCATTTGTCTCTGTCACTAATCCCATAGCTGACTGCAGCAGCGCATCAAAGCTTCCGGTTTTCTCTGCCTTGCTCTGGGCGTGGATGGGATTGGTGTTTTGATATCTGCTGACCTTCTCAAGGTCTGTTATGGCTGATATGTTGTTTATGACCATATCTTTCCCTCCGATTTATCACTGTCCGATCGACAGTGCTCTGGTCGCCATGCTTTTTGAGGCGTTGAGCATAGTGACATTGGCCTCGTATGCACGGGTTGCATCTATCATGTTTGTCATCTCAGTGACTGTATTGACATTGGGATATGTGACATATCCGTCCTCGTTTGCATCCGGATGCGAAGGATCATACACCATAGCACCCTCTGTAGGATCCTCAACGATCCTTGAGACCTTCACTCCTTTGCCGATGTACTGTCCGGCAAGTCCCAAGCTCTCCTTGAATGTGGGGTATGATTTTTCCTCAAATACCACCATTTTTCTTCTGTAAACATTTCCTTTTCCATCCCTGGTCGTATTGATGTTGGCAAGATTCTCAGATATCGTATCCATACGAAGCATCTGGGCCGTAAGGCCTGTTGCACTGACGTCAAAAGCTCCAAATACAGACATATT
>CAMVCQ010000065.1 GCA_947166015.1 uncultured Lachnospiraceae bacterium
TTTTTCTCGACAACATCGGAGATCCATTCCTTAGCCTGTTTGGATGCTCTGATGTTTTCTATTACATAGTTGTTTCCGGCGGATCTGTCGGAGCTCGATACGGTGATGGAACCAAGTCCTAACATACGCTGAAGTAGCGACCTTTTCAATCCGAGATCAAGGATTCTGTAGAGCTTGATATCCTCTTCGTTCTGTGAAAAAAGTCCTGATTTCACCAAAAGCTTTTCGTTGTCGCATTCATACACGGTAAATGTCCAAGGAAGACCAAAAAACAAAAGTCTTTTCCTGGCACGCCATTTGCCGTCTTTGATGTCAGCTTCTTTTTTGCTGTGACCGACTACACAAGCTACGATGAAAAGAACTACAAAAAGCGCCACCAACCCAATAGCTATCCACATTAAGGTTTGAAGAAAGTCTAACATTGATATATCCTCCATTGCATTATTTATAATGAATTTCCACAGTCAAGTATAATACATCTTCTAATTTTAGTCAATTAAATTTCTTGAAAAGAGCTTGTTGATACGATATAATGAAAGAAAACAAAAGTGCATTTCCTGATGTGACGCAAGGAGGGATATATAATGTTAAAACCTGAGCCAAAAATATTCAGATCAGATATGATAAACTGCGCATTGTGCATAGATGCACCTTGTGACCAAGGCTGTGATATAGTAGATCCATCCACGCTTCTACGAAGCATTTGGTTTAAAAATGAACAGATAGCAGCACAGAAGCTTCCCGATGAAAACCCCTGTTTGAAGTGCACTGCTCCTTGTGAAAACAAATGTGTAAGACCGGGTGAGGTTCCGATAAAAGACCTTATCAATCGTCTGTATTATCAGGTAAAACCCGAGTGCGATACAGAGATTCCCGCAGATGAAAACCTTTTGAAATGTGAACTGTGTGGGATTCCGCTTGAAAACCCATTTTTGTTGTCGTCTTCTGTCGTTGCGAGTACATATGATATGTGCGCGCGAGCATTTGACGCCGGGTGGGCGGGAGTATGCTTCAAGACAATCTGTTCTATAGATATCCATGAGGCGTCACCGCGTTTTTCAGCGATCAAAGGAAACGATGGAAGCATAGTCGGATTCAAAAATATAGAGCAGTTATCCGATCACAGCGTTGCTGAAAACATGGCGATATTTCGCCGATTAAAAGAAAAATACCCCGAAAAATTCATCTTGGCTTCGATCATGGGGCAAAACGAAGATGAGTGGGGAGAATTAGCTGCGTTATGTGAAAAAAATGGCGCTGACGCTGTGGAGCTCAATTTCTCCTGCCCCAATATGGCAGACGGTGGATTGGGCAGTGACATCGGTCAGGTCCCGGAGCTTGTGGAAAAGTTTACTGCAGCAGCCAAACGAGCGTGCAGTATCCCTGTGCTTGCAAAGCTTACACCAAATGTTGCGACTATGAGTCCTGCGGCTGAAGCAGCAAGGCGTGCGGGAGCAGACGGGATCGCTGCCATAAATACGATCAAATCCATCACCGGAGTAAACATGCACACGTATGTTGCGGCTCCGGCCGTACACGGACGCAGTGCGGTGGGAGGCTACAGTGGCAATGCCGTAAAGCCTATCGCACTGAGATTCATATCTGAACTCGGCAATAACCCTAAGCTAAAAGGCTCACACATTTCCGGCATGGGCGGGATCGAAACCTGGCAGGATGCACTTGAGTTTATCCTTTTGGGCGCGGGAACCGTTCAGGTCACCACGGCTGTTATGCAGTATGGCTATAGGATCATCGACGATCTGAAAGCAGGTTTAAATCTGTATCTGAAGGAAAAGGGATTCAAAAATGTAACGCAGGCAATAGGTCTCGGCCTTGATACCATCAGTGAAACAACGGATACCCTTGAGCGTGATACCATACTGTTTCCGAGGTTTCTGAAGGAGCGCTGCTTAGGCTGCGGCAGATGCGCTCTGTCCTGTTCGGATGGCGGACATCAGGCGATCAAAATGGATGCACAGAGAAAACCTGTTCTTGATGGGAAAAAATGTGTCGGCTGTCACCTTTGTGTTTTGGTATGTCCGGGCAAAGCGATAGCACCTGGGAAAAAGCGCATTGTCAGGGAGGTCTAAAGGATGTCAAACACAGCAAAAAAAGAGTATAGAGAACTATCCATAGACGGTTGCGAGTCGATCGGCAGAGGTGCGCATGGAGAAGTGTTTCGGCTTGCGCCCGACACCATGGTGAAGGTCTACTATCCCGGCATCGAGGTGGAGCGCATACAAAGGGAGTTAGACCTTGCCAGAAAAGCGTTTGTCATGGGCGTTCCCACCGCGATCCCGTTTGATATTGTGAGGGTTGGACAGCAGTATGGCGCGGTCTTTGAACTGTTAAACGCGGTCCCGATACGCGACTATATATATGATGATGAAGCCCACACTCGGGAGTTTATAGAAAAGTCTATCAAGCTTCTGAAAAAACTACATTCAAACATGGTAAGCCCCGGAGAGATACCGTCCATGAAAGCTGACACGCTCATCTGGCTTGACGAGATCAAAAATGATCTGAACGATGAATGTTTCCAAAAGGTAAAAGCTCTTGTTGAGAGTATCCCCGATTCATTGACATTATTGCACGGAGATGTAAATCCCGGAAACTTTATGATGGCTGACGGCGAACTGATGCTTATCGATATGGATACTATGTGTACGGGTGATCCTATTTTTGAGCTTGCGACTCTGTTTGTATCATACAAACAGTTCCCCAAAATAAATGAAATATCAGTAAAAATGTTTGGCCTCACGGCAGAAAAAGCCTCAAAAATGTGGGAAAAAATGTTGAAACAATACATGGGAGATGTCCCCAAGGAAGAATTATTATTAACCGAAAAAAATGCCCGGACACTCGGCTGCATCCGCGTTATCCACTATATGCGCAAGCATCCCGAGCTCGTGGATCAAAAGAAAGCCATGCAGATCTGCTTGGATGATATTCGGTTGACATAAATACTCGTTTCTGATATATTTTTATTTGTACTGATCGCATCAGTGAGCTACTATATGAAAAGCTTTATTCACGAAAGGGGGAACCAATTACACATGTTTTTATCAAATCAGACAGGTAAGATCAGGGCGCGATTGATCGCACTATCTATGACGATGGCGCTCGCGATACCTCAGACTGTGGTACCTGTAGGCAATGCTGCTTCAGATCCATCAGTAAATGCTGACGAGGAAACAAGCGTCGGAAGCGAAAGCAGTGCTCTTGCTGAAGAGCTCAAAGCTCTGGTCCGCGCAAACCTCACAAAAAACTTTGATGCTCAAAAAGATGAACAACTTGACATCTGTCATGAAGTAAGGATCAATAATGCCGACAGCGCGCTGACTATAGCAGCACAAAACTACGAAAAAAATGGCGGTATCAAGTCTGCCAAATACGCATTGTATGACATCAACAGCGACAAAAATGATGAGATGATCATGCGGTACAATGGAAAGAAAAAGAACACTGTCAGGGTTTATAACTATGATGATTACGATTTATCTGTCGGTGTGATGAAAGAGTGCACAGGTGTATCCGATATCCGCAAAAACCCAAAGAAAAAGCAGATTGTGATTGTGACTGTGCCTGGCAAAAACAAAAAAACGATCACAGCGTACAAGATATCTTCCGGAAAACTAAAGACAGTAACAACATACAAAAAAAGCGGAAAAACATACAAAAAAGGATCAAAAAAAATAACCAAAAAGACTTTTGACAAGTATTATAAATCAGTCAAAAAGCTTGCCAAGATCAAACTCGGAAGTATTCCAAAAGAGTCTTATGCGTATGATATTGAGGATGAGGTCTATATCAGCAAAGACTTCAACTGGAGAAGCGACAAAGATGATACGGGAATTGGGACTTTCATCATGACAAAGGGTGATGAAACTACTCCATCCAAGGATAAGTATCTTGCATATGATTATAGCTACGATCTGGTAGGTTGGAATGAGCTTTCGGGTGAACCGGCGATAGAACGACTTGTGTTCGGACCGGATGTTGTCAATCCCAAAACCGGAAAAACATATCAGCAGGAGGACTGGGAAGAACTCCACAAAGATTACTTTGGAAATTATTTTGCTCCGGCGTTTATGACGGAGACAACTGATGAAAACGGAACCCCGGTTCTTGATATCGAAGCAGATGGAGAAATTGAAGATATTAAAGTAAATGATACAGAATCAAATATCGGTAACACAAGCTACAATTGCAAAGAGTATGATATACCGTATGGCGACAGTAGACTTCGTATGATGTTTGCCATTGATGGTGCACTTGCAGGAAAGATCATACAAGCAGCTATGTACTATCCTGAGATCTCAGGCAGTGTAGATCATGAAAAATGGACATTTAGCTATGGTTCAGATGCCGGAGATCCTATGGAAGTAGATAAGGATATATATGATCAGGTCACAGGAAGCGGATCGTTAGCTGAGTCTGAGATCCGTACGCTCAAGATAGGTGCAGCCTCCAAGGAGTATGAACAAACTTTCAAAGTCGGTTCGGTTGTCAGATTTTTGGTGAACATTGGATCGTCGGGACAGTTCTATACTATAGATGACAAAGGCGAAGAACTGATCTTGACGAATGAATTAAATCGTTTCGGAGAAGATGAAAAAGACTTATCAGGAGTAGAGGAAAAATTAATCGAGTTTGAGAAAAAACTGAATCCGCCTACAGGACAGTTGTCATACGGAGATGCTGCAGAAAATTGTCTTTTCTGGAGAGAAGCTTAGGAGGAAAGCGATGAATAAAAAAATATGGATCAAAAAAACAATGTCGCTCTTGTTGGTACTTACCACGCTGATGAGCCTTACTGTAGGAGTCGCGCAGGGACCGGGGGCGAAAGCAGTTAAGGTCAGCGAGTTGGGAAAAATATCGCTGAAAATGTGTTCGTTTGATGCCCGAGGTGAAGACTATTCTGACATCAGCAGCACAAAGATATATAATGATGATCCGGTTAGCCTTGTATTTAAAAAACAAAGCGGATGCCGCATTCCAAAAGGATCGTATGTTCGTGTGTTTTATAAGACTGATTACCTTGATTATAGAAACGACGGATACTATCCATGGAATATGCCAAATGCTAAATACTATACAACAAACAAACTCGGTTCCAACAAAACCCAGGTGTGTCTGTATTGGAAGAACCCATGGAAGGCCGGAAACTATGTTATCTGCCTGATCGTGCCTTGCTCAAATAATGCAGGAAAAACAGGATATACCTGGTTTTCATGGAGTGCAAAAGTAAACAGATACGGATGATAGCATCATCAAAAGCCCTGCGAAAGCGGGGCTTTTTTTTGCGATGAGACCAAAACGAAGGGAAATAGGCAGGATAGTCAAAACCAACTTGCGGAAATGCCGATTCTTTGGTAAAATGTAAAAATAATATAAAAAAATGCAACGCATGGCATTATTATGTCGGTTATATAGTCAGAGACACCTTTAATTGGCATGATTGTGCCCTATGATAGAGACGCTGACACACATGCTGAAAAATGAAACGGAGGAAAGCTATGGATAGATCGAAAAGAACAAACAAAAAAATCCTCGTTCGTTTTGCGATATTAGCGCCCATGCTTGTTGGAATGGCGATCATGATACGACCGATGGTGGCGCATGCATGGACATGGTACAAGCCTTGGACCTGGCCTGTTGTTGAAAGTGCATACTACGCGGTAAAAGACGTTTTTGTAGATCCGTCTGAGAGCTTTCCCGCAAACGATCTGCACAAGGCTCGCGTAATGGTCGAGGGCGAGGACAATGTCAGAGATTTTTATTCAAACACGGCTATTGCATGGAACTATGCGGTTGCAAAAGCAAACCAGGGCAAAAAAGTCATCGTCAAGCTTATGGATGACTGGAACGCCTGCGAGTTTGAGGAAAACGTCCGAACCCAGTTCCCGTCAAAGGTAGAAGGGGGCTCCGGAAGCGACAGAAAGTGGTATTTCCTGCATCACTACGATATGGGTGCCGATATGCGTTACAAAGACATACCGTATCTTGGTGATAGCAGTGACGATACGGTTGATTCTTTCCAGGATGGAGGTATCCTGGTCCCCACAAACACGGATATCACGATAGATCTAAACGGTCATTGGCTGTGGAGGGCGGCTGAATTTAAGTACATCGATGACGGTGAGGTAATCCATGTCAAAGGCGGCGCCAAGCTCACGATCATAGATTCGGATCCGGACAAATATCATCAGGGATATCCGGTCAAAGGCGGCGTCATACAGGGAGGAAGCTCGACAAACGGGGCGGGCGGTATCCAGATCAAGGACGGTGCAAGCGTGACCATAGAAAAATGCACATTTTATCAGAATTCCTCATCAAATGACGGAGGAGCGATCAAGATAGACGGAAAAGAAGCAGATCTAAAGATAGACGGAACAATATTCAAAGATAATCGCTGTACGGATGCCGTGATCGAACGAAACTACGGTGGTGCTATCGCCTGCTACGATGCTACCGTTGATATACGAAATGTTCTGTTTGAAGAGAACATGGCTGACAACAGGGGAGGAGGCTTGTACAACAACTCCGGAAAGCTGACCATGACAAATTGCAGGTTCATAAACAACAGAGTAAGTGATTACGGAGGTGCGATGTACCTCGAAAGCGACAGAGATGACCCGCGTATGCTGATACACAAGATTGATATCAGCAAGTGCAACGCCAAAGAGGGTGGCGGGATATACTTCGAGGCAGACGGCGCTACGGATGTTTTTGACGCAAATATCACAAACAATGATTCAAAACGAGGCGGCGGTGTCTATGTAAACAAAAAAGGTGCCTGCCTGGTAGACACTCAGATCACAAAAAACTACGCAGACGATTGCGGTGGAGGGATATATGTTGATTCGCTTTCTGATCTGAACCTTGCCGGAAAAATTATCGTTGATAAAAACTCAAAAACGATTGATTATTATACAAGCAATATACTATTGCAGGATGGAAATGCATCGAGAGCATATCTCAATAACGGCGGACTTACCGAGGGATCAAAAATCGGTGTAGCGTCGTCAAAAAAAGACATGAAAGATATTGAAATATGCAAAAACACAACACAGTTTGCAGCTGAAAAGTATTTTAGCAGTGACTCGTCCGACTACAAAACAGAAGTGGTTGACGGAAAATACGAGACCGGATCGTATGTTGCCTCCCTCATTGGTGGGGATACTTTCGTACTGATCCTGCTTACAGTGATTTCTATCACAGCAGTTGTGATCATATTGATATTGGTGGACTACAAAAAAAGGAAGGAGGGAAAGTCATATGAAAAGTAAACCGATAGTATTGATTGCATTTTTGTCACTATGCTTTTCGTTTATTCTGATGACAAATGATGCCTACGCAGCAGGAGAAACACTTACATCCAAAAACTATATCAGCGACATTTCCGTGCTTAGCGTATCAGATGATCTGTTGGAAGTAAGCGGTGGCAAAAAAATCCTTCCAAATCGTATAGGTTCATCGCTTTTAAGCTACACGACAACTGACAGCAAAAGCGGTGCGTTGAAAAACATCATACTTTCCGATTCAGGCTCAGCGCCCAAAACCAAGGACGGAGCTGATTACAAAAAGCTTTGTTCCATATCGGGGATGAATCTGTACGGAACCTATGACTCAGCAGCAGGAGACGGGATCACAGGTCTGTCCCTGACCGACACACTAAGCATCGGGAACGGCTCTCATATAGTCAGAGATGAGAACGGAAAAACAGTAAGCCTGAAAAATGACCTCTATCTGGTGACTGTGAGTGAGGATCAGCCCGGCAAATACTTAAGCGAGCTGGCCCTGATCAAAGGAAGCAGCGAAGAAAGTGCGATAAAAAAAGTCGCAGACAGTGGCTATGATTATTACAGACTTGTAGGTGACAAAAATGACAAGGTCACACTTATATCGTTTAACAGAACAAATAATGAAAAAAAAGCAATCCGCGGCATCTATGCGGTGGGTGAAAAAAACAATTACGAACTCTACTATTCTCTCAGCGAAGGCGCGGGACTTCCTGTTATGGATATCGAGCTTTCCGAGGTCAGTGAGCTGCTTTGGAGCGGAGATATGTATGGCGTTGGTAAACGCGCTCAGTCATCGATCCCACTGTACAATGACAACGCATCTTTGGCTCAGGCAGTGAAGTCAGGAAGCTTTTCCGGTGCAGGAGAAACAGATGTAGTAGTTGCGCACGAGGACAAAAGCTTCACTCCCGGAGGAGATATCAAGCTTGAGGGAGTGGATATGGATAAATTCAGTAACGAAACAAATCCTGTGGTAGAAACCGATTCACAGGAAACCGAGGAAAAACCAGACGAAGAGGAAGCAGAGAATGAGGCTTCCGATGATGACGCTGCACTTGATGAGCCGGCGGATGAAGTGCCGGATAAATCAGTCGAGGAGGCTGAAGGAACAGATGAGAATGCAGATGAAGCCGATGACGCAACAAATACAACAGGATCACTTATCAATCAGGGAAATATAGCGGTGATCGTCATTTGCGTGGTATCAGTTATCGGATTGATGGTAATTGCCTTTGTTTTAAACAGGAAAAACAAGAAAGGAGCCGGCTTATGATCAAATTTTTCACAAAGAAAAAATGCATATACAGAACGCTTCTTTCTATGCTGCTTGTGGTACTCATGCTTGGCATCGGACCTATGCAGGACCTCTATGAATGTGAGGTAAAAGCAGCCGAAACAGATGCCGGAGCAGACACTTCGGATGGGAAGCAAACACCTGATGTTGTCAAACCCGATGGAAAAGGGACAGCGGAAGAAGAGGTAAAAACTGATTCCGCAGGGTATCCGGAAGGGACGCTATATATCAAAGAGCTCAGATATTTTCGCGGAGAAAATGCAAAAGAAGCAGGCGCCGCGGATGGATGGATCATCCACAATGAAGACCTGAACAAAGGAAACAAAGGTGATTCGCTTTGGCTCGGATACAAAACTACCACAGACAGGACAGATGCGATCACGGCTATCAAAACAATGGAGATGAACGGCGGTTACGAGATCACAAACTACCGCAAGGTCATGGAGACTACATCAAAAGGACTCGGTGAGCTTGCATCCGCCCTTATGACTATTGCATCTGAGTTTCGTGAAAACTCAAAAACAATCCCTCAAACAACTGCAGCCTCCAGAGATTTTTTGAATCTATACATAACCAAAAACGGAGGATTGAAAAAAGGAGAGAGCCCTTCGCGCGATCAACAGTTTCTCGGTGACCTCCTTCTTTCGGGGGATTACAAAGAAGAGGATTTAAAAACACTTATCATGATGATAAATCCCGCCGTTTATAATGTCATTGTTTCGAGACTTGCAGCGGGACTGTTTACACCTGAAACAAACTTTGCGGAGAAAGTATCAGGTATTGCAGGGAAATTCGAAAAGCTTTCAAGTTCGACTATCCGTACATTTGATACCAGATATCAGGCAACTGTGATGGGAGTGAGAGATCAGCTCCAAACCTTTTCCAAAAAAGTGCGTGACGCCAAAGAGCGCGCAAAAGCCACCGGAGGAAAGATCACACTCTCCGATGGTACGCAGGTAGATGTAGATCCGACGGCATCCGGAAAAACCGGAGACGCCAATGTAGATGCTTCGGTTGAGGATATCAGAGAAAGATCCGATGAGATAGCATCGGGAGAAAGAACCGCCTCTGATATAAAAACAGGTGATGAAGACCTTTTGTATCTGTCGCAGTTAAACGCACTGAACAGATACAATTATGATGACAGCACAAAGCTCGGAGACTACATTGTTTCAGTGGGAGAGGCGTCATTTGGCAAACTCAGTGAACTCAGAAAAGTATACCCGATCATCATGGCTATGACTCCGGGACAGGCTGAACTTCTGAGGATAAACGGCTTTGGTTGCCTCGTTGCAGGGCTTGGTGATCAGGAACAAATGAATTCCAAGCTCATCGAAATGACAAATGAACAAAAAGCGTATCTTGACAAAAACGGATACGCTGCTGCGCCGGTGTGGAACACCGAAGATAGTGAATTTTTTGAATCAGATATCGCATATACAAAAAAGCTTTTGCGTTCCAATGCTGCAGGAGCAACATTTACAGATGTTACCAAAACAACCGCACTTGGGAAATTCTGGAATGAGTTTTCTATGGCATCCGGTATGATATCATCCGTAACAGGTGCAGTATTCTCGATAGTTTCATATGTTTCGGGAGTTGGATCAGCCGTAGGTATGATAGTAGCAGGAGCTGAGCTTTTGTTCTATGGAGCGGCAGCGGGTGCGACTGCGACGGCAATAGGCGGGGCGTTGGCTCTGATAGTCGGGATCTGCGGACTTGTCGCTATAGTGATACTGATAATCACCCTGCTTGTCTATATCGGCAAAAAAATATATAACGCGATTTTCGAATGGGATGAGTATGATTACAACGAGTACAAAGATATACCTCACTTCATTCTTGATGCGGAAGAATTAAACTCAGGAGAGATTTCAAATACAAGGTATTATCTTGTGAGAGACTATGACAAAGGAAGCGGAGACCTCAACTGCGGAAACGGAAAGCGCTGGAATGCTATGTACTATACAAAAAGTACAGCGGCCGGAGATCCGATATGTGCTTCCTCGGAAAATGATTTCTTCTTCAGTGAGATAGGATCAAGCACTGAACAGGCCCCGGGAATAGAGCCCGTGGTAAGCTTTAGCTCTCCAAATGCTCAGGCGGTGAACGCCTACGCGATGAAAAAAGAATTCGGTTCGCATTTCTTGTACTATAGAACATCGTTAAACGGTGAGGTGTCCAGAAAGTCCAAGGAAAAAGAGGAAAAAGGAAAAGGAGACTATATCGCGGATATCCGGCTTTTCAATGGTGAAACTGAAACAGAAGCAAAATCAAACCTTGAGAAACAGGGATACAAACTATATGATTACAATGTTGCTCCGCACGGTGATGCGGAGAGACTCTACACCTATATCGGATACAAGACAACAAACTCCGAGAAGGCAGCCGTTCGTGATATCAGAGTATGCGACGGTTATCCGGGACCGAGTGTAAGCATAGGTGATATCAGCTATGCTACGGGTGAGTCATCTACCGATGTTACGGTAAACGGTGCTGCGCTTTGCTATACTACAAATTCCAAATACGGTTCACCCATACGCTGGAAAAATCTTTTCTT
>CAMVCQ010000066.1 GCA_947166015.1 uncultured Lachnospiraceae bacterium
GCACATTGTCTTTCATCATGTGCTTGATCTCGCGTCTGAGCTTTTTGTTCTCATGTTTTAAGCTCTCTATCTGCTCCTCGGGAGTAAGGTTTTCTTCTTCCATATATCGATCTCCGTTTGCTCATTATTTTTCAAGCGGCTTTCGGTAAGCATCACCCTCCGCAAAACCGATACGATCAGATTGCAAGTATAGTAAATGTAAAGTTATGGAACATGTTGTAATCTTTTCCTGTTTTTTCTCCTTTTATCGGACAAAATTCTCCATACGAATACATACCGAACAGGGAAAATCCTTCCGGTGTTTGCTCCTGACACACCCTTGCTTCTGCTTTTACATCGTTTGCCAAAGCCAGGAATCTCGCACAGCAGGTAGTGCACAAAAGTGTTTCATATCCTCTCTTGTCACCGATCATCTTTTCCATTGTTGAAAATGCCATCTGCACGGATTTCTGGACATCTTCACGATTTATGATACCTATGCTTAGTCCCGCCCCCTCGGGCATAAATCCGAGAAATGTCCCGCTTCCTTCCTCAAGGTTTAAGTATGACAGATTTCTCGCCGCGTAAACCTTGTCTCCGGATGGCTGTATCATAGTGACAACAAAAGGTGACAAAAGATAATCGCCTATCACATCCTCTTTGTCTGCTATGAAATCAAGATCTTCAAGCGTCTTTACAAGCGGTTTTCCATTCAATTCATATATGATATTTCCCTCTGATTTTGTGATATCAAAAGAAAATGTCGATTTATTTTCTATAGAGTTGACGCTTACATATTTTGGATTAATATTACCGGATATAAGTGCGATCACAAGTCCGCTGTCTATAGCCTTGTCATTGCAAAAAACCTTGCTTCCTTTGTAATTAAACGCCTCTGTTGCAAGCCCTCCGAAAATCGGAACTCCCTGTACAACCTCATCAAGTCTTTTGATCAGTCCGTCTCCGGAAACATCATTCTGATTGGTTGCAACAACTCCGTAGGAGATGACAAGCTTTTCTTTTTCACTGAGCTTTGATGACGCTCTCTCGTACGCTCCCGCGATCTCAGCATCACCGTTTGATTTGTCAAGGCTGTCCGTGATCTCAAGGGCAAACTCACAATCATCGGCAGTCAAAACCATAAGTGAAACTCCGCTGTCGCAGTATCCGATATCTCCGAAAAGAGTTGCCATAGCGGTACATCCCATCAGCGGAAAGTCGAATTCCCTGTGAAACGCTTCATAAAACGCGGGATAGTCCATTTCCTCATCAGCAAAAACTATCCCCATCGAGTTTTTCGAAAGCTCAAAGCCTTTGACCTGCTCAACAATGTCTTCAACAGCCTCATCGATTTCATCGATCATGTCCGAAAAAAATGTTTTTGATCTCATACACCACCCACTTTCCGTGCTCCTGCACTTATTTAACCAACATTGTTTCCCCCCAAAAAACAAACACTGCCCAACCATTGTTCATCGTATGTATCGTAAGCCGCACTCATCTCTCATTCAGATCCGTCTGCAACGGCTCAAGAAAGTGCAAAAATGTCCCCGAGTAGGTGGAAATAACGTATTTTTCATCGAGCTCATCATACTTAAAATGCTTCTGTCCACCGTTCTCCATTCTCTCCCAAAACTCCTTCAGTTTTGCAAAAGGAAGGTATACATACTCATCTTTTCCCTTGAAATATATAAGCAAAAATGCCACGCCGTCCTGCTCCTCAAAGTCCTTCATAAACTCGTATTGGTGCTCGTGGATATTTGCAAGCGGAAACGAGTCTTTTGCACACTCTTTTGCATCAAAGCAAACCGGAACCGACTGCACCACCCCGATATAGTCAACCGTACTTTTTTGATCAAAATAAGCAAGTGTTATCTGTCTTGTTTCTTTGTCGATCTTCATCGGCGTGATAGGCGTCGGGACTTTTTGTATAAGAGCGAGTTTTTTGGTCCTGTACTGCTCAATGGTAAGGTTTATAAGTTCCTCCAAAAATGACCCGCGAAGTCCTCTGGATTTCCATGTTCCCAACTCAGGCTACCACAGACTTTCTGATCATAGCGGCTTTTGCATGACTTGATATCTCCTCAAGTATGGCAAGTGCAAAATCAAGCGCTGTTCCAAGCCCCCTGCTCGTGATGACATCTCCGTCAACAGTCACGGCATCCATAGTCACCTCCGCACCGAGAAGCTGCTCCTCAAGACCCGGATAGCAGCAGGCTTTCTTTCCCTGAAGGTATCCGTACTGTCCGAAAACAGTGGGTGCCGCACAGATGGCTGCGATTTTTTTGCCTGCTGTTTTTGCCTCCTCAAGAAGTCTTTTTACATCATCATTCTGACTTAAGTTCGTGGTGCCGGGCTGTCCTCCCGGAAGTATGAACACATCATAATCAGCCGCTTTTTGTCCCTGCAGAAGTGTGTCTGCAGTCACTTTTATATCCTGCGCGCTCACTACCTCGGTACTGTCACTGATCGATGCAGTTGTTACCTCTACTCCTCCTCTTCTCAGGATATCAACGGTCATAAGTGCCTCAACCGTTTCAAATCCGTCTGCCAAAGCTACAAGTGCATTCATAATAATCCTCCTGTTCTCCTGTCTTGAAACGCGTTATGCATTTCACCAAACTGCTGATATTAATATTTATTCATTTAATCCGATCGGCATAGATCGTTTTTCCTCGAATTGTTTCTGCGAGTCTGTCGTCATCCGGCACGACAATTTTGTAAGCTCTCAAAAAATAAAAGCTTTTGTTTTTGTAATCCTGTACGCTACCCGAGCCGTACTTCGCATCTCCCGATAAAGGATGTGATATATATGAAAAATAAGCCCTTATCTGATGAGTCTTTCCTGTTATAAGCTCAACCTCCACAAGAGCTTTGTTGCCTGAGAGCTCATCATTTATATCATTATTTTTGCAATAATTTCTATAAGTATTTTTCATTGTTTCATCGGCCGGTCTGTATTTCATTTTTATTGGTACAGCACCGTCTGTTTTTTCATTAAAAACAGAAACAGTATTTGTTTTTTTGTTTTTAATAATATATGCTTCAACAGTTACTGATCCACAATCGTTAAGATCAGGTTTTCCGTCCAACAATGCAAGATAATACTTTTTGATCGTTCTGCGCTTGATAAACTCGGACAAAAGCCTCGCACCCTGAAGAGTCTTCCCCGCAAGGATGATCCCCGAAGTGTTTCTGTCAAGGCGGTTTGCTATACCGGGTTTAAACGAGATATCGTCTCCCTTTGCATGATTTTTCCCGAGATATGACAGCATCCTTTCATTGATGCTTATGTCATTTTTGTCAGCCTTCTGCGACAGTTCACCCACAGGTTTATCTATGATGAGTATATCATTGTCCTCGTAGATGATCTCGTCTTTTTTTAACGGCGGTATAGGTTGTTTTTTTGTCATACTTGCCGGATCTGATCTGCCGGTGAATTTATCAAGTGTTTCATCGGAAAAATAAATGCTTATCACATCTCCGGAGTTTAGTATTTCTTTTCCTTTTGCACCGGAATCATTTAGCTTTATATTTTTCTTTCTGAGCATCTTGTAGATGAACCCGTCAGTTGCATTTACAAGATATTTTTTCAACACTCTGTCAAGTCTTTGACCTGAAAACGATCCATCGATGATTATCTGTTTCATTGTTTACACTACCTAAACCGCAAGGCTTTTCAAGGTGTTTATAACCTCTGTTCTCTCCTGGTAAGTCAGCTCTCGTTCCTCTATGCCCTCTGATTTCAAAAGGTCTTTGGGAATCTCTTCTCCTTTCAGGGCTTTCAATAATTCCTCATCGCTGTGTACACAATACACTTTGTAATTATTGGTTATTTTTTTGATGATATCTTTTAAATAATTTTTCAAATACTCAAAATCATCAGTCCTCGGAGTCGGCTGAATATATATGCATCCGTCTTTTTCAACAAGGAAATCGAGCATCATTATTTTGTCTGTTGATGTAAAAATGTAGTCAGTCCAAATGACACTTTGTTTTTCTATTTCTTTTGGTTCCTCGTCGGTATAATGAAACGTATCGATGTCGTTTGCGTATGCATAGTCTCCGGCAAGCTCCTCCACAGCTTTGCAGCGCTCTATAGATACAGACTTTTTCCTGCCGGCTACTATCAGCGCGACTATCCTTTTGGCTCCCGGAAGCACCATCAGCACTCCGAGAACAGTCAATATGTTGGCCCTTGTGTGCCAGATAAACCACCCGGTAAGCACTATAGCCACACCTATCACGATCCAGACCGCAAGCCAGATGGCATTTACCCTGCGATATCTGCTGATGTAACCCGGTTTATTTTTTTCATTCATCTTCTTTTCTTTTTGCCTCCAGCCTGTCAAGCTCTGCTTCTGACTTCATTTTCTTTTTGCCCAAAATATCATACATACACGGTACGACAAAGAGTGTCAATAGTGTTCCATACAAAAGACCACCGATAACAACTATTGCCATAGGCCTTGCCATATCTGATCCCATATTGGTACTTACTACCATCGGTACGAGTCCGAGAATGGTAGTGATCGCTGTCATAAGTATAGGACGAAGTCTGGTTCCGCCGGCTTCTGCGATAGCTTCTTTTTTCTCCATTCCCTCGCCTTTTGTACGAAGCTGATTTATGTAGTCAACCAGCACGATACCGTTGTTTACTATGATACCGGAGAGCATAACAAATCCTACCATTGATATTACGCTCACATCGCTTCCGGATATGAAAAGTCCAAGGAATCCTCCCGTGAACGCAAGAGGTATGGTAAACAGGATGATAAACGGTGCTCTCAGTCCCTGGAACTGTGCAACCATGATCAGGTACATAAGTACAACCGCAAGCAGCAGCATCAGCAACACCTGACCGATAGCTTCGCTGGTCGCCTGATTCTCACCTTTGTTTTCCACCTCGTATCCTGATGGGAAATCATAATCATTTACTATCTTGTCAACCTGCGCAGAAACATTGTCTACAATGTATCCGTCCTCTATCGCAGCCTTGATCGCAACATATCTGGACTGGTTGGTCCTGTTCACGCTGTTCGGCGACGGAACAGTATTGAATACGGCTATCTTGTTGAGCTTGACTTTTTTGCTCTTCTGAGTAGTCATGTCCGTATAATCAATCTTCATTTTTTGGATTATCTGTCTTGTGAGGTTTTCGTCCGCATCCGACTTCACAAATATCTGATAGTCTCTCTCCTCTGTCGAAAGCTTCACAGACGAAGTAGCCTCAGCGACCTTGCTTCTGATCTGTCCAAATACCTGAGCAATGGTAAGCGAATACTTCATTGCTTTTGCTTTGTCTACAGTTATACGGAACTCCTCACCGGAATCCTCGAGTCCGTTTGATACGTCTTTCAATCCCTCTACATTTTTGATGTCCTTCATCAGGTCTTCTGATATCTTGCGAAGCTTATCGAGGTTTCTTCCTTTGATCCTGAGCTCTATCCCCTGACCTGTGAGCGCGCTCATATCCATTGCGCTCGTATTTACATCAAATGTAGCTCCTATCGATGATGTCATATCAAGGATCATACTTTTGATCTCTTCATTGCTGTACTGTCTGTCTTCTTTGAGGATCACATACATGGTGATTGCGTCGTTGTCACTGTTTCCCATGCTCATCATGCCACCTGCACCGCTCATGGCACCGATCCTCTCGACATCCGAGATCGTGAGCATTTTTTCTATTGCTTCATTTGACATTTTTCTCGCCTGTTTTTCGTCAGCATCATCAGGCGGTGTCATCGTGATAGTCATCTGGGTACTCGACATATCCGGGAACATGGATGTTCCTCTCTGTACTGCCAAAAATATACTCAAAACCAGCATCAAAAATGACCCGATAACGACCAGCCATTTGAACTTCAGGACCGGTCGGATCATTTTTGAATACTTTTCTATGATCCACTGCATTACTTTTGAATTGCCTTTGCTGTCACGCCTGAGCATTCCCGATGACATAGCAGGAACAAGCGTCATAGCGATCACAAGCGAGGCAACAAGCGTGTATGCGAGCGTGAGTCCCAGATCCTTGAAGAGCTGTCTTGTGATACCCTCCGTAAATATGATCGGTGCAAACACGCATATAGTTGTAAGTGTTGATGATATGATAGCTCCCGAAACCTGTTTTGCACCCTCTATGGCTGCCCTTCTGAAGCCCTCGCCCTCACTTCGCAATCGATAGATGTTTTCTATGACGACGACGGAGTTGTCGACAAGCATTCCGACTCCGAGCGCAAGTCCCGAAAGTGAGATGATGTTGAGTGTAACTCCCGAAAAATACATCGCCACTATCGCCGCTATCAACGACAAAGGTATCGAGCACGCAACTATGATCGTAGGTCTGATATCTCTCAGGAATATCAAAAGCACTATGATCGCAAGCACTGCACCGAACAACAGGTTTTGTATGACAGAGTCTACTACGAAATCGATGTAAACTCCCTGATTCATCAGAACCGACATGTGCAGTCCTTCGTATTCCTGCTCAAGCTCTTCGGCTCTTTTCAACAGTGCATCGGTGACATCTCCGGTTGAGTATCCGGATGTTTTTTGCATAGTCACGGCAACAGCAGGTTTACCGTCGAGCACAGTATATACATCCTCTGAATTGTCTGTTTTTTTAACATCACAGACATCCGAAAGGCGGATAGGATCAAGTC
Source organism: uncultured Lachnospiraceae bacterium (assembly GCA_947166015.1). Taxonomy (GTDB): domain Bacteria; phylum Bacillota; class Clostridia; order Lachnospirales; family Lachnospiraceae; genus Eubacterium_F. The sequence continues at coordinate 6,645 of CAMVCQ010000066.1, forward strand.
CGTCTATATCCAGATCAAGGATCACCAGATCCTCGATGTCCTTTGCAGACTCGAACTTTTCTCCTACTCTGACCAAAAACTTGTTTACGCCCTCCTCAACATATCCGGCGGGCATATCGAAGTTCTCTGCCTTGAGGATGTTTTCGATCATTTCTTTTGTAAGTATTTTGTTGAGATCAGTGCTGTCTTTGGCTGTTTTTTTCGTATTTTTGAATTCTTTTTTTGCGGTTTTCATCTGCTCGGCTCCGCTGTTTAACCCCGCCTGAGCCACACTTAATTCTATCCCCGCAAGTATCTGTTGTTTGTTTAATTCCTCCAGCGCCTTTGAAGTTGTGATCTTGCCATTTTTGAGCTTGGTCTTCATGGCATTTAGTTTTTTGAGACCTTGGTTTATCTTCTTTTTCGCAACCTTTATCTGCTTTGCATTTTTGTCTAATGCTTTTTCCTGTTTCTCGATTTCAGCAAGGCCTTTTTTTGCCTGTTCAAGTCCTGATGAAACCTCTTCTATCTTGCCGTCGAGTTCGCTTTCCTCTACGCCGTTTTTCTCCATCTCGGATATGATGGCTTCCCTTGTCGCTTTGAGTCCTGCAAGCTGGGCTTCGAGGGCGGATACATCGCTTCCGCCGGCTGCTTCTATTTTTTTCTCGATCTCTGCGATTCCTTTGTCAATCTTTTCGAGCGCATCCTTCGCCTTGTTCAAAAGATCAAGAGTGTTCTCGAGAGTTTTCACCGTTGATGAAACGGATTTTTTCTGTGCTGCAAGCGCAGCTTTTCCTTTGTTCAGCTGCTTTTCAGTTTCTTCAAGCTTGGCCTTTTGTTCATTTACCTTTGCGATCTGGCTGTCAATCTCTTTGATTCCGGCATCTATCTGATTGCCCGCCTCGCCAAGCTTTGTCTGACCCTGAGCCATTTTCTCGGCAGCTTCGTTTTTCTTGTCTGTGAGGGTGTTTTTCCCTTCATCTATCTTTTTCTGTCCTTTTGACAGCTTTTTCTCGGCGTCCTCAAACTTTCCATCGAGAGCATCGGCCACCTTTTTGTTCATGGTTTCGATTTTGCTTTCGTTTAGCGTTATGTCAACGCGCTCCTGTACCTGCCCTGAAATATTGACCGACGCAACACCGGGTACGCTCTCAAGTTCGGGAACGATATCATCCGTAGCCTTGTTTGACACCTCCGCACTGTTGAGTCCGTCAAAATCTATGGCAGCTACCATGATCGGCATCATATCCGGATTTATCTTCATGATCGTAGGACTTGCGATCCCTTCATCCCAATACGAGCTTATCTGGTCCAGACTCTCCCTCATGTCGATAGATGTTGAATTCATATCTGTTCCGTCGTTGAACTCAAGTATCACGACAGAGAGGTTTGGATTTGACATAGACCTCATGTTTTTGACATTGTTTATCCTTGCCATAGCGGCTTCTACAGGTGCTGTGACTACAGTCTCAACCTCCTCCGGCGAAGCCCCGGGATACGAAGTCATCACTATACAGTACGGCATCTCCATGCTTGGTAAAAAGTCCATGCTCATTTTTGAAAACGAAAGAAATCCAAGCACTAACGCTATGATAACTCCGACTAAAACCGTATACGGTCGTCTAACACTAAACTTAGAAAACATTGTCCTCCCCCTATAACCACACGATGCATAATCAATCTAATATCTGATCACTCCTGAATGGTTGCCACATAGTCGTTTAATACATAATCCATAACCGATGAAGCTCCCACTATCTCTCCACCGTATATAAATGCGTCCCCGTCCTCCTGCTGACGAAGTATCCTGACAACACAGTTGAGTGCGTCTTTTTCAGCGAGTACCAATCTCGCATTGAAATAATACCCCACCGGAAGTACGCTCGTTGTGCGAAATCCCACTCCGGCATGCGAAAGGTCGATCACCTCGATAGGCGCATCCACGTTTTCGATTTTTTCATTATCCTGTTTAAAAAGTGATGAAATCTCCAGTTTCAAGCTTGCCGGCCAGCGGCGTTCACGACGAAGATCGATCATAGTTTCCTCCATTCCGAAGCGTCAGAGAATCCTCTCTTTCACCCTCTGTTTGATTAGTTTTTCCGAACTGCATATAAATATAAGTACAGACTGTATCAGTATATCACTTTTTTTACAATGTGTAAAGGTTTTAGAGTCAGTTTCCGATCTCTTTTTCTATCAATTGTCTTGCAAGCGTGGGATCTGCCTTTCCCTGCGTCTGCTTCATCATCTGCCCCACCAGAAATCCTATCGCTTTTTTCTTGCCGGCTCTGTAGTCGGCTACTGATTGAGGATTGGCGTCCACAACAGCTTTCACTATCCTTTCGAGCTCGTCGGTATCGGACATCTGCGCCAGACCGTTTTTTTCTATATAGTCCCCGACATCAAAGCTATCACCGCCTGCATCAAAAATCTTTTCAAACAGGTCTTTTGAAACCGTCGAATTGATCGTCCCCTCATCAGTAATTCTTATGAGCTCCGCGAGGCTTTTTGCATCCAGCTTCAGCTCCTCCGGAGGTACCTCTTTCTCCTTCAAAAGTCTGATCGTATCGCCCATAAGTCTGTTGGCGCATTTTTTCGGATCTGCTCCAAATGACACCGTTTTTTCAAAAATGTCCGCAAAGCTTTTGTACTCCGTCACAGCTTCCGCATCGTCTTTTGAAAGAGAAAACTCCTGCATATAGCGGGTTATTTTTTCCTCTCTGAATTCCGGCTTTTGAGCCCGTATCCGATCGATCAACTCCTGCGATATGATGAACGGCGGGAGGTCCGGGTCCGGAAAATATCTGTAGTCCATGGCGTCTTCTTTTGATCGCATGGTAAACGAGCACTTTTTGTCGTCATCCCATCGTCTGGTCTCCTGCTCAACCCGATTTCCGGATTCTATAAGGCTTATCTGTCTCTCACTCTCACTTTCGATAGCCAAAGCTATCGACCTGAAAGAGTTTAAGTTTTTCATCTCGGTCCTCGTGCCAAATGCTCCAAAGTCATCGCCCTCGTACGAGGAATATGGCAGTTTTTGCTTTGCATTTTGGGTACCACCGTAAGCTTTGTCGTTTTGTGCCTCGTCCTTCACGGGACGGACAGAAAGGTTTACGTCAACTCTCATTGAGCCCTCGTTCATCCTGCAATCGGATATCCCAAGATACTGTATAGTTGTCCTGAGCTTTTTCAAAAATGTCAGGACTTCCCCGGCATTTCTCATATCAGGCTCGGTAACTATCTCGATAAGCGGCACTCCGGCTCTGTTGAAGTCTATCAGCGTGTCGTTTGAGTCAGCCTTGTGTACCAACTTTCCCGCATCCTCCTCCATATGGAGCTCGTGGATCCTGATTTTTTTGGTCTTTTGCGGGTTTTCAGCGCAATTGATCTCGATGTGGCCATTTTTCCCGATAGGTGAATACAACTGCGATATCTGATAGTTTTGAGGATTGTCCGGATAGAAATAGTTTTTCCGGTCAAAGATCGTTTTTTCTGAAATGTTGCAATTTAGAGCGAGTCCGAGCGCGATCGCGTACTCGACAACTTTTTTGTTTAAGACCGGTAGAGCCCCCGGCATAGCAAGGCACACCGGGCATACATTTGTATTTACCGGTGCACCAAAAACAGTGGAGCATCCGCAAAAAATCTTGGTTTTTGCAGATAGCTCCACATGAATTTCTAAACCTATAACTGTTTCAAATCGGTCAAAAGAGTTAATGATTACTCAGCCTCTTCTTCAGTTGCTTCTGTATCGTCTGTAGCTTCCTCAGATGTGCCGTCATCAGTTGTAGCAGCGTCATCTGTTGTAGCCTCTCCGCCTTCTGTAGCTGAAGCGTCATCTGTTGTAGCCTCTCCGCCTTCAGTAGCTTCCGGTGCTGCAGCAGCTCCGATCTCAGCTGTTCCTTTTTTGAATACCATTTTTACAGTTTTTCCGGTAGCATCCTGCTGCTCATAAGAAAGTGTTCCGGCATTCTTGTCGAACAAAACTGAAGCAAAGATCGCATCCTGACCTTTCTGTTTAAGCTCGAAACCGTTTGATTTGAGCTCAAGTGTGAACTCTGAAGTTCCGGTGATGTTTGTAGATGTCATTGTTTTGTCATCTTTGATCGTCCAATTTGATACGAGTGAAGATGCATCTACTCCGTTGGCAGCTGCATAGTCAGCAAGTGACTGTCCGCCGATAGTGTCAATAGTCCAATCACCCTTGACATCATCAATAGAAATAGCTCCACAACCTACAAGGCATACACAAGCAAGTACACCTACAACCAGCGCCAAGCTGATCTTTTTCATAA
>CAMVCQ010000067.1 GCA_947166015.1 uncultured Lachnospiraceae bacterium
TTTTGAGAAGGCATGAAGGGCTTCATGTGCTGTATCTGGAACTGGGAGTCGGAGCAAACACCCCGGTTATTATCAAATATCCGTTCTGGCAGATGACACTTAAGAATGATAAAGCTGTGTATGCCTGCTTGAATTATGGAGAGGCGTTTTGTCCCCGAGAGATAGAAAACAGGAGTATCTGCATTGACGGAGATATTGGTGAGGTGCTGGAGGTAATATAAAATGATGCTTCGTGAAGAGATACTAAGTGAACTGTTTAATAAACAGGATATAAAATACAGAGATTTTCAGGTTAAGCTCATCCCGACCAAAACGGTGGATGATATGATCGGAGTCAGAACGCCGGAGCTTAAAAAATACGCAAAAGAGCTTCTGAAAAGAGAAGATGTCGGGGAGTTTATAGACATACTTCCGCATGAATATTTCGATGAGGATCAGCTGCATGCATTTATTATATCAGGTATCAGGGACTATGATAAATGTATGACTGAAGTAATAAGATTTTTGCCCTATGTAGATAACTGGGCAACCTGTGACCAACTGTCACCAAAGGTTTTCAAGAAGAATCGTACAGACCTCTTAAAACAGATAAAAAAATGGATCAAATCAAAGGAAACCTATACTGTCAGGTTTGCCATAGGGATGCTGATGGGACATTTTCTTGATGAAGATTTCGACATTACATATCCGGAAATGGTAGCGAAAGTCCGTTCGGATGAGTACTACATAAACATGATGATTGCCTGGTATTTTGCGACGGCTCTCGCCAAACAGTATGACACAATCCTTCCGTTTATTGCGGAAAAGAGACTTGAAAAATGGACTCACAATAAAGCAATTCAAAAATCTGTTGAGAGCAATCGTATATCGCCGGAGCAAAAGGAGTATCTTAAATCGTTTAAGATTAAATGAAAATGCACAGAGGATGTTTGCATAGATCATCAATAAGCGGTAAAGTTTGATGAAATAGAATTATTACAATCAAGAAATGACAGGAGTTTCAAACAATGACAGTTCAGGATTTTTTTAAGATATTTGGATGTATCATGATCGTCATCTATTTATTTTTCGGATTGGATGATATGATTTGGTATATCTGGTCGATCTTGTCGACACAATTTGGAAAAAACAGATCAAAAAAAATGGAACTGAGTTTTCAAGAACTTCGTGAAACTCCGCCAAAAATGCTTGCAGTGTGCATAGCTGCATGGCATGAGGATAATGTTATTTTAGATGTTATATCGAATTTTATAAATACAACTGATTACCCAAAATCAATGTATCATCTGTTTATCGGCGTTTATCCCAATGACCCAAAAACTATTGATACCGTAAAAAAAGCAGGTGAGATCTATCCAAACGTCCATGCTGTGATAAACTGCATGGACGGGCCTACCACAAAGGCGCAAAACATAAACCATGTCATAGGCGAGATAAAAAAATACGAGGAATCTGCCGGCATCAAATTTGCAGCTTTGACTGTTCATGATTCCGAAGATGCCATACATACCTATGAACTTTTGACTACCAATTATTTGATTGATAAGCACGATGCGCTTCAATTTCCGGTTTTTCCAATTCTTGAGATGCCGAGATTCAAAAATTTCTTCAAGCAGCTCACAACAGCAACCTATGCTGATGAGTTTGCTGAAAACCATTTCACAACGCTTGTTCAGCGAAGAGATACCGGGGCTTTTGTACCGTGTGCAGGGACGGGATTCGCCTTGTCGAGAAAGGTGCTTGATGATTTTGGCGATGAGCCTATTTTTCCCTCTGAAAGCCTGACTGAGGATTATCTGCTTTCTCTCAATCTGTATAAAAAAGGTGTTGCGCTATACTACGTTCTCAACAAGCTTCCGAGAGTTTTGGCAAATGGAAAGATAAAATCTGATTTCATAACTACAAGATCTCTTTTTCCGTCAACATTTAAAGCCGCAGTCAGGCAAAAGACAAGGTGGACATATGGCATCACTATGCAGTCTATAGGCGTTAGGGATATTTTTACAAAAGAAAAAATATCATTTGCCGGAAGGTATTCATTCTATAAAGATATAAAGTCAAAGTTTCTCAACCTGCTTCCGATCTTAGGTTATATACTTGCAATATATGTGATAGTAGCGGCAATTCTTAATCTTGATCCTTTTTATACAAAGGGTTCAGTCATCTACTATATGTCAATGGTTGTGTTTACAATAATGTGTTTAAGGCAGATCACGCGAGGGTACGCATTGTACAGTGTATATGGACTTAGAAGCGTATTTTTCGGTTGCCTTTTGCCGCCGTTATTCCCGATAAGGCTTCTGTATGGCAATATCATCAATTTTGCGGCGGTTGTCCGAGCCTTCAAGATGAAATTAGGACTGCAGTCAAAGAACAAAGAATTGAAAAAGAAAGAAAAAGACAAAAGAGAAAAAAAGAAAAAAGTCGCAAAATGGGCCAAAACAGATCATGACTTTCTTTCAAGGGATCAGCTCAGACAGTACAGAAGGATGCTTGGAGACGTGCTTATCGTACAAAAGCTGATCACACCCGCGCAGTTCAAGGAAGCATTGAACAAGGTTGACAAAGAACATGGCCAGCAAATTGGTTCGTATCTGATTGAGAACGGTATGATCACGGAAGAACAGATGCTCAGGGCACTCGGTCATGTAAAGCATATTCAGTTTATACCAGATGAATTGGTGAAAAAACTTGATTATGATGAAACAGCAAAACGGTTCAATGTAAAAATGCTCAAAAAAAGAAAGATACTTCCACTGACGGAAGAAAACGGAACATTGATCATCGGGGTTTGTAATAATACTTCGGATTCGTATATAAGTAAATTCGAGAAAAACAATCATTTAAAGATCAAAAAAATGTACATAATGGAAGAATACCTGATGAAGGCAATAAATGATATAGGGAAAAAGAAGGAGCTGTTAGATAGCCTTGAACTATATCATAGCGGTGGAATGACTTATGAGCAGGTTATTCTTGTTGGGAAGTTTGCATCGATCAGTAAGGTTTCAGAAAAAAATATGAGAGAAATGATGGGGATACTAGTGTGAAAAATCACATTGATATGCTGATTTTTCACACGGCTATTTGTGCCGGAGCGTCACAAATAGCCACTGATGGCAGACTGAGAACAAGGAACTGTAAACAGTTCCTATGATGTTCTCGTCGCCACTCCGTCGCTACGCTCCGGAATGGAGATTAAAATGAACGAAAAAAACAATGTTAAGCGAATAATGTGTGTGTTTGGAACAAGACCAGAGGCAATTAAAATGTGCCCGCTTGTAAATGAAATGAAAAAACGTGATGGACTTGAAGTGATAGTGACCGTCACGGCACAGCATCGACAAATGCTTGATCAGGTGCTGGATGCATTTTCAATTAATCCGGATTATGATCTTGACATCATGAAGGAACGTCAGACTCTCTTTGATATCACAATCGGAGTTCTTGACGGGATAAAAGATGTTTTAGAAAAGGCCAAACCTGACGTTGTGCTCGTGCATGGAGATACCTCAACAACATTTGTAACTGCACTTGCTTGTTTTTATCTGAGGATACCGGTAGGACACGTTGAAGCGGGACTTAGAACATACAATATCTATTCGCCGTATCCCGAGGAGTTCAACAGAGAAGCGGTAAGCATTGTCAGTCAATACAATTTTGCACCAACGCCCCTTGCCAAAGAAAACCTTTTGAGAGAGGGACGAGATGAGAATAACATCTATGTGACAGGAAACACGGTTATAGATGCGATGCAACATACCGTGAAAGAAGATTATACTCATCCGGAGCTTGAATGGGCCGGAAATGATAAGCTGATATTTATAACAGCGCACAGAAGGGAAAACCTGGGCGAGCCCATGCACAACATGTTTCGTGCCATACGACGAGTCCTTGATGAGCATAGTGATTGCAAAGCGGTTTACCCGATACATATGAATCCGGTCGTTCGAGATGCAGCAGAAGCAGAGCTTCGAGGCTGTGACAGAATACACATCATAGAACCACTTGAAGTATTTGACTGTCACAATTTTGAAGCCAGATCGTACTTGTGTCTCACTGATTCCGGCGGTATCCAGGAGGAGTGCCCGGCCTACGGCGTTCCTGTTCTCGTGATGCGTGATACAACAGAGAGACCGGAAGGCGTTGATGCCGGAACCCTGCGTCTGGTGGGCACGGATGAAAATAATATCTATAATTGCTTCAAGCTTCTCCTTGAAAGCGAAGAAGAGTATGAGAAAATGAGTGGGGCTGTAAATCCCTATGGCGACGGCCATGCCTGCGAAAGGATCGCTGATATCCTGGAAGGCAAGCCATATACACCATGGAAATAGCCATTTTTTGGGGAAAAACAAAGTTTTTAATATCCTATTTCACAACAGATTTGTGGAGCGATAAGAAATGCTTATCGCCAATGATAAAAACTGTATAATTTTCAAATCGTGTAAATCGTGATAGTATAATCGCATAAAGAAAAACACTTGAAGAGAAGAAAGGAGATTATAACTATGAGCGATTACAAATTTGAAACATTACAGTTACATGTAGGACAGGAAGAGCCGGACCCTGCTACTGATTCAAGAGCGGTACCGATTTATCAGACAACATCTTATGTTTTTAGAAACAGCAAGCACGCTGCAGACAGATTTGGTCTTGCGGATGCCGGAAACATCTACGGAAGACTGACAAATACAACACAGGATGTTCTTGAAAAAAGGATTGCAGCACTTGAAGGAGGAAGCGCAGCACTTGCACTTTCATCGGGAGCAGCAGCGATAACATATACGATCGAAGCGCTTGCTGCAAACGGAGGACACATTGTTTCACAGAAAACTATCTACGGCGGAAGCTACAACCTGCTCTCACACACACTTCCTCAGTATGGCATCGAAACAACATTCGTAGATGCGCACAATCTGAGTGAGGTTGAGGGGGCTATCAAGGAAAACACAAGAGCTATCTATCTTGAGACTTTGGGAAATCCAAACAGTGATATCCCTGATATCGATGCGATAGCTGAAATAGCGCATAAGTACGGACTTCCTGTAGTAGTTGATAACACATTTGGAACTCCGTATATGATCAGACCGTTTGAGCACGGAGCAGATATCGTGGTTCACTCTGCAACAAAGTTTATCGGCGGACATGGAACTACACTTGGTGGTATCATAGTAGAGTCAGGGAAATTCGACTGGAAAGCAAGCGGTAAATACGCTCCTATAGCTGATCCGAATCCGAGTTATCATGGAGTATCATTCTACGATGCAGTTGGACCGGCTGCTTTTGTGACCTATATCAGAGCGATCCTTCTGAGAGATACAGGAGCCTGCATTTCACCATTTAATGCATTCCTTTTGCTTCAGGGAGTAGAGACACTGTCACTTCGTCTTGAAAGACATATAGAGAACACAAAAAAAGTTGTGGAATTCCTTGCAAATCATCCAAAGGTTGCAAAGGTAAACCATCCTTCACTTCCGGAGCATCCGGATCACGAGGTGTACAACAGATACTTCCCGAACGGCGGAGCGTCAATATTTACATTTGATGTAAAAGGTGGTCAGGATGAGGCTTGGAGATTCATTGATAACCTTGAGATTTTCTCGCTCCTTGCAAATGTAGCAGATGTAAAGAGCCTTGCAATCCATCCGGCTTCTACAACTCATTCTCAGCTTTCTGAGGAAGAGCTTGCAGATCAGGGTATCAATCCGGGAACGATCCGTCTCTCGATCGGAACAGAGCATATCGATGATATAATCGCTGATCTCGAGAAAGGATTTGCTGCAATCTGAGTATAACGGATAAGCGAAATATGATTCGGAGAAACATCGTGTATGGTGTTTCTCCTTTTTTTGAAATATCTGCTCCCTGAAATTCAAAACATTAATTATTCCTGACTTTTAAACGAGGTTTGACATATCTAACTAAATGTTGTATAATCTTCAATATCGTAGTATTGAGAGAATAATGATTTTGAGGATACAGATTTATTTGATGTATCCTTTGATTTCAACTGAGAGGGAGGCAAAAATGGTAAAAACTACTATCAGGATTGACGGAATGATGTGCGGGATGTGCGAAGCGCACATGAATGATGCCATACGAAGGGTTGTTCCGGATGCAAAAAAAGTCAAATCATCTCACAAAAAAGGTATCACAACCTTTCAATCAGAAAACGAAGTGAGTGAAGAAATACTTAAAAACGCAATTGATGAGACAGGATATACTTTTGTATCCGTAAGTGTGGAGTAAAAATGACCCAATTCAGCATAACAGGCATGAGCTGCGCCGCCTGTCAGGCGCGCGTTGAAAAAGCAGTCAGCAGGGTAGAAGGTGTTTCATCCTGCTCTGTTAGCTTACTCACAAATTCTATGAGCGTTGAGGGAGATGCTTCGCCTGATGATATCATAAAAGCCGTGAAAAATGCCGGGTATGGCGCATCTGTAAAAGGTCGTAATTCTCAAGACAGTTCAATTGATTCGGGTGATGAGCTTACGGTATCACAAAACGAAACTATAAAAAAACTGAAAAACAGACTGATAGCTTCGGTGGCATTTTTGATCGTCCTTATGTATATAACCATGGGGCACAACATGCTTTCATTTCCGTTGCCTTCATTTTTGGAGCATAATCACCTTGCGTTAACTCTTACTCAGATGCTTTTGAGTCTTACGGTGATGATCATAAATAAGGATTTTTTCGTAAACGGATTCAAGTCACTTTTTAAGCTGTCTCCCAATATGGATGCGTTAGTTGCGCTTGGAGCCGGCACCTCGTTTTGCTGGAGTCTGTTTGTTTTTTACAGGATGTGCAGTTTGATAACTGATGGCGCAACAAATGCTGAATTAATGCCAATATATCTTGATCAGTTATACTTTGAATCAGCAGCTATGATTCCGGCTCTTATCACAATAGGCAAGCTTTTGGAGGCTATATCCAAGGGCAAAACCACCAATGCATTGAAACGACTCATGAAGCTTTCCCCTAAATCAGCGTATGTGATGAGGGGAGACGAGGAGACAAAGGTTGATATAGAGGATGTCAAACCCGGGGATATATTTGTGCTCAAGCCCGGGAGAATTGTACCAGTCGATGGGATAGTAACAGAAGGAACAGGGGCGTTAAACGAGTCAGCTCTGACAGGAGAATCAATTCCCGTTGACAAATCCGTAGGTGATCAAGTAAGTGCTGCTACAGTAAATATGTCGGGAGTTCTTAAATGCAGAGCAACCCGTGTTGGAGAGGATACAACTCTTTCAAATATAATCAAACTTGTATCGGAAGCAGCTGCAACAAAAGCTCCTATAGCAAGAATAGCAGACAAGGTCTCGGCTGTATTTGTCCCGGCTGTAATCTGTATAGCTTTGCTTGTTATTTTTGGTTGGATAATTGCAGGAAAAGATGTGGCTTTTGCGGTAGCAAGAGGGATTTCTGTTCTTGTTATTTCCTGTCCTTGCGCGCTTGGACTTGCAACACCTGTGGCGATAATGGTAGGTAACGGTGTAGGAGCAAAAAACGGAATACTGTTTAAAACCAGTGAAGCATTGGAAATCACCGGGAGGATCAAAAATATCGTATTTGACAAGACAGGAACGATAACTCGTGGAATCCCAACGGTTTCTGATGTTATACCGATTTTAGATACTTCAGAAAACGAGCTTTTGGAGGTCGCTTATTCGCTTGAGAGCGATTCCTTGCATCCACTTGCAAAAGCAATCACCGAGTATTGTGAAGCAAATAATGCAAAAAAATCAACCGTAAAAGAGTGGAGTGAAATCGCCGGCTGCGGCCTGTCGGGAAAGATAAATAACAGCTTGTGTCACTCAGGAAAGCTTGATTACATAAATGATTCTTCACAGATACAAAACATCATCAATAATCTGTCAAACGAAGGAAAAACAACGATTTTATTTGAAAAAAGCGGCAAATTGCTTGGGATGATCGCTGTCGCCGATAAGCTGAGAGATGATTCAGCTATAGCGATCAAAGAATTAAAAGATATGCATATATCATCATATATGCTTACAGGAGACAACAAGATCACTGCAAATGTAGTCGGTGATGCGGTTGGGATCCAAAATGTGATCGCTGAAGTCCTGCCTGATGAAAAAGGTAAAAATGTAGAGAGTATAAAACAAAAAGGAAAAACAGCAATGGTCGGAGACGGTATAAATGACGCCTATGCGCTTACTGTCGCTGATGTTGGTATTGCGATAAGCGCAGGTACAGAGGTGGCGATTGACAGTGCTGATATAGTCATCACAGGCAGCAATCTTTCCGATGTTGTAAAAGCGATACGACTCAGCAAAAAAACATTGAAAAATATATATGAAAACATGTTCTGGGCATTTTTCTATAATATTATATGCATTTCGCTTGCTGCAGGACTGTTTACTATAGAGCTAAATCCCATGATAGCCGCTGCGGCGATGAGTATTTCAAGTGTTACGGTTTGCCTAAATGCACTTAGATTAAATACTTTTAAATAGTATCATATGAAAGCATTAATAGTAATGTAAAAATAAAGTGATGCTCAAATTAATTTATTGGAGGGGAAATGCAAAAGGTTGTTGTCGGGATGTCCGGCGGAGTTGACAGCGCGGTTGCCGCGTATCTGCTGCAGTTAGCCGGCTATGAGGTGATAGGAATGACCATCAGGTCCTGGGTGTCAGAGGATGGCAAAGACTCCAGGTGCTGTGAGATTGATGATGCCAGAAATGTCACCGATCAGCTTGGCATACCGTATTATGTAGTTAATTGCCTTTCGGAGTTTACCGATAAGGTTACTGATCCTTTCATAGATGCTTATATACAGGGACGCACTCCAAACCCCTGTGTTGGATGCAACAAGGATATAAAATGGGCAAAAATGATGGAGTTTGCAAAATCAATGCAGGCTGAATTTGTTGCAACGGGGCATTATGCAACTGTCAAAAAAACAGAAGAAGGCAGATATACAGTCAAAAAAGCCACGCATGCAAACAAGGATCAGACATATATGCTATATAAACTGACTCAGGAGCAGCTCGCCGCGACGATCATGCCACTTGGCAGGCTATCAAAGGATGAGGTTAGAAATATAGCTCAAAAAGCCGGGATAGCAGTTGCTGATAAGCCTGATTCTCAGGAAATATGCTTCGTGCCAACAGGCAGATACACAGAGTACATAGAGGAAAACTATACAGGTGAGCTGCCGGGTGAAGGCGATTTCATAGATGAACAGGGCAATGTTCTCGGAAAGCACAAAGGCATCATAAACTATACCGTCGGACAGCGAAAAGGGCTTGGTATCGCACTTGGAAAGCCGGCATTTGTAAAAAAGATCGATCCTGTGAAAAACACAGTGATGCTATCAACAAATGAATCGCTGTTTAATACCGAAATTGTGTGCGAGGATTTCAACTTTTTAAGCATCCCGGACATACCGATCGGAGAGCATATCAAATGCTACGCAAAGATCAGATATCATCACAGTCCACAAATAGCTGTTGTAGAGCGGATATCAGACAAAGAACTTGCCATAAGGTTTGAAGATTCCGTGAGGGCGGCAACACCCGGACAGTCAGCTGTTTTCTACGACGATGATGATTGCGTGATAGGCGGAGGCGTTATTTCAGGCATTATTGCTTGACAATATAGAGTAAATGCACTATAATTCATAATGTTTGTTTGTGCATTGAAAACATGAAACGGAGGAGTAAAATAATGGCATGCTTTTTGGTACCGACAGCTGAAGCGATAATTGTAAAAGCTGTTGAAACGGTTGAAAAGAAAAGAGAAGAGAAGGCTGTTGAGAGCGGAAAGGTTGTTGAGAAAAAACAATCTGTGCCTTTGAGTCGTAAATTCAAGTGGCTTACCTGGCTTCTTGTCGGTGGCGCTGTTCTTTTGGCTTTTGAACATATATGGCACGGTGAGATCACCGCGTGGTTCCCTTTCCTTTCTGCGATGTCAGATCCTGCTGATACATCAGAAATGCTTCACGAAATGGCAACGGTCGGAACGACAATGGCCGGAATCATTACTGTTGTATGGGTTGGCATGTGCTTAGCCGCTGATATGATACTGAGACGCGCAGACAAAGATAATGAGCAGTCAGATGCAGTCTGATCAATAATGATCAGATAATCTATAAGTTGAATTTATCCGTAATACTGTATGTTATGTAAAGGATAATTCAATTATTGGGAGGATAAAAATGACTCTTTTGATCACGGTACTTGCTGCTGTCATCACAACAGTAATATGGTATACAAGAAAGAATAATGATATGAAGCTCGGCAGTCTTATGTTTATGTTTTGGGGAGCTTCACTTATGTGGCTCGGAGATGCCATATTTGAGTACGCAGAGCTTGGTGCGCAGTATTTCACGCCGGAATTAAAGGATATGATCAACGACAGCTTCCTTGGTCTTTCAGTTGTAGCACTCGCACTTGTTATCTGGGTGGTGATCCTCCTTGTTTCAGATCCGAGAGGCAAGATAAAAGGATTGTTGAAAAAACATACAAGCGCTGTAAGTTGATCAGCGTTTCTTTGATGATTATCAATTGCGTTTAGAAATTAAATAGTATCAGTCGCAGGCAGACATTTTTTTCTGTCTGCGATTATTATATGAAAACAAAGCCGGTTGTCCTGATGCTCGATCCACAGACAGTCCGGCGATAGTTTTTTTGGATTCAGAATGGAGGGTGTCATGCAGGATAGTACGCTTATAAATAAATACGATATTTTGAAAGCGTCGCTGAAGTCAAAAAGAAGACTCGCAGTTGCTCTTTCCGGTGGGATTGACTCTACATTTTTGCTGTTTGCCGCAAAAGAATGTCTGCCTGTAGAAAACATAAT
>CAMVCQ010000068.1 GCA_947166015.1 uncultured Lachnospiraceae bacterium
ATGACAAACTCACGAAGGGAGTTGATGATATTATGGGTGGAAAAGTACTGGAATATGAAGCAAAGACGATACGAAACAAGGCTCTAGCACAGGGAATCGCGCAAGGCTTGGAGCGCGGCCGCAACGAGGGTGCTCATCAATTAGCATCGGCAATAGATAGCCTCAAATCCGGCAAATCAGCCGATGATCTTATCAAAGCCGGAATCGACTCTGAAACGGTCAATCTCGCACTGAAATACGTAGGATAAAAAAACAACCCCGAGAGCGGCATCGCCGTTTCCCGGGGTTTTGATTTCTGATAATCTCTGTAAAAAGTTATCTCTTTGAGAACTGAGGTGCACGTCTCGCTTTTTTGAGACCATACTTTTTACGTTCTTTCTCTCTTGAATCACGTGTAAGGAATCCTGCTTTTTTAAGCGGTGCTCTGAGCTCCTCATCTGCATTGTTGAGCGCTCTTGCGATACCGTGACGGATAGCTCCTGCCTGTCCGGTAAATCCGCCTCCGTGAACATTTACTTTCACGTCATACTTATCAGCAGTATTTGTGATCTCGAGCGGCTGACGAACGATGATCTTCAAAGTCTCAAGACCAAAGTAGTCATCCATATCTTTTTTGTTGATAGTCACTTTCCCTGTTCCGGGAGTGATATATACACGTGCGACACTTGACTTACGTCTTCCGGTGCCATAAAAACTCTTAGCAGCCATCTATATCTCCTTTCTGATAGTTAAAACTCATAAACCTCGGGTTTCTGTGCTACATGCTCGTGAGTCTCTCCAGCGTATACGTGGAGCTTTTTGAGCATCTTGCGTCCAAGCTTTCCTTTTGGAAGCATACCCTTCACTGCATGAGTGATAACATACTCCGGTTTTTTGTTCAGCATCTCTCTAAGTGTAGCCTCTTTCATTCCGCCTACATAATCAGAGTGATGATAGTAAATCTTCTGATCAAGTTTTTTACCGGTAGTAGCGACTTTTTCAGCGTTGATTATGATAACATAATCACCTGTGTCTACTGAAGGTGTATAAATCGGCTTCTTTTTTCCACGCAAAATGTTTGCAACTTCTGATGAAAGACGACCGAGAGTCTTGTCTTTGGCATCAATCACGTACCATTTGCGTTCTACGTCGGATGCCTTTGCTACAAATGTTTTCATCCTTCGTTTCCTCCTAAAAATCTTGTGCAAACCTCCGTAAGGTATGTCCGGACCTTACCGTCTGCAGCTGTACCGGCGTGAATTGTCTCCAGGGCTAGTGAATCCAAAACACGCGTCAACTTTTCATATTATATGCTAAACCCTGCCTGTTGTCAATGCTTTTTTCCCTTAAATTTGATATTTTCGACGGTCGGAACATTTTTTTTGGAGATTTATGACATTTTTCCGTAGACGATAAACACTCTATATGGTATAATTTAAATGTTGTCGATCAAAATATACTCATTATAGCATAACTGTGACACTTGGGTGCCATAGGTACAAGGTAATATAATATACAGGTTTATTATATAAGAAATAACTCTTTTTTGATACCAACGGCTACAAGGCCTGTTAGATACGATTTTTGGAGGTCTGCATATGCATATATTCAATTTTTTCAAGAAAAACAGATCGAGACGGAGGATCGCAGGAGTTCTTGCGATCGCAACTGCAGTTACTCTCGTTCTTCCGACAGCTGTGGGGTTAGGTGATTCAGCACCTGCCGAGGCCGCAAATACGGTTATAGATCTGGAGCTAAAAAACGCATCAACCACGATCATAAAAGGCGAGGAGCCGGATGGACTGTATCCCGAAGAGACATTTTTCGGTAGCGCTACAGTCAACGATCACCGCACTCCTGCGTATAAAAAATGCTCCGAGCCGGCGCTGTATACAAAAAGCGCTTCCGCAAGCGACCCGTACAAGGATGCTTTTGCGGATTATCTGGGTGAGACCATGGTGACGCAGCTTACAAACACCTTCACTAATTCAGCAGGACCGCGTGCAACGATCACCGCGATGTCTCCATCCGTTTTTGCAAACAGGAGCCCCAGAGTTAATGACATCAATTCGAGCATCACTTTTACACTTCCTACATCGGCGCTCCCAGAAAAAAATATGACTTCGGCTGATATACTTCCGTATTTGGATCAGGCTATATCCAGATTTCCGAGACTTTGCTGTCTGTTTACATTTGTATACCTTGATATCCTGGATACTCAGGCAACCCTTACGGTATACAGCCCGATAAAAAAGGACGAACTGTACTCCACAACACTTGCGTACGAGACAGCGCTTGACGATATTTTGAAGGTTCCGCTTACCAACCAGGGAATGAACAATATTGAAAAGCTTTTGTATCTGCACGATGAGGTTGCAGCGATGAGTGAGTATTCATACAGAAGTGATCTCTATGCGATCGATCACATACCTGTAGGCGCTATGATATATGGACTTGGAGTATGTCAGTCCTATGCCTGCGTATTTAACCACGCCGCAAGAAAGCTCGGTATCACAAGCTATATGGTATGCAGTACGACACACGCATGGAATGCCATACAATTAAATAATCTTTGGTATTACTTAGACGCCACCTGGGATGATACATCAGCGTCAGGCAAGGACAAGGTAAGCCATCAATTATTCCTTGTCAACAACTCTAAATTCTCATCCGGACACGACCTTGATCCGGATTATTATGCGGAGCATTTTTCCGGAATCACAAACTCTATGGGAACATTATATGATAACTATTTCCCCAGAGAAAAAAACATACTCACACAGATGGGATACACAGGAGGATATTTTTACTTCACTGATTCCGATTCAAAAATGTTCCGATGGTCGGGTGCAGGCAACGCAGTCCGTATAGATACGGTTTCAAATGTTTTGTACAGGCGCACAGCCGTTTGCAACAACACTGTTTATATCAGTGGAACAGACGGTATCTACGAGTGCGATTCTGCCCTCACCAAAGCGACCAAGATTTCGAATCTATCCTACAGTGGTATGTATGAAGCGATCTGCAAACTATATGTGACGCAGGGCGGAAGCTGGTTCATATACAAGAATTACTCAAGTGATGTGGTCACCCCGACGCCTACATCGACCGGAAGCTTTGTGACACCGACACCGTCAGGATCGGCTTCCTTTACACCAAATATCAGCGCCAGCGCATCGCCGACACCGACTATATCAGGCCCCAATATCCCGACCGTGCCACCTTCGGCAACATCAAGCGCATCGCCGACACCAACACCTACTTCATCGGTGACGCCTACCAAAACACCAACTATAAAAACTCCGGGTCAAACAACTATAAAGAGTGCCAAAAATGTCAAAAAACTAAGTGCGAAAATTGTATGGAAAAAAGTATCCGGCACATCGAGATACAGGATACAGTATTCGACAAAATCGAAGTTTACTGACAAAAAATTCAGAGATGTTTTGATCAACTCCGTAACCATAAATAACCTTTCAAAAAACAAGACTTATTATTTCAGAGTGAGGGCAGTTAAAATCAGAAGCATAGATGGCACACTATACTATAAATACGGAAAATGGAGTTCAAAAAAGAAAGTAAAGATCAAAAAATAAATCTGTAAAGCCATACGGAATACAGCTGATCATATACAATAAATGAACCCAAAATAATTGCATAATATATCAATAATTTTAACGAAAGGAAAGAAAAATGAAACCATTGAAAAAAATCTTATCAACATTTCTTTGTCTGTCACTTGTGACCGGAGTTATCGCTTCAGGCGGGATCAAAACTGCAAATGCCGCCGTGGAAGTGAAGCCATACATCGCGTTTGGTGCAAGTCTCAAAGAATCAGAGAAAAACACTGTATTGAAGCTTTTTGACGTCACAAAAGAAGAGCTTGCTGACTATGAAGTGATCGAGGTCACAAACAAAGAAGAACACGAGTATTTAGACAGCTACCTCGCTTCAAGAGTCATTGGAACAAGAGCTCTTTCATCGGTTAAGATTGAGGAAGCAGATGCCGGCACAGGCATAAAAGTAACAACCAAAAACATCAATTTCTGCACTGAGCCAATGTATGTAAATGCACTTGCAACTGCAGGCTTCGAAGATGCAGATGTAGTAGTTGCGGGACCGTTTGAATTATCAGGCACTGCTGCCTTGGTAGGGGCTATAAAAGCTTATTCCGTAATGACCGGCGAGCCGGTAAACGATCAGGCTGCCGACGCTGCTATGGATGAGCTTGTAACAACAGGAGAGCTTGTTGATTCTCTGGGATCCGACAAAGCCACACAGTTGATCGCTATAATAAAAGATGCTGTTATTGAAGGCGATTTGAATTCAGATGAGGACATATTAAAAGCCATCGATGACGGCGCAAAAAAACTCGGAGTCACACTTACTGACGAACAGAGAAATGAAATACTTGATCTGATGAAAAAAATAAGCGGACTTGATATCGACCTTGATGCACTCAAGAAATCCGCTCAATCGATCTACGATTCTCTAAGTGATATCGGCATAGACCTTGACGATGCAGGCGGATTTTTCAGCAATATTTTCTCAGCTATCGGAGACTTTTTCGCAGGTATAGGTGATTTCTTCAGTAACCTTTTCAGCTGATATAGATCAGTACAATTAAAAACAACCCCGAGAAACGGTGATGCCGCTCTCGGGGTTGTTTTTTATGTGATCTGAAATAATCATCTCATACGACCGTCATTCGTGGCGATCATTTTTCCCATTAGATTCGCACGGGATCAACAATAAAACTTCTTGTATGTTCCTTTTTTCAAAAGCTTGACATTGGCCTTGTTTACCTTCTTTGATGCACCGGATACTTTGATCTTTTTCTTGCAGCCTTTGAATGCATTTTTAGCTGATTTTTTGAGCTTTTTCTTGAGTACCAAAGCCTTCAGCTTTTTGCAATACGACATCGCTCCATCCGGTATTTTTGTAATGTATTTATTTAGGATCACCTTGGTTGCTTTTGCTTTTTTGAAAGCATTTTTGCCAAGCGTTTTGATCGTGTATTTTGCGGCTTTATATTTGCCGGACTTCGCTGCAAGCTTAACCGTTGTCTTGGCCTCCAGCTTCGATGCTTTCTTACCTTTTTTGCTCAGTCCGACGATCGATACCTCGCCGTTTTTGGACTTGGTTGCCTTTTTTGTAACCTTGTATTTGAAGTTTCCGCTTGTAAAGGTTTTATTCTTTGCAAGTCCGACCGGAAGTGAGTCAGTTTTCGGTCTTGTAGCCTTGGGATCCGGCAGGATGTTTTCAGTTGTCTGATCGTATCCGCTTCCCATTCTGACCCTAAGCGACACAAGGTTTTTGCCATTTACAAGTGTATCCGGAATTATACCGCTATACACACTCTCCGACCCCGGCGAAAGCTCTGCGGAGTCTCCGAGCTTACCTATTTTCATAGCATCCTCAGAAGGATCACCGAGGATTTCTTCGGTATAGTTGAGCTCAGCTTTTCCGGCTTTGTTTCCTATGTTTTTAACCCTCAATCTGATCCTGTAGCTCTTCGAGTTCGGTATGCTTTCAAGCTTCGGATATCCAACGGGAACGATATAGCTTCCACACTTAACAATCGCTTCTTTTTCTGATTGCGATTCAGCGTCAGCTGCTTTGAACGTCACATTTCTATCAGCGTTAAGTGAATCCGGTATAGTCACCAAAAGCTTGATTGTTTTCGACTTGCCGGGGTATATATAATCATCCTCACCCGCATCAGCATCCGGTGTATCTATAACGCTTTTTATACTGAGTCCGCTCGCTGTTATATTTACATCTTTTGCAGGCTTCAATCCATTATTTTTAACTGTTACATCAGCCTCAACATCAGTTCCCGGCATCGGATGATCAGGAAGCTTCACACTCTCGATCTCAATGTCTGATCTAAACGATGCATTTTGCGTTACAACAGACGCCCCGGAGCTGTCATACACAGAATCTCCGTCAAGCATTGTGTACGCCAGCAAGAAGTCTTCATTGCTTATAGCTATGCAGTCTGCTTTGTTGATTGTTTTGTTATTATTGGTGAGGGCCACAGGGTTTCCTTTTGCAGAAAGCCTTCCATTTTGATCTGCCTTCAGCATAATTCCGTACAATTCATTTCTGTACACAGGCTTTGTGTCCTTTGTTGCCGAACTGTCGTATCTGCTGTCAGCCACCCAGGACAAAAGGATATCTCCGTTGTCATTAATGGATGTCGCAATATCAGACACTGAGTTTACTGACTCATCTTCAAAAGTGATCTGCTTTGATACAAACGCATCCTTCTCATCCGAAACTGTAACCTTACCGGTATCTGTATCAACTATCGCAGGGATCTCCGGCATTATTCCTTTTTCTTTTTTCTGTCTGTCATACTCATCCTTTGGCATGACAAAGTCACTGTAGGCGTTTATCTTGCCATCCTGATTGTAGAACAGATATATATGATCATCCGTACTTTCAAGATGTATGTTTTGCGCACCGACATTCGCGTCTGACAGAGGGATCATAGTCCCTTGAGTAAGTTTTCCGTCTTTGTCATTGTTGATACGCAAAAATACCCGCCTGTCGTCAATGCTGTATTTTTGATTCCCTTCACTGTCTTTTGTGATATACTTTCCGTCTTTGTCAATAACGACGATATCGCCCATTATTCCTTTGAAAACAAATGGTTTGATCTCCGTTATTTTGTAAGCCTTTTTGCCATCCTCGCTTCTTGCAAGCAACTGATCACTCGCAAGCGTCACCTTGTTTTCATTTGAAGGATCAATAGTCAGATACGAGAATGTCGTCTCCTGATTCAAAAGATCAGTTGCCTGCACATCCTTGTTGTCATCGTATTTACATCTCTGATAATACAGCCAAACAAGTCCGTTCTTTTCGTTTGCCTGAAGCGGTGAAGCAGATACTCCTGCATCCTCTACCAGATTGAATGCCTCTCCCTCGGGTGTACCATCCGGATTGAAAAATCTTCCCTTCAAGCAGAATGTGTTGAGTGCTTTCGCAACCTCCTGCGCAGACACTTCGGAATTCACAGCGTTTTTACCTGCCATTACGGCATCCATATCTCCCTCGGACCAGGTGATAAGTATCTTGTTGTTCAGCTGATGTGCATTGACATTAAACTGAAGTACATTTGATTTGGATACCTCACTCGGTTTGCTCCAGGTTTTTCCATTATCATCGCTTACTGCTGTTACAGCGGAAAGATAATTGAATGATGAGCGGTCCGCACCGTTATCCTGAATCCCCATTGCGAGTATTTTTCCGTTTTCCAATCTGATAAGCTTGACATCGGCTCCACGGAATGATTTCTCGATCAGGACATTTTTATCCTTGGCACCTGACTCCGATGCTGTTTTATATGATTTGTCTGTGTTTCTGAGCACTCTAAATCCTCTGTTGTTCATCATAGAGGCCATATCTTTTTCCGTACCGTCTGTTGTGGCAAGCGAAAAATCATCGGATTTCTTTTCTGCTTTGGAGCTCTTCAGTGCGTTTTGCTGTGAAAGAGTATGTATCCTTTCACGCAGCTCATCGTTACCAAACGGTGTGTCAAAATCAAAGTTCAAGGAAAGGTTAAAAATAGCCATATCGGCACCTGCGCCGAGCTTCCACTTGATGTTTCCTCCGGCGTCAAGTCCTGTTTCCTGATCGCTTTGCGCCAGGACAGTAGGATTTATACCGCCTGAAAGATAAGCTCCCACAAAGTTATTGTAGCCTATTCCACCCTTTAGGGTTATATCCATATTGGAAGCTTCTATGTATACCTTTTGGTTTGTATTGTATGTCATGGCATCTTCTATTTTGGGATTCTCAAGCTGAGTATCCGCAGTGTTTTCAAAAGTCGCCTGCCACTGACCGTACTGCTCACCGTTAAATGTGATATTCACATAGAAAGGAACTCCGTAGACAGAGAACGGAACATTTATTTTTATCAACTCATCCGCTCCTATAGCAAAGTCCAAAGCTCCTATATACATATGCTCATTTCCGTCTTCACCTATGTAGGTTTTGACCGTAAATTTAAGCATAAATGTAGGCGCGATCTTGATGACCGGTTTGACAGTTCCCGACCTCACAGGCGAAGACTTGGTCTTTCCTGTAGTGTCTGATGTAGTATTAAATCCGGTATCTCCCGTACTACCAAGCGACGGAGAATTCTGTTCTGCCGCGAGCAGGTCATTTCTCGTTTGCCTTGCACCCTTGTAGTTTTCATCAAGTCTTGGCGTCCAGGTGGATGTCATGTTGAATCCTGCAACGAGATAATATGTATCTGCATCTGCCTGCTGAGATATGAAATACCCTCCGCCTTTGCCGCTCAGAGACAGATCCAGGCATCCGAGGAAATCAAGCTGCAAAAGCGACCAATCAACCGATTTACCCTGCTGGAGTCCCGGCTGATACGGTATATCCTCGTATAACGGAAGCTCATAGTCCTTCAACTGATCCTTGAGATTGTATCCGGCATCTACCACACCGGATGAAAAGCTGACAGTCTCCTTTGTTTCATTTCCATCCTTGTCGGTTATATATTCATCCTTTGTACCGGACACCTCTACATACACTCTTGAGCCTGCCGGAAGCTTGTCGGTAGTCACCGAAGCATTGTAAGCAACAAGCGATGAATCTGAACTTGTTTCCGTATCCGCAGTCGCATCAGTTGTAAATGCATCATCATATACATCGCCGTTTTCGTCGGTTCTGTAAAAATGAAGCGTAACTTTTTCTATTGCGCTGTTCATATCAACCTTTTTCACATTGATATGAAAATCAACCGTTGAGTTTTTGTCAAGTGTGATGTCAGGATCCTCGCTGTTTGCTCCATCGAGAGCCGCCATAACCGTATAAGGATAGAATGGCATGTTTGTAAACTCGGGGATGACTATTTTTTTCTCAACATTGTTTTCAAATAAGAATTCAAAATAAGCAAAGTCTTTTCCTGTTTCCGCATTTGCCGTGTACTTTCCTGCTTCAACTCCGAGGAAATCTTTTATCTCAAAGTATCCTTCATCGTCTGTTGTTGCAGTGTACGCCTTGTCAGAAACTATTGTTACTTTTTTGTTTGCAAGCGGTTCATCATAGTTTTCATCTGAGTTTTTCAGATTTACACGGTTTATGCAAAGCTTTCCTTTTACGGTTCCTTTTACCGCCTGAGATGTCGGTACAAAATCAACTATAAACGAATCGTTTTCTTTTTTGCCGTCCATCTGATAGTACAAAGTGTTTCCATAGTAAACTCTTCCGTTGCTTGTCCACTTCGTCATATATCCGGCATTTGGCTTTGCCTGCAATACAGTATAGTTATTGACCACATATCTGTCAGCGCTTACTGCGATACCTTCTCCACCGATTATGGCTTTTCCGCGCGACTGGGCACCATCAGCATAGTTTACTGTTATCTGATTTTTGTAGCTGTCAAAAATGCCCTGGAATCTGTAATCATCATAATCACCGGTAATGCGTACGCTGACTTTGCCATCGCTTCCCGGATGATATGTGGTTCTGGTCCAAGTATTCTCTCCTGATTTTTTTGTATAGGCATCCACACCGGAGAAATTCCAACCTTCATACTGGCTTTTTCCTGAGAAAACAGCATAATCTCCTTTGTAGAGATTTTTGTCACTGTTTTCAAGGGTTATCGTTCCGCCTGTAGATGCATCTATACTATAGTTAACTCCTATCTTTGCAACTATAGGAATGATCTTAAATGCAAATCTATCCTGATTGTCAACATTTGTTTTGAAGCAATATGAATCCTCATTTGCTTTCAGGAACGCATTGTCAAATTTGATATTGTGATCCGATCCGAGACTGTACTGTGATGAGATACCTCCCGAATTATTGTCAAATTTGTATCCGACGATCGAAACAGGATATGAATCATTGTCGAGGTTTACCTGGATATTGTTATTGTTACCCATTGTGATATCCTGTCTCAGCGCACTTCCCGTAGGCGAAAACGATTTGCTGAATGATTTGCCTGCCTGATCTATAAATGTCACAGATTCACTGTTGCTAAGCTGTACCAGATACTTTCTTTTGATAAGCTTGTATCCGTTCGGGAAATAAAACTGACATCCGTCATCCCAATCAGACGGATCTATGTTTTCATAATAAATATATTTGCTATTATGGCATTTGTCGGGAATGTCAAGCGAAAGGTCATACTCCCCGTTACCACCTATGTCAGTCTGTTTTGATGCTGTTTGATATATTCCGAAATTAACCTTCGCAGATCTGTCAAGGTTCTCAACATGAAGCTTTGACTCCACACGGCAGTACCCTGTCAGATCCTGGTCGGTTTTGCAATCCGCATATATATGACTGTCACACAACCAGCTGTCACCACCATCGGTACTCAACTTCACTGAATTAGTAGAGCTCTCGAAATCATACCTTCCGTTGTCATCTTTTCCGCCGCCTTTGAAAAGCTCGTTGCTTGAGCTTCCCATATAGGTTGTATAGTCATTGTTGTCGGTTGAGCTGTTTTTTGCCCAATCAGGAAACCATGAGTTGCTATCGGACATTTTTTTGTAGCGTCTTGTCCCATCCATATACTCATCGTACTCAGGAACTTCATCAATGCCTAAAGAATCAAGTTTTTCTTTGCTGTTTTTTGAAT
>CAMVCQ010000069.1 GCA_947166015.1 uncultured Lachnospiraceae bacterium
ATAACTTAAGCGGGCTTTTGTATTTCACAGACGACAGATGTATTTATCCGAAAAAAGAACCGCCGTATAAGACTGCATTTTTGTTTATGGAGCCTTATGACAAAACACAGGTCCCGGTCTGGGCTATGCAGCTTTTGATAGATGAAGAAGAGTTCAAATCTTAACAAAAAAAATGAAATGGATGATACAAATGAACATTAAAGAAGCAAAAAATGAGATCAAAAATACAGTCAGAGCTTATCTGAAAAAGGATGAAAACGGATATGTGATACCGGATATCAGACAGCGCCCCATACTTTTGATGGGACCGCCGGGAGTCGGCAAAACTCAGATAATGGAGCAGATTGCGGATGAGTGTGATATAGGGTTGGTGTCGTATACAATTACCCATCATACAAGACAGACTGCTGTAGGACTTCCGTTTATACAGGAAAAAATCTATGACGGAAAAAAGTACTCCATCACGGAGTACACCATGAGCGAGATCATCGCGAGCATATATGAGGAAATGGAAAAAACAGGGAAAAAAGAAGGTATACTCTTTATAGATGAGATAAACTGTGTCTCGGAAACTCTGGCGCCGACAATGCTCCAGTTTTTGCAATGCAAGACATTTGGAAATCAAAAGGTTCCAAAAGGATGGATCATAGTTTCTGCAGGAAACCCGCCTGAGTACAACAAATCAGTCCGTGAGTTTGATGTCGTAACTCTTGACAGAGTGAGGCAAATAGATGTGACTCCCGACATGGATGTGTGGAGAGAGTACGCTGCCACTGCGGGCATCCACCGTGCTATACGGGCATATCTTGATATCCATCCGGAGAATTTTTATCGAATGGAGACCGATACTGACGGAAAAAAATATGTGACCGCAAGAGGTTGGGAGGACTTGAGCAACCTGATCTCTGTTTACAGAGATGAAAAAATAAACATCACCGAAGAGGTTATTTTTGAGTACATTTCCCATAGGGATGTGGCGGAAGAATTCGCAGACTATCTTGAATTGTATTTTAAATACGAGGAGGAATATCCGATAGAAAAAATACTTTCGGGAGAGGCTCCGAGTGTCATATACGAGAGGTTATTGAAGGCAGGATTTGATGAAAAAATAACAGTAGTTGAGCTTGTTATAAAAGCATTGATAAATGTTATAAAAGAGTACCAAAAAGCAAAGAAAACATCACCCGAAACCATCTCTGATATAAAAGCAGATACTGCAAAAGCTATGGAGTCGGCTTTTGCATTTGTCGAGGATGCATTTGGCGAAGGTCAGGAGATGATATTGTTTGTAACAGAGCTTACAAGGACGCTTGAGTGTGCACTTTTCCTTGCTGAGGTCCCAAATGAAAAGTATCTGAAATACAGTGAAGAATACCTGACAGACAAAAGAAAACAGGAGTTACTAAATGAGATCGAACAAGGCTGGAAATAGTGAAATAAGCCTGCAAAACAAAGTGTTTGCCATGGATGTATCTAAGCTCAGTGACAAAAAAGAGTTTGATAAGTACTATGCACTACAGCGTGAAAAAAGGCGTGAGCAGATCGATAGGATGCGATTTGACAATGGCAAAAGGTTGAGTCTCGGAGCCGGGGCAGTTGTTGAAAAAGCGCTCAGCTATGCGGGGTGTGCTGATGAGGAAATCCGCATCACAAAAAAAGGAAAGCCTTATGTTGACGGGTGTTTCTTTAACCTTTCTCATACAGGAGAGGTTGCAGTCTGTGCCGTATCCGGAGTGGAAGTAGGGATAGATATAGAAAAGCCAAGAAAGTTCGACGATGCACTTGTAAAAAAAGCGTTTACAAAAAATGAGATCGAACGGGTGAAGGATTCAGATTGCGCGCCCGAGTTGGTCTATACAAAGCTTTGGACCGTCAAGGAAAGCGTGATGAAATGGCTTGGCGAGGGCTTGAGTTTAATGCCTGAGTTCATAGAGGTTGACATATCTGATACAATAAAAGTAAAGATCATAAATGATGATGAAAAAAACGAACTGATAAAAGATTTGAAGTTTACTTCATATGAGTACGGAGAGTATTGCATCACGGTATGCTCGAGTGCGGAGCATTTTTGTGAAAAAATAGCATGGATATGAGAGGAGTGTACAAATGTCTAAAGTTGTTTTGGCATCGATTATTTTTATGTCACTTGCGCTTTTGCTGTATTCTGCAGGGGTATTTCTTGAGAGAAAGGACAAAGAGGTCTGGCCGAGGCACGCTGTTTTGTATGGCATAGCATTGGCTTTTGATATAATCTCTGTGACGATCATTACGGTCTATGCAGGGCTGAAAACAGGAGATCCAATTCCAACTGTTATAACCTCCAATGTAAATATAATAGAAGAGCTTGTGGGTGTGGTCCTGCTTTCCGTAAATGTCATCTGGGCGATCGCAGTCCTTCGTGAAGGGACGGATAAGCAACTTGAGATTTATCATAAATTCAGTCTGATCATCTGGGTACTTTGGCTTGCGATGTATTTCCTCGGACTTAGGACAGGGACAAATCTTGGATGATCACAGTCAAATTGTAAAAAAAGCGTAATCATAATGATAAAAAAAGAGTAAGGAGAGCATATCATTGGACAAAAAAAGCAAAAAAGAAATACTCGATGTGATCGGGGATAAGCTTCGTGACGAGCATGTACAATATATGAAAGAGTTTATCCAGCACGGAAGCATAACAACATATAAGCATTGTATAAATGTTGTCAAGCTGTGTTATATCCTGAACAAAAAATTTAATCTGAAAGCAGATATGGATGTGCTTATGAACGGAGCATTGTTGCATGATTTTTATCTGTATGACTGGCACGATGTCGGGCTTGAGTACGGGCTGCATGGGTTCACTCATCCAAAGACTGCGGCAAAAAATGCAAAGCAGGTTTTTGATATAGATGACAAAACGGAAGGCATTATCATATCTCATATGTGGCCGCTTACATTACTTCATCCGCCCAAGTGCAAGGAGGGGTGGATACTGTGTCTGGCAGATAAGCTTTCATCAATGGCAGAGACACTCTGGATGCGGGGATGAGACTATAATTACTAAAAGAATAGGAGAAGATAAATGTTATTTTTACTTGTAGTGGGACTGTTTATAATTGCAGCAGTGGGAGGTATGATATATCTTGCCACGAGATTCAGGAAATTTATCCCGGAAAAAACCAGAGAAAAGCTGGGAAAAAAGAAGTCATTTGTGATAGGATTTATACCGAATCTGGGACTTATCGCATACTGTGTTCTTGATCTGGTAAACGGTGTAATAGTAACCGTAAATGTAGTTTGTATTTTCATTATTTTTGGGCTTATAGGAAAGCTTATCAGTGTGATTATAAATAAAGCAACAGGAACAAAAAATGATCCGAATAGTGCATCTGACAAACTTAGTTCAGGGAAAAGATTTTATCAAAAGGTATACCTCACAGGTATCTGTGCGATCATTTTTTCTGTTGTTTATCTCGGTTGCGGATGGTATCTGGCGCATCATGTATGGGAAACTGATTATACTATAAATACGCAAAAAGATATAGGGATGGAGAGGCTTCGCATAGCTCAGATAACGGACTCGCATATTGGTGCGACATTTGATGGAGACGGATTTGTAAAGCATATGGATACTATCCAAAAAACAGATCCGGATGTGGTTGTAGTTACCGGTGATTTCGTTGATGACGGCTCGAAACGCGTTGATACCGAAAAAAGTATCGAAGCACTCGGTCGGATGAAGACAAAATACGGAGTTTATTTTGTCTATGGAAATCACGACAAAGGCTATTATGATTACAGAGATTTCAATGATGCAGATCTCAGGGAAATGCTTGCAAAAAATAATGTCAAGCTGCTTGAGGATGAGTATGTGATGCTGGGAAACAATGTCTACCTCATAGGAAGAAAGGATAAGTCGGATTCCATGCGAGGTGATACCAGGCTTGAGATGGATGAGCTTACAAAAGGTCTCGATGACAGCAAATACCAGATAGTCCTGGATCACCAGCCGAGTGATTATGATGCGCAGGAGGCAGCGGGAGTTGATCTCGTCCTCTCAGGACATACGCACGGAGGTCAGATGATACCGGTCGGAAGCCTGGGAGTCTTAAGCGGTGCCAATGACAAAACCTATGGGCTCGAAAGGCGAGGCAACACTGACTTTATCGTGAGCTCAGGGATCTCTGATTGGGAGATTGATTACAAAACAGGAACAAAGTCTGAATATGTGATAGTTGATATTTACGGAAAATAGCTTCTTGCATTTATTGTGCGAGAAGCCATATATTTTTTGCGATCCATTGCGCAAAAAGTATCCCTATACCTATGTATACAAAAATCATTTTGAACTTTGGAAAGCCTTTTTTTCGGATCAGGCATACGGTGTAGATCACGAAATCCACCACTGAGCAGGCAACTATATATATGACAAACGGATGTGCCAAAAAGCTTTTGAAAAAATGACCTCTTGCAAGCTCAACTACGGCGTGTGTTCCTCCGCAGCCCGGACAGTACAGACCGGTAGCTGCGAGAAAACCGCATACAAAAGGAGCGTCGGTAAGCGTGAGTACACCGGTGGCTTCAAGGATGACGATTGCGGTAAACCCGACAAGGATCACTATAGATAAGATATAAAAAACCTTTGCGGTTATGTCCATTTTTTTCATGATAAATATAAGTATACATCATTTTCAGAAAAATGGAATCCCTAATTTTGAAAAACTCAAAATGCATTTTTTTGTTGTATTTTTCAGGGAAAAATGATATGATAAACTTGGTATGGCTATTTCAGGTTCTGACGGAACATTTTTATACGGAAATGCCATGTCAAAACATCCGCAGTATCAAAAAAGGATATTATTGTTTAGGAGGATAATTAATGGCAGCACAGTCTATGCGAGGGATCATGACTCCCGTAAACGACATCAGAAAAAAGGTATATGCAGAGGTTGCGAGACTCTCATACGAATACGAAGAGGGCAGCCTGGCCGAGATGGAACAGATTCCATACAGGATCATACCCGGCGAGGTTTCAAAGTACAGGGACTCTGTATTTTTGGAAAGAGCTATAGTTAAAGAGAGAATGAGACTTGCGATGGGATTGCCGCTTCGTGATGTATCTGAGCACGCGCCGGTATCTACGGGAGCAGAGGAGTGTGTAAAGCCGGAGAAATACTACCAGCCTCCACTTATAAATATCATCAAATTTGCCTGCAATGCTTGTCCGGATAACGAGATCCAGGTAACCGAAGGATGTCAGGGTTGTCTTGCGCACCCTTGTCAGGAGGTATGTCCGAGGAAAGCTATTTCATTTAAGCATGGTAGATCACACATCGATCAGAGCAAATGTATCAAGTGCGGAAAGTGCGTAAATGTATGTCCTTATGAGGCTATTATCAGATTGAAGCGCCCTTGCTCCGAGGCTTGCGGAATGAAGGCGATCTCATCAGATGAGCTTGGACGCGCAGAAATAAATCAGGAAAACTGCGTATCCTGCGGACAGTGTATGGCAAACTGCCCGTTTGGAGCGATATCTGACAAAGCTCAGATATTCCAGACTATACAGGCGATCAGGAGTGAAGAGCCGGTTTACGCTGCGATCGCGCCTGCGGTTGCGGGACAGTTTGGAGACAAGCTCACACCGGAAAAGATCAGAGTAGCGTTCAAGGAACTTGGATTTGAGGATGCCGTTGAGGTAGCTATCGGTGCAGATCTGTGTACCATAGAGGAAGCAGAGATGTATTTGAAGGAGGTACCGACCGAGATACCGTTTATGGCGACATCGTGCTGCCCGGCCTGGTCTGCCATGGCAAAAAGGGTATTCCCGGATGAGGCAAAATGCATCTCCATGGCGCTGACTCCGATGGTACTTACCGGAAGAATGCTCAAAAAGCAGCACCCGGGATGCAAGGTTGCATTTATCGGACCGTGCTCTGCAAAAAAGCTTGAAGCAAGCCGTAGAAGTGTGCGAAGTGATATTGATTTCGTCCTGACCTTTGAGGAGGTTATGGGTATGTTTGAAGCGAAAAATGTTGACTTCGAGAAGCTTGAGGAGTTTGATGCGATGCACGGAGCATCCGCAGACGGAAGAGGTTTCGCGGTCAGCGGTGGTGTCGCTCAGGCTGTGGCGAATTATATAAAAGAAAATCATCCGGAAGTCGGAGATGTTCCGATGCATGTGGCAGAAAACCTCGAAGAGTGCCGCAAGATGATGATGCTTGCCAAACGAGGTCAGTACAATGGCTATCTTCTCGAGGGAATGGCCTGCCCCGGAGGCTGTATAGCAGGTGTTGGTACGGTTCAGCCGCTGGCTAAATCAGTTGCCGCAGTAAACCTGCACAAAAAAGTTTCCACAAACCAGAGAGCTCACCAGAGTGATTATCAGGATATGCTCGAAGAACTCGAGGAGGACCTTTTTGAAGTAAAAGACTGAGCATTCCGAATGGTTTGGTTACCCGTGAATAGTAACAAAAAAAACGATTTTTCGATAAAAATGCTTGACAGATACCGTACCTTATGGTATCATACCATTCGTATCAAGAAGAGTTATCCGCTCTCACCCTGTCGTATGGCAGTGCCATCACACGACTGTGGTCAACATAGTTTATCTGCATTGATTTGTCTGTGCGGTCATTTTTATAGGAACGCCGCAGCGAATGATGCTTATGTATGGATAGCTTGACGATACGGGAAGCTATCCATTTTTTTGAGCGATACGCACGAATGTGAATGGAATTCGAGAAAAGCTGTAGAATCGCGAAGTAAAAAGAATAAGGAGGGAAAAACCATAAACGATTTAATGATCAACGAACAGATTCGTGACAAGGAAGTCAGGCTTATCGGGGAAGACGGTGAGCAGCTGGGAATTATGTCAGCAAAGGAGGCGTACTTCAAAGCAAAGGATTCAGGATTGGATCTTGTGAAGATTTCGCCGAATGCCAAACCGCCGGTATGCAAGATTATAGATTATGGAAAATATCGTTACGAGCAGTCGAGAAAAGCGAAGGAAGCCAAGAAAAAGCAGAGAACAGTTGAGACAAAGGAGATTCGTATCTCACCGAATATCGATGTCAATGATTTGAACACGAAAGCAAATCAGGCGAGAAAGTTCCTTGCAAAGGGCGATAAGCTCAAGGTTTCTCTCAGATTCAGAGGGCGCGAGATGGCGCACAAGGATGTTGGAAGACAGATGATGGATCAGTTTGTCGAGAAGCTCGGAGATGATTGTGTTGTGGACAAGCCCCCCAAGATGGAAGGAAGAAGTATGGTTATGTTCCTTTCGCCGGGTTCAGCTTCGAAGTAAATAAATTATTCAAAAAAAGGAGTAGATGATCATGGCAAAATTAAAAATGAAAACAAAAAAAGCTGCTGCAAAGCGCTTTAAGACTACCGGAACCGGTAAACTCAAGAGGAATAAGGCAAATCACAGTCATATCCTCACAAAGAAAACGACAAAGAGAAAAAGAGGTCTTCGTCAGGCAACAATGATGGACAAGACAAACGAGAAGGTTATGAAAAAGATCCTTCCTTATCGCTGATAAGGTTGGCAGTAATCGTAGAAAGATAATAGAAATCGGAGGATAATACAATGGCTAGGATTAAAGGCGGATTAAACGCAAAGAAAAAACATAAGAGAGTTCTTAAGCTGGCAAAGGGATATCGTGGTGCCAGAAGTAAGCAGTACAGGGTTGCTAAGCAGTCCGTAATGCGCGCTCTTGAGGAGAGCTATAGAGGACGTAAACAGAAGAAACGTCAGTACAGACAGCTTTGGATCGCACGTATCAATGCAGCAGCAAGGATCAATGGTCTTTCATATTCAAAGTTTATGTATGGACTTAAGCTTGCAGATATCAATATCAACCGCAAGATGCTTGCTGAGATGGCAGTATCTGATCCGGACGGATTTGCTGAGTTGGTTGAGGCTGCAAAAGGTAAGCTTTCAGCTTAATGTCATCAATAAAAGATAAACAGGAAGCGTCAGAATGAGAATTCATTCCGGCGTTTCTTCTTATATGGAGGAAATGTGAAAAATCACATTGATATGCTGATTTTTCACATATACTTTTAGCTAAGCTAAAAGCATTTTGATCCGACACGAGAATCTGAAATTCTCGTGCGGTGACTTCGTCATAGGAGGGAATATGGCCGATTTAAACAAGACCCCGTCGGGGATGAGGATAAATATAGGTTTTTTCGGAAAGACAAACAGCGGTAAATCATCCATCATCAATGCTCTTGCCGGGCAGGATGTGTCGATAGTCTCGGATAAACCGGGTACAACGACGGATCCGGTCTACAAAGCTATGGAGATATCGCCTATTGGCCCGTGTCTTCTGACGGATACAGCGGGACTTGGGGATGAAACCGAGCTTGGAGGACATCGCGAGGAGCGGACAAAGAGAGTTGCCGCTGAGTGCGATATCGCTGTCATCGTGTTTTTGGGAGAAGATATCGATATCGAAATGAACATGATGACATTTTTTCAAAAGAAAAATGTTCCCGTGATCCCCGTGATAGGGCACGCTGACGAGAACGATAGGAGTTTTGGATCAGATGCTACGCAAGAGCAAATTGATAGAGGATCGTCAGAGAGGATAGAAAAAACTGAAAAAATAATAAAGGAAGCGTTTGAAAAATCAGGCCGTGATGAAGCCAAAAGCGGGATCAACATTATCCGTGTGAGCCCTGTGACGGGCTTTGGTATGGATGAACTGAAAAATGAGATCATACGAATTGCGGGAGGTCTGCCGGAACCATCGATACTTGGTAATCTGGTGAGTGCGGGAGACCTGGTGATGTGTGTGATGCCGCAGGACAAACAAGCACCGAAGGGGAGACTTATACTGCCTCAGGTAACGACACTTCGAGAGCTGCTTGATAAGCACGCAAGGATCATGTGTGTTGCTCCGGAGGAGATGAGTGAAGCTTTGGATGAACTCAAAAATGCTCCCAAGCTCATCATCACGGACTCTCAGGTTTTTGATAAGGTGTATGAGCTCAAGCCTGAGGATAGTCTGCTCACCTCGTTTTCAGTGCTTTTTGCCGCATACAAAGGAGATATTGAGTCGTATGTGGAAGGAGCGAAAGCGATAACGGATCTAAAGACCGGAGCAAAGGTGCTTGTTGCGGAAAGCTGTTCACATGCTCCGCTTGATGAGGATATAGGCCGTGAAAAGATACCTAATCTGTTGAGAAAAAAGGTTGGTGGAGAGATAGAGGTTGATGTCGTAGCAGGGAAAGATTTTCCGGAGGATTTGACTAAATATGACCTGATCCTGCAGTGCGGTGGCTGCATGGTGAACCGCCGACTGATCCTGTCAAGGATAGAGGCAGCCAAAGCACAGGGGGTCCCAATCACAAACTATGGTATCGCAATTGCATTTTTGAAAGGCATACTTGACAAGATCACCCTGTGATAAACAGCAGAATCCCGTTTCAAAAGTGTTATGAGATATTCAGTACTTCATTAATGAGTTTTTGTTTGATATCCTTAGTTGTAAAAGCAGCATTAACTGAGTTTAGAAGTATGGTGCGGATTTCATCATCACTTATGGAATAAAGCTTTTTTATGTAATCAAATTCATTTTTGATAGAGGTTCCCTCGATAGCCGGATCATCTGTGTTTATCGTAACTGAGATGCCCCGGTCAAGAAAGCTTTTGAGAGGGTACGAGTTCATATTGTCGACAGCGTGAGTTTGACGGTTGCTGGTAGGACACATCTCGAGAGGGATGTGTTTTTTTGTGAGAATATCTATAAGCTCAGAGTCTTCGAAAGCACGAACACCGTGACCTATCCTTGATGCGCCGAATTCAAGCGCCGTACGAATGCTTCTCGACCCGTCCGCTTCGCCCGCATGAATGGTAAATGGTATATTTTTGTTCTGAGCTTCAGAAAAAATGTCTTGAAAGTCAGATGTTGGGAACAATGCTTCGGCTCCTGCCAAGTCTATCGCGACAACACCGCCGGTTTTGACAAGGTATTTTTCAGCCAAGCGAACAGTTTCCCGGTTTTCGGATTTATTATCTTTTCCGCGCATGCAACACAGGATAAGGTTTGCGAAAAACGGAGTCTCAGCGATTGATTCGTGATCCTTCTGAAAGCGATTCAAACCGTCCAAGGCGGCTAAAACAGCATCTTCCTGGGACATTTTTCCGTGTGTGTGGAGCTGTGGTGCAAACCGAACCTCCGCATATACAACATCGTCTTCGGAGCATTTTTCCAAAACCAGATAAACCGCTTCTGATAAGCCGGCTCTAGTCTGCAGCAAAGTTAACGGAAGGTCAAAACACTTCAAAAAATCGTTAAGGCTTGTGCAGTCCTCAGGGACTCGAAGCAGCTTGTCAAGTGCATCATCGGTATGCGCAGGGAGTGAGATCTCCTGAAGTGCGGCCAGCTTTTTTGCTATCGGAACGGATATAGCA
>CAMVCQ010000070.1 GCA_947166015.1 uncultured Lachnospiraceae bacterium
CGGACGGTCCGGGGTTCGAGTCCCCGAGGGTCCATTTTTTTTGTCCGGAAAAAGGAGCGTGATGGCACGCTCTTTTTTTGTGCCTAAAACTATACCACGAGCACATCGGAAGCGAAAGACTTTTGAGGTCTGACAGGCGTGCTTTTTCCTTAATAATGGTTGATTTAGCCGAAAAAATGTGATAAAATGACAGAGTGAGTTTTTTGTTAGGTTAAGTGTCGGTGATGTGGTTTTTTTTTGAACATTTTTTACCGACAGGGTGACAGACAGCTTTTCAAACAATAAGCTTATGAGAGGGAGTTTTATGAAAAGGATAAAGGTTGTATTTACGATTTATCTTGTGATCGTTTTGGGACTTTTGGGTGCTGCTTTGGCTTTTAGTGTCGGATTGGGGTGCAGAGACACAGAGGTGCTCGGGTTCGAAAGCGATTGGGAGACCCCTGAGGGCACGTTTATCCGACTGGACAAATTGCCGCCTGCGTCAGAGGGAATGGTTTATGAAGTCACAAAAAAGCTTCCGGAGAAGCTCAAAATAGGTGACCAGCTCAATTTCATCAGTCAAAATATATACTTTGAAGTTCGGATAGACGGGCAGGAGGTCTACAAATACCGCCCTGGAGAGAACATAACAGGTGCCGGATATGGAAGCCAGGGACATTATATAGGCATACCGCACGGTGCAAAAGAAATTAAAATTATATATGAAAAAATCTTTCCTCACGACAAAAGCGGAAGATTTAATGATGTGTGTATATCCAGCACAAATGCATACCTTTCCATGGAACTCAAGAGCAGAGGTCTGAATCTTGCACTGTCAGTGATAATCATTTTCCTTGGAATGACTCTATTTGTCATCTATATAGGAGCAAAGGGACTTCATGTGACAACCTACAATGTCCCTGCGCTTGCTTTGTCTGTTGTTATGATCGGTCTTTGGACATCATCGAGCGCGTCATTTTTGCAGCTTTTGATAGACAATCCACTTGTATTTAGATATATCGATTATATAGTCATATCGCTTATCAGCTATCCGATGGTGGTATTTTTCAGTACCGCGGCGCACAAAAGATATGTCGGGCTGGAGATCATTTCACTTGTCACTGCTATCGGTTGTACAGGAACGATGTTTATCGGGAGATTTGTCTTTGGACAGGATATGCACAACATAAACTTCCTTGATATGACCTCGATGCTTGTGGGACTGGCGATAGCGGTGCTTATAATGATATTTGACATCAGAGTCACCATAACCAAGAAAAACTACCGGGAGCATTTGCTGTTTTATCTGGCAACGGGATTGTTTGTCGTAGGGGCGCTTGCCGAGACAATAGTATACTTTATGTTTGGTAAGGAAGCGAAAAATGGCGTGGTATACCTTCAGATGGGAATGATACTGTTTATCATTCTGATGATGACTCAGATACTTCGTGCTATGCTCAGAGAGCATATAAGCTTTGATCAGCAGGTGTTTGTAAATGATCTGATCAAGTATTCTCTTTCGGATATGGAGCCTGAGGACACGATCAATCATATGCTCAAATACCTTGTGGACGAGCTTAATGTCGACAGGGCGTACATTTTTGAAGAAAATGAGCACGGTACTACAGACAATACTTATGAGTGCTGCAGAAAAGGCGTAAAATCAATTATTGACACACTCAAGGATCTTCCTTATGAGGATTTTATGGAAACCTGGTATTCTGAATTTGAAAAGAGCAAGACCATAGTTATCGAGGATATCGAGGAATACAGAACCGTAAATGAAAATATATACAAAACGCTTTCGCCTCAGGATATCCGTTCGGTTATATGTGCACCACTTGAACACGATGGACAGGTGTTTGGATTTATCGGTGTTGACAATCCGCCGGCGAGAAGCGTAGGAAATATCCGAAGGATCATCAATCTTCTCGAATACTTCACCTGCACTCTCATCAGGCAGAGAGACAACAACAAGCTTTTGTTCAGATACAGCTATATCGATTCGCTGACCGGCGTGATGAACAGAAGGTCGCTTGATGAGATGATAGAAGAAAAGCTTGAAAACTGCGAAAGCTATGGTGTTGTTATGTGTGATATCAACGGTCTGAAAA
Source organism: uncultured Lachnospiraceae bacterium (assembly GCA_947166015.1). Taxonomy (GTDB): domain Bacteria; phylum Bacillota; class Clostridia; order Lachnospirales; family Lachnospiraceae; genus Eubacterium_F. Next base: position 2,094 of record CAMVCQ010000070.1, read on the forward strand.
AAGCAAACGACACGCAGGGACATCTGGTTGGAGATATGATGATACAGGATGTTGCGAGAAGTCTTGCGGCGCTGTTCGGACAGGAGAGAGTTTTCCGTATGGGCGGAGATGAATTTTTGGTCGTAAGCTTTGAAAACTTAAAGGAGCAGTTTGAAAAGACCGCGGCAAAGATCAAACCGCTTGTTGAAGCAAAAGGTGAAAATGTCTCCATCGGTATTGCCTACTGTGCTGTCAAGGGGATGAGCTTCAATTCGGTTATGAAGCTTGCAGACAGCAGAATGTATGAGGACAAAACACAGTATTATATGTCGCATGGTGACAGACGCCGATGACTGATCCGGGTTATCGGATACGGGGAACAGAGATGATTAGAGTATTAATAGATCATTTTTGGATATAAGAGGGATATAATGAACAAAAAGTTTTTCAACAATGAGCTGTTTAATTCCGCTCATCTTGTTATTCTTATAAGCTTTACACTGTTCTCGGTGGCGCTTGTTTGCGAGTCGATTTTCATGGGCTGGGAGCTTCCTGCTGTCGTGATCATAATTGTTGCGCTCATCATCAGCTGGGTTATGCATATGGGGCAGATGCTTACTGACAATGCACGTATGTGGATATACTCGTTGCTTATGATGGGGGCATTTTTTTTCTATGGAACACATCTTACAAGTACATTTGATCTGGCGTCGGTCATAGCGATCGTTATGATCATCTACATCATGACCGGCAGAAAAAAGCTGATAGTGGAGTGCATGGTCACATACTATATCACAATGACCTATGATATCATAGCGATACTGATGAGCGGATACAGTTTTACGGGGCTTGAGATAAGCAGGATCATGCTGCATTTGTTTGTGGTTGCACTGGGGGGATTTGTTTCGTTTACGGTTATCAACAAGTGGGGGTCACTTTTTGAAAAAACAGGAGAGAGGGTCGAAGAGCTTGCCGACTCGACTCGCAGGCTCAATGATTTTTTGGCAAATGTATCTCACGAGATAAGAACTCCTATCAATGCTATCCTCGGACTTACAGGGGTATGCATCGAAAAAGAAAAGGATGAAGAGATCAAAAATGAAATGGCAGCGGTCAGGGGGGCAGGCCACAGGATATCTGAGCAGATAAATGATATTCTTGATTATTCAGAGATCGATAAGGGAAGTCTGGTCGTAAACTGCGAAAACTATATGATACAGTCTGTGATAAATGATATCATAGTGGAGATAAATGATGAGAGAGAGCCGGATGTGGAGCTGGTGATAAATGTAGACAAAACGGTTCCAAGCATCATGCATACTGATATCACGAAGCTCAAAAGGATTTTTTGGCATCTGATAAGCAACGGTATCAAGTATACAAAAAAAGGCGGTGTGTATGTGTACATATCCGCCAAAAAGCATGAATACGGTGTAAATCTATGCATAGAAGTGACCGATACGGGAAAAGGCATGGACGCCAAGGAGCTTGAAAGGGTGTTTGAAGGGTTCTATCAGGGAGATTCGAGCAGGACAAGGTCTTCAAACGGTCTTGGACTTGGGCTGTCTATAGCGGATGGATTTGCGAGAGCTCTCGGCGGATTTATGAAAATCGAAAGTAAGGAGGGCGTGGGAACCACAGTAAGCGTCAGTATTCCTCAAAAGGTAGTGGACGGAACATCGGTGATGACTATTGAAAACCCGGAAAAAGTCAAGATAGTCGGATTTTTGGATTTTGATAAGTTCGGTGTTCCCGCGGTCAGAGATTTTTATGACAAGACTGTGAAAAACAGTGTTGAGGATTTGGGTGTTTCTATGCACAGGGTCAATAACATAGATGACTTGAAACAACTCTTGGATAGCATAGAACCGACACACCTTTTTGTTGCAGAAGAAGAATACAATAATAATCGTGATTATATAGAAAGCCTCACAAACAATATTCTTGTGTGTGTGATAGGAAATCCGACAGAAGCTCATCCGGATAAATCAAGAGTACTGTGGCTGAATAAGCCGTTTTACAATTGTTCGGTAATCTCGGTGCTTAGAAAAACCGTTGAGGATGCCTTTGAAAAAGAACTGCGGATGAAGCTTGAAGGCGTTGAGGTTTTGGTGGTGGATGATGAGCCAATGAACCTGCAGGTAGCCAGAATGGTATTTGGAAAATACGGAATGAAAGTTTACTGCGCGAGTTCCGGTTTCGAATCCATAGAGAAGTGCAGGGAAAAGCAGTTCGATATCATTTTTATGGACCATATGATGCCCGAGATGGACGGCGTTGAGGCAATGAAACAGATACGAGCCGTTTACAAGCCAAGCGGTGCGGATGTGCCGATTGTTGCGCTTACCGCAAATGCAGTCAGTACGGCCAGAGAGATGTTTATATCAGAGGGATTTGATGGATTTGTAAGTAAGCCTATCGAGTTTTCGGAGCTTGAGAGGGTCATGAAAAATGTTATCCCCAAAAATCTGATATCCTACGAAAGAATAGAAGATGACCCTGTAGATGAAAAAGAGAAAAATGCTTCGACAGCAGGAGGACCGGATCAAAAAGCTGCTGTCACGGAGTCGCCGTTAGAAGGGCTAAATGCTATCGGTATAGATACGGAACGAGGGTTGATGTACTCGGGAAATGACGAGAAATTCTATTTGTCACTTTTGGAGGAATACGCATCGGAGTCCGAAAAAAAGGTTAGGGAGCTTGATTCTTTTGTTTCCGAAAAGGATCTTGCGAGTTACGCCATAAAAGCGCACTCGATCAAAAGCACATCAAAAATGATCGGGATAAATGAGCTCTCTGAAACGGCAAAAATGCTCGAAACTGCGGCAAAAGCCGGTGATGAGGATGTCGTCGAGGCGGCGCATGAGGGGTTTTTGCGAAAATATGAAAAAATGATGACAGATATCAACGCGATCTGTGATTTTTCGAGGGGAGTCACCGGCACTGATGCAGGTCAGGCTTCGGATGACGATGAGATAATAGAGTTTATGCCGGAGTGATATCCGGAAAATGGAGGTAGTGTGAAAAATCACACTGATATGCTGATTTTTCACACGGCTGTTTGTGACGAGCCCAAACAGCCTTTGATCCGACATGCGTGCCGAAAGCACGCATGCGGTGACTCGCACAAGTGCTCGTCGTGGAGGATTAATATGTCACGACAGGGAATAGTGTCATTTATCAGAGATTCTTCAAAAGATCTCTCAGACAGATGTTATGCGGTCACTATGGCAGCGACAAGTGTGACGTTATCTGCTATTTTTATATGGGACATATGCATTGGAGAGGCTTTCAGTAAGCTTTGGTTTTTGGGTGCAACACTTTTGCTTTTGCTGGTTGTTTTTTATGTATCTATCAGGTTTGATCTGATCCGGATCGCAAGCATTGTTGCAAGTGTTTTGCTTATCTGCGTCGTGCTGCCGTGGGAGTTTTTTACGAGCGACGGAGTTTTTGGCTGCGTTCCGATATGGTTTACATATGCATTTTTGTTTATCGGGCTGAATGTAAGGGGAAAAGTAAAGTTCGTGCTTTTTCCCATGCTCATCGCATCTGCTATAGTTTGCTATGCTGTGTCGTATTATTATCCGGAGCTTTTGGTGAATCACGATACAAAAACCGGTTATCTTGACTCGATAGCATCGCTTATATCGGTGGGAGTTTTGATCTACTTCAGCGTGAGATTTTTGCTGGATCTGTACATCAACGAAAAAAATAAAGCTGAGGATCAGTCAAAGGAAATCGATGAATTAAACAGAGCGCAGAACAAATTTTTCTCAAATATGAGCCACGAGATACGAACTCCTATCAATACGATCATAGGGCTCAATGAGATGATAATGCGCGAGGATATATCCGAAGAGGTGGCTGAAGATGCCGAAAACATCAGATCTGCCAGCAAACTGCTTTTGCATCTGATCAATGACATACTTGATATATCGAGATTTCAGTCCGGAGAGATGAAGATAAACCCCGGCGAGTACAATCTCAAAGATATGATAACTGATGTTGTTGGGATGATGAAACCGAAGGCAGCGGAGAAAAACCTTGAGCTGAGTGTAACGGTGTCTCCGGAGCTTCCGATAGGACTGTACGGAGATGAGGTGAGGATCAAACAGGCTGTCATCAATATTCTGAATAATGCGATCAAGTACACAAGCGAGGGGTCAGTAAGTTTCGCGGTTGGCGGAGAGATGAAGGATGAAAAAACATTAAAACTTGTTTTTACTGTTTCCGATACGGGAATAGGGATAAAAAAAGAGAGTATACCGCATCTTTTCTCAGCATTTATGAGAATGGATGAAGATGAAAACAAGTACATAGAGGGAACAGGGCTCGGATTGTCGATAGTCAAACAGATTGTAGATATGATGGGCGGAAATATCCGGGTAAACAGCATCTACACCAAGGGAAGTACATTTGTGATAGAGTTTCCGCAGGAGGTCAGAGATAATCAGGGAATCGGTGATTATGACTCTGTGGTTAACAGGGAAAAAAGAGATCAATACAAAAAACAATTTGAAGCACCGGCGGCCAAAGTTCTTGTAGTGGACGATACAAAGGCAAATCTTATGGTTGTCGAAAAGCTTCTCAGAGATACGAAGGTAAACATTGATACAGCACTTAGCGGGCAAAAGGCACTGGAAATGACGCTTGAGAAGGACTATCATGTCATTTTTATGGACCATATAATGCCTGAAATGGACGGAATAGAGTGCCTGAAGGCTATCAGGAGGCAGCAGGGCGGAAGGAGCAGAGAGGCAAAAATAATAGCGCTCACGGCAAATACTGAACCTGACTCAAAAACCTACTACCTGAACGAAGGTTTTGATGGATATCTTTTGAAGCCGATTGACGGAGAGAGACTTGAGACGGCACTGATGTCAAACCTCCCGCAGGATTTGGTGAAGGTTACCCGGGAATCCAAAAATGTCCTCGAGGAGAGTATGGAGTGGATCCGCTCAAATGAGGAAAAGAAAAATATAGTGATCACGACAGATAGCCTTGCGGACATCCCGCCGGAGCTTGTCGAAAAATACGATATCAAGATTTTACCTCATTTGGTCTGCACCGATCAGGGAATTTTTATGGACGGGGTAGAGGTCGAATCAAACGGCATCATTAAATACCTTGAGGATGAAAACGCATTTATCAAGACCACGGCTAATTCAGTAAGCTTTGTGGAAGAGTTTTTCGGGAAAAACCTTGAGAACGCCAACGATGTCATCCATATTTCGATCACATCGAGTGTTGACGAGAGTGGATATGATGTGGCGGTTGAGGCGGCAAAAGCGTTTGACAATGTCACCGTGTTTGATTCAGGGCATCTGTCGAGCGGTCTGGGGATGATGGTGCTCCAAGCTGAAAAAATGCAGGAAAAAGGTGCAACAAAGGATGAGATCATCGACGCTCTGACTGAAATGAGGTCAAGGGTGTGCACAAGCTTTGTTACGGAGAACCTTGATTATCTTGCCAGGGCAAAAATTGTCAACAAAAACATTGCAAGGATAACAAAAGCTCTTATGATGCATCCTGTTTTGGTGCTTTCAAAAGGTAAGATAAGGCTGAAAAAAGTGATCATCGGGAGCAGAGAGCGTGCGCGAAAAAAATACATTTCGTACGCTTTGAGGACTGCAAAAAGGATCAATGACAGAGAAGCCTTCATCACGTATGTGGGAGTATCGGTAAAAGAGCTTGATTTTATAAATGTTGAAGTAGAAAACAGATTCCACTTCAAAAACATATATTATCAGAAGGCGTCTCCTGCGATTTCCGCTGACTGCGGTCCGGGGACATTCGGTGTGATATACATGACAAAATAATCTGTAGGAGGATGCAAAAATGCGTAGATCACGATTTATTTGTATAATGCTTGCTCTGGTCCTGGCTTTTTCTTTGGCAGGATGTGGAGATCAGTCCAATGAAGGAAATTCCGGGGATGTGTTAAACAACATCAAAAAGAAAAACAAACTTGTGATAGGACTCGAGGGAAACTGGGCGCCCTGGAGCTTTCATAACGACAAAGAGCTTGTCGGAATGGATGTGGAAATAGGCAAAAGAGTAGCTGAAAAGCTTGGAGTAGAAGTAGATATCAAAGAGGATAAATGGGAAAACCTCCTGAAAGGGATCAATGCCGGAGCCTACGATATGGTGATCAACGGAGTAGGAATAACCGAGGAGAGAGAGGATAAGTATACATTCTCAGAGCCGTATGCGTTCAGTCACACGGTGGTCATCACCAGGGGTGACTCGGGGATCAGAACCATGTATGATCTCAAAGACAGAGTGATCGCAAATACGGAGGGTAGTATATACTCGAGCAAAGCCAAAAAATACGGAGCCAAGGTCATCAAGGTCGATAACTTTGATCAGGCTGTCGAGAAAGTGCTTACAGGCGGAGCGGACGCCTGCATGAACGAGGATGCGTCGTACTATCAATATATGTCAGAAAACCAGGGAAAAGACCTGATAATAGCTGTCAAGGACCCCGAAAATGTCAGGATAGGTATAGCTATGCCAAAAGGTGTGGCAAGCCAAAGTCTGAAAAGCCAGGTTGATGACATACTTGAGGAGATGCGCGATAATGGTGAGCTGAAGACTATGTCGAAAAAATACTTTGGAGCGGATATAACGACGGAGTGAGACGGTTACCCGCAAGGAAGGAAGTGCTACGCACTTCCGCGCAATGAGGCGTATCAGTGTCACTTTGTGACACTGATCCCACGGCATTCATTCAAAGTAACCGGAGCTTGAAAGTGTCTTTGCTTCGCAAAGCCACGAACATTTTCGCTTCGCGAAAAGTGTTCCCGGTACCTATCTTCTACGTGAGACGGTTACCCGCATAAAAATAAGGATGGCGTTTGCCATCCTTATTTTTATGCGGGTAACCGGACTTGAACCGGTACGGGGTTGCCCCCGAGGGATTTTAAGTCCCTTGCGTCTGCCAATTCCGCCATACCCGCATTTTTGTTACTATGCCATTATAGATGGTTGGCTTGGATTTGTCAAGTTTTCATTTAGGCCGGTAGTTACTCGGCTTCAAGTGCGACTCCAAGCTTTTGGGCGCAGAGCTCATATCCTTTTTTTGGCCATTCTTCTGAAGCCTGGATAGTGAGTATCGCCTCGGTCTCGTTTAAGGCGTTGTAGAACCACATAGCAGCTTCGTCGTAGTCTCCTTTGTCGTAGAAGTATTTGCCCAGCTCGCAGCACATTTCGGAGGAGCCTTCTGTCAATAGGTCTTTTAATGAATACTTGAGGACTTTGTCGGCGTCGCCCCTCAGGCGTGCAGCTCTGACGACCACACAGGCGGCTTCCTTGACCTCGTCAAGACTTCTGTCAGGATCCGTGGCGCTTTCGGAAAAAAGCGGCTCAGCGGCCAGGAAATCCTCGTCACTACCGGAGATGAAAAGCTCCATAGCATACATATGGTGCAGATGCTTTGACAGCTTTCGGCCTTCATTGAATTCTTTTAAAAATATCCTGTAGTCTCTGCCGCTGTGCAGTCCCTCCGGCTTATGTGTTATGACGATGTCTGAATCGTATACCAGAGGATCAAGTCTCATTTTCTCGTGAACGGGCTCAATCCAGGTAAATGTCCTCTGTCGTTTGAATAGTTTTGGACGAAGTTCGGCGTCGTAATTATATGCTGTGCCATTATCGAGCTGGTTGCCGTAGATCATCTGAACTATTTCTATGTCATCTATTAAATTACGCTTTAATATATCAAATTTTGCCCAATTTTCGGCATCTAACACCTCGTCGGCGTCTGCGGTGTAGATATAGTCCTTCGTTGCTTTTGAGAACGCAAAGTTCCTTGCGGCAGAGAAATCATCCACCCATTCGAAGTCATAAACCTTGTCAGTATACTTGGCCGCGATCTCCTTCGTAGAGTCTGTAGAGCCGGTGTCCACGATAATGATCTCATCCATCAGGCCGTGCAGGCTGTCGAGGCAACGAGCAAGCGTTTTTTCCTCATTTTTTACGATCAT
>CAMVCQ010000071.1 GCA_947166015.1 uncultured Lachnospiraceae bacterium
CATGAAATATACAATGACTCCACGCACCACCCGATGACGCTGAACATGAAAAATAACCCGACCTGGATCGTCCAGCCCTCGAGATCCGTTGGAATCTGAAAAAACGTAAAAAACTCGTCAAGAGAAGACATTCGTCAACCTCCGAAATACATTATTCAAAATACAGTATGTATTATATCAATAAATAATCAATGTGTCAAATAGATTGCCAAGTGAATTGAATTGTGGTAAAATGTAAAAGATGTGTGTGTGAGGAGGTTCCGACTGGTGAAAAAAAGGCTTGCGTTGCTTTTGGCGATGATGATCCCGGTGTCGATGTTTTTTTCGGTACCTTCTTTTGCTATAACCGATGTGACCGATCCCGGCGTAAATACAGCCGGTATTCTTTATGATTCTACGAACGGACTCCCGACTTCAGAGGCAAATGCTATAGTACAGACTCCCGACGGATTTGTTTGGATAGGAAGCTACAGCGGACTTATCCGATACGATGGAAGCAAATTTATAAGATATGATGCATCATCAGGACTTGCAGGTGTGTCGTGCCTTTTTGTGGATTCTCAGGGAACTCTCTGGATAGGGACCAATGATATCGGAGTTGTCAAGTATGAAAACGGAAATCTGATACCGTTTGGCAAACCGCAGGGACTTCTGTCATCCTCTGTCAAATCAGTTTGCGAGGATGGTTTTGGGAACATCGTCGTTGCTACACCTCAGGGGCTTTCATACATTTCAACAGATGGGAGGATACGAGAGGTATCCGATGAAAGAGTAAAAAATGTTTATATCAAGTACCTTGCAAGATCAAATAACGGTGATGTTTATGGTATAACCATGGACGGAGATGTTTTTGTTTTTGTGGCAGGAAGTATAGTGACATATGTCGAGGCAGAGCACATGAAAACCGACTCGGTCATCAGCTGTATTTGCGCAGATCCAACGCTCGACGGATATGTGTTTTTGGGAACTGCGGACAAAGGCGTCTATATCGCAAATCCATCGGACACATCGTTTGCGCCGATGAAGGTTCCCACAGGAGAACAAAAAAACATAAAAAGAATCATAAATCAGGGTGACAAAACCTGGATTTGTGCTGATAATGGTATGGGGTGGATAGATGAGAGAAGAAACTATCACTCTTTTTCCGGTCAGATTATAGAGGAATCGGTGGAGGATACACTCACTGATATGGAGGGAAATCTCTGGTTTGTCTCATCTCGAAAAGGAGTTTTAAAAATATCTGAGGATAGGTTTGTAGATATCTCAAAAAAATGCGGTATGGAAACGCAGCTTGTAAACACGACCTGTGCTCTTGACGGTGAGGTCTACATGGGAACCGATTCAGGACTTCGGGTGGTGGATAAAGCCTACAAAGAAATCAACAATGACTTGACTCAGCTCCTCGAAAACAAAAGGATCAGATGCATTACAAAAGATGATGAGGATACGCTCTGGTTTTCGACCTATGACGGTGAAACCGGACTTGTAGGATATACAAAACAGGGACAGATATTTAGGATAAATGAATCCTCCGGTCTTCCGTCAAATCTCGTCAGGGAGACCTGCAAGCTGTCAGACGGCTCCATAGCTGTAGCCACTTGGGCCGGATTAAGTATAATCAAAAATAGAAAAATCAACAAGAATTATGGAAAAAATGAAGGCCTTACAAATACGGAAATACTCACTATCGCTGAGGGAAAAAACGGTGAACTGAGACTTGGAAGTGACGGCGACGGAGTATACATAATTAATGCCGGAAAAATAACAAATATCGGAGAGGCTCAGGGGCTTTCATCCGATGTGGTATTGCGAATAATATATGACGAAAAAAGAGATATATACTGGACGGTCACGAGTAATGCCATCTGCAAAATGCAGGGCGAGCTTGCGGACAAGGTTGATGAGTTTCCATATACAAACAATTTTGATATATGCCTGAATGAAAACGGAAAAGTCTGGGTGATGTCAAGTAACGGTATCTATGTTACAAATGCCGATGATCTTTTGAAGGATGGAAAAATAAGCTACGACCATTATGATTCCGCTACAGGATTAAACTGCGTTGCGACAGCGAACTCAAGGTCATACCTTGATGAAAACGGAACACTTTATATAGCCGGTTCAACAGGTGTAAGCAGTGTCAATACAATGGATATGACTGTTCATAATGAATGGATAAGGCCGGTTGTACCGTATGTCAAAGCCGACAACAGGATGCTGATGATACGCGAGGGTACGGTGGAGATTCCCAAGGATACCAAAAGGCTGACGATATATGCATTTTATCCGATGTTTTCCCTTGATGACCCGAAGGTCAGCTACAAGCTCAGAGGGTTTGATGATGTTGCAACAACGACTACAAGGCTTCAGCTTGCGCCCGTAACATACACAAACCTAAGCGGCGGAGAGTACATTTTTACCATGGCCGCAGGAGAAAATCTGGACGCTAAAGACAGCAATATATATGCCATAAAAATAATCAAAGAAAAGTATATATATGAAAATGTAGTGTTCAAAGCATTGACGATAATCCTCGTCATACTTATCATCATTCTTATCATCGATGCTACAGGTAAACTGATCGGTAGAAAAAGAGTGGCCAGAGCCGAGGAAAGGGTTCGCAGAAATCAGGAATTCATCGACCAGACCATCAGCGCATTTGCGAAGCTTATCGATGCGAAGGATGTGTACACGCAGGGTCATTCGAGACGGGTTGCACACTATACGACATTGCTTGCGCAAAAGCTCGGATTCACTCCGGAGGAGGTAAACAAATACCACAATATAGCACTTCTGCACGATATCGGAAAGGTTGCGATACCGGATAGTATACTAAACAAACCCGAGGACCTAAACGACGAGGAATACAAGATCATGATGTCCCACGCTGCGAGGGGCGAGGAGATCCTAAAGGAAATAAAAGCTGATCCTGATCTTGCTTTGGGGGCGGGATATCATCATGAGAGATTTGACGGAAAAGGATATCCAAAAGGACTTCACGCAGAGGAAATCCCCAAGGTTGCACAGCTTATAGCTGTGGCAGATACTTTTGACGCTATGTATTCGACCAGACCGTATAGGGAACAGCTACCGCTGAAGGAAGTATTAAAAGAGTTAAAAAGTATAGCAGGAACTCAGCTCAACAAAGAGTATGTCGATGCTTTTCTCGAGCTCGCCGACGAAGGAAAAATACAGGATCCCGAAAAGAAAAAGAACGAAGATAAACAGGACAAAAACAAGAATAAATCCATTTCAAAAAATGGATTAAACCTGAAAAAAGAAAAGAATAAAAAAGCAAAAAAATCAAATAATAATAGTCTGAAAACAAAAAAGAGGAAGAAAGAATGATATGAAAAGTAACGATTTTTTTCCGCGCAAAGGAAGGGTTGTTTATCTAAAAGACTATGCCGGATACGGACAGATTGCTATCAGAGAAGAGATAGAGCACAATGCGCTTGTCAGGATACTCACCATAGATGATGTCAGAGAATCAGCGACATTTATTGAGGACGAAAAGCACTACGATCTGTATTTCAAATACACCAGAGATCTGGTTGCACCCCTTGAAAAAAAGCCGGATATAAAAGATGTCCTTCTTTTGGGAGGGGCAGGTTTTTCCATACCAAAGTATATCATCAGTCATTATCCCGAGGTACATATAGATGTTGTCGAGCTGAAAAGAGAGATGTATGAGCTTGCGATGGATTATTTTTATCTGGATCAATTATATGCGGAATACAATCTCCACGAGGACAATAGAATGGATGTTTATATCCTCGATGCAAATGATTACATATATGAAACAAAAAAGAAATATGACCTGATCATAAATGATGCATACATCGGCAATAATATGGATGACGATCTTGTGAAGGATGCCAGAGTAAAGCAGATGAAAAAGCTTTTGAACCCAAACGGTGTATACATCATCAATCTGATAACAGCGGTGAAAGGCCCCTCGTCAATGCCGGGGATCCTTGAGTGGGAGATACTCAAAAACAACTACAAAAACACAGATATGTTTCCTGTAAAAAAAGAAGCCGGGGCACTCGAAAAACAGAATGTCATCCTCACCGCCACAGACGGCCCATGGGTGCCGGTGAGATAGGTGGAAGAGAGATAGTGAGTGACTGTCTCAGAGTCGATTTCGGCATTGATGAGATCGTCAGCTTATCTTTTTGGTGATCGCAGGATTGATACGATAATCCTTGTATTTTGCATTGTAGTTATCTGCAAAAACTCGAGCGTGCGCAAAAAGCGGGTCGTACAGCCTGCCTCCGATATCGTCCCAGGCATGGCCGGTATCGCAGCAAAGAGTGACTTTTTTGTATCCACATTCCTTGGCGAGTAGAGCAAATGCCGCAGAGTATGACACGCAGCAACCACTGTGTTTTTCAAAAATGTCATTTGCAAAAACTATGTCCCATTTTTTTCGCCAATTCTTACTTTTCATCATTTGTTTCATTGTTCGATGACGCACATAAGGGGCTCTCATCACCCATTTATAGCATTTGTAGAGCTTTTTGGATTTGGAATCATTTTTGCTCGTGATTCTTTGAGCAATGCTCGCAGCTTTTGCATAGGTGAGTGCTCGGGCGATGTTCAGCTTGCCTGATTTGGCAGTTCCGTTCTTTCCGATAGCAACGCCTTCAAACTTTTTACTTCTATATAAATGACCGTCTTTTCGTGAAAAACAATAAACGTTTCCTTTGTATTTTTTCCAACTACGCTGCAACTGACCTGTTTTTTTCTGAGCGAAATAAATGTGCTTGCGATATAGGAAAAAACCTTTTTTATATGTTTTTCCGGACGATGTTTTGAATTTGATCACGCCATTTTTCTTTATAAATTTACCGTTTATCTCATATATGCGTTTCGTCTTTTTCCCGACCCTGACTTTTGCAGACGGTGTTTTGGGTGTGACCGTTGGCTCGGGTGTAGCTGTTGGCGTGGGGGTGCCTGTTGGTGTAGGTGTGATCTCCGGAGTAGGAGACGGGGATGATTCTTGCACTGCCTTCTCACAGATCACATTATTATGATCAATAATGCTTCTTGATGAGGCTGCCCCGGTTGATTGATCGATAAATATAAATGTCAAAAGCAGTGCTGAAATAAGCAATACTTTTCGGATGATTTTCATAGCCGCTGAACCTTTCTTCCATTAAAGTATCCTTATGATAACATATTTGATTTGTAGTGACAAGCGATGCTGTGCGTGAAATCAGCAGGATAATAATGAAAAACAGTCTGAAAAAGCACGGATTTTCGGGCTTTTGAGGGAAATTTGGGCGTTTACAAAATAAAATGCTTGCAATTTTTCTTGAATGATGTTATTATCTGTGTGGAAAATGAAAAGGAAATGATGACAAAATCCCACAGAAACGGGATAATACGGCACTTATGAGGTGACGAGATGACAATTTGGAATGTATTTAATCTTATGGGGGGACTGGCTCTCTTCATATTCGGAATGAATCTTATGAGCGACGGGCTTAAGCTTGCCGCCGGTTCTTATTTGAAAAATATCCTCGAAAAGCTTACAAAAAACAAGTTTATAGCGGTTGCAGTTGGAGCAGGTATGACGGCCCTTATCCAGAGTTCCAATGCTATGTGCGTAATGGTTGTCGGATTTGTCGGCGCCGGGATGATGGAGCTTGAGCGATCAGTCGGTATCCTGATGGGAGCAAAAATAGGTACTACCATCACCGGTCAGTTGATCGCGTTCAATATTTCAGAGATAGCGCCTGTGATCGCATTTACCGGTGTGGTTATCATTATGGCATTCAAAAAGCCTTCGCTGAAAAATGCCGGACAGATAATCGCGAGCCTTGGAGTATTGTTTATCGGACTTGGTATGATGAGCTCGGCGATGAAACCGCTCGCTTCAGCAACGTGGTTTCAGGACATACTTGCCGGACTTTCGAACCCGATCCTTGGAATGCTGGTCGGATGTATATTTACGGTGATCATCCAGAGTGCTTCGGCTTCAGTCGGTGTGCTGCAGATGATGATGTTAAACAGCGTTATCGGGTTTAATCAGGCGTTCTACATCATGCTTGGTATGAATATAGGTGCTTCCGTAGCACCTGCGCTTGCGTCGATAGGTGGACGCAAGGATGCCAAAAGAGTTGCACTTATCGTAGTTCTTTTTGAGTCAATCGGTATGATACTCTTTACGGTTGTCACTCAGCTTTTCCCGGATCTTTTGAGCTTTATGGTATCTACCTCGCCGGACAATCCGTCGCGTCAGATCGCGAACGCAAACACAATCTTCAATGTTGTGACGGTGCTTATACTTCTGCCGTGTTCAAAATATCTTGTTAAGCTTTCTAAGCTTATTGTACGCGGTGATGATGCTGAAGAAGAGGGAAATACGCTTTTGTTTATCGATACAAGCGGATACCAGACAGGAACCGTGCTTCTTGGACAGATTGATTCCGAGGTCGGTCGTATGCACCAGCTTGCGAGTACAAACCTTGAGGCTGCTACAAGGATTTTCTATGACAAGGAGGTCATCACCTCAGAGCAGTTTAACAAAAATGAATCGAACCTTGATTTCCTGAACAAAGAGATAACCAATGCTCTGACGATGACAAGTGTATTGAACCTCACGCCGGCTGAGGCGGAGCACGCCGGTCATCTGTATCATATAGTGAGTGATTTTGAGAGAATTGGTGATCACGCCGAAAACATGCTTGGTTACGCCAGTATAATGAAGGAGAACAAAAACAAATTTACGGGCAAGGCCCTAAAGGATCTAAAGCAATTATCCATAAGTGTGTTCAACATTTTTGATCTTTCCTGTGAGTATTTTTACGCGCCGGATGCCGAAACATATCAGGTGATATATGATATGGAAGAGGATATAGACGAGATGGTCGCAAAAATGCGCAACACGAATATCAAGCGTATTAACAAGCAAAAATGCGGAGCGACTGAGGGGCTGTACTTCACGGAGATTCTTGTTGATCTTGAAAGGATAGCGGACCATTCGCTGAATATTGCCAAGGCGGTTAAAAAATATCCCGTTTCAAAGAGAGATGAAGTTGTAGCTGAGGGATAAAGTGCTGTGTTTTCGCTATGTAGTAATCATATAAGACGATCTAAATCGCTGCAGAGTTTGAGATTTAACGACTCGTAGCGATTTTTTTATATTGTGACTTTTCACAGGTGCATATGCATTATGCTTGTCTGAACACATATGTGTTCATGAGTAAGGGATCGGATGAAAAGGAAGTAGCTGCAAACAGTTGTGATTGTTTCCTGTTGTCTGTAAAATGTGTTGTAATTTGATCGAAAACATGATAATCTATTTGTACGGGCATGTTGAGATGTGGGCTCGAAACAATAGTATTGTCGGAGGGAAAGATGGATAACAATTATAATAATGGAATGAATAATAATCCAAATAATAACTATGATCCAAACAATAATAATTATCAACAAAACGGGTTTAATCAAAATGGATACAATCAAAACGGCCAGCCGAACGTATATAATCAAAACGGTCAGCCGGGGGGATATCAGAATGGATATGGACAAAATGGGTATAATCAAAACGGTTATAATCAAAATGGTCAGCCGGGGGGATATCAGAACGGATATGGTCAAAACGGTTATAATCAAAATGCCCACCCGAATGGATACCAAAATTATAACAACCCTCAGATGAACAATCCAAATTATAACCCAAATAATAATCCGAATAATGATTCCGGCAACACACCTAATAACAACAATAACAAAAAAGAGAATAAAAAGAAAACAAAAAAACTTGTTGTGATTTTTATCCTTCTTTTTGTTTTACTTACAGGCATAATCACTTGGATTGTACTTGCGTCCGGGAAAAAACAAGTTAAGCCTATAGCCACTCCGACGCCGGAGCCGGTTGCAGAAGAAACCAAAGAACCTGAAGCAACGCCTACGGAAAGTCCGACGCCTTCACCGGAACCCACGGCGGCACCGACGGATATCCCATTAAATGGCTACAAAGTTGCCATTGATCCCGGACATCAGGCGAAAGGAGACAGTAGCACCGAACCGATGGGCCCCGGATCATCCACAAAAAAAGCAAAAGTTTCGGATGGAGCGACAGGAATATCAACCGGAGTTGCCGAGTCTGAGCTGAACCTCACCATAGCCAAAAAGCTTAGAAAAATCCTCAAAAAAAGGGGATATGAGGTATACATGACAAGAACAACCCAGGATGTCAACATTTCCAACGCAGAGCGCGCAAGAGCGGCAAACTCGAGCGGAGCGGATATCTGTATACGGATACATGCTGACGGAGTAGAGGACAAATCAACTCGGGGAGTATCAGTTCTCTATCCGGGGGAGGACAATGAATTCGTAAGCTACCTGAGTGATGATTCCAAAAGACTCGCAAATGCCATTCTGAATTCATACAGCACAAAAACCGGGTTTGCAAACAGAGGGATCGTCAGCCGTGACGATATGACCGGATTTAACTGGTCGGAGGTTCCGGTAGCAATGATAGAGCTTGGATTTTTGAGCAATGCAGCTGAGGACGAGCAAATGCAAGTGTCCGGTTTCCAAAAAATGATGGCCACCGGAATTGCAGATGGAATAGATGATTATTTTGGATTGTAAAAAAAATTGTAAAAAAATTGAGTGAAAAATCATCTCAGGGGTAAAGAATCTGAAAAATGCTCCGATATACAATATGAGATATCGATAATTCTCCGTAGATTGGCACGGATGCCGGCGAGACGGAGCAAATGTACGAAGGTACGGAAAGGATGGAACCTATGGCAGTAAATGGAATTGGCGGCGGACTTTCGGCTTATACACAGTACCAAAGTCAGGTGACAAGCGCAACAAAAGCAGCTAAGGATGTTGCAAAGTCTCCTGATAAGGCGGATGAAGGTGTTTCGGTTGAGTTTTCATCAGCCGGTGTTGAAGCGGCTGAAGCAGCAAAAGAAGCTGCTGCAACTGAAACTGAGTCGACAGATCCTGCAAAAAAAGATTATGATGCAATCATCAATAAGCTCAACACTGAGCTTGATGCGCATACACAACAGCTGCAAAACCTTGTAAACGAGCTTTTGGGCAAGCAGGCAGATACTTATCAGACATCACTTGCGGATACATACAAAAAGCTTGCTGAGCTTGCAGATCCCGAGACTATCG
>CAMVCQ010000072.1 GCA_947166015.1 uncultured Lachnospiraceae bacterium
AAGAATGGCCAATCCCTTCTTCTTAAAATGTCCTTGACAAGGGGTACACTTTAGAACAAGAACGTCAACAATTGGAAGCTGCCGTTATCGGACTAAAATCCGGCAAATCAGCCGATGATCTCATCAAGGCCGGAATCGACTCTGAAACGGTCACTCTCGCCTTGAAATGTGTAGGATAGAATTATTATCTGGTAAACAAGACGCGTCTGAGCGAGTACTCCCGGCGGGAATCGAACCCACAACTGCCCCTTAGGAGGGGGCTGTTATATCCATTTAACTACGAGAGCATAAAGACGTGAACCCAAACGGTCGGCGACGAATCCTTTGATTCGTTTTTCGAGCGGAGGGCTCACGCCGTTTTTTTCTGCAGGAACAATTTTACAGTAATTTCTGCATTATGTCAAGAAAAACCCTACAGGTATTTTTTTAATGCCTCTACCTTGTCTGTTTTCTCCCAAGGAAGCTCAGCATCATTTCTACCGAAATGACCGTATGCCGCAGTCTGCTTATAAATCGGGCGACGAAGATCGAGCATTTTTATGATGCCTGCCGGGCGCAGATCAAAGTTGTCAAAAATAATGTCAACAAGCTGCTCTTCAGGAAGCTTGCCCGTTCCAAATGTATCAATCCTTACGGATGTAGGCCAGGCAACTCCGATAGCGTATGAAAGCTGCACCTCAGCGCGGTCGCACAGACCTGCTGCTACTATGTTTTTTGCAACATATCTTGCTGCGTATGCACCTGAACGGTCAACCTTAGTGGGGTCTTTTCCTGAAAAAGCACCGCCACCGTGACGACCCATTCCGCCATAAGTATCAACGATTATTTTTCTTCCGGTAAGTCCGGCATCACCGTTTGGTCCACCGATCACAAACCTTCCGGTAGGATTGATATAAATCCTTGTTTTATCATCAATAAGGTCTGCCGAAACTATAGGATCGATCACATATTTTCTGATGTCCTCATGTATCTGGTGCTGAGATACATCTTCACTATGCTGTGTTGAAACCACTATGGCATCAACTCGTTTGGGTTGTTTTTTCTCATCATATTCTATGGTTACCTGAGTTTTGCCATCCGCTCTCAAATACGGAAGCGTGCCGTTTTTGCGAACTTCGGATAGCTTTTTCGACAAAGAATGCGCCATATGGATCGGATATGGCATATATGTATCTGTTTCATTTGTCGCGTAACCAAACATCATTCCCTGGTCGCCGGCGCCGACCTTGTCGATCTCTGCGTCAGTCATACCCATATCTGTTTTGTTAAAAACACCATCCGCATCAGAAGCCTGCTTGGTCTCAAGCGCGTTGTCAACTCCAAGCGCGATGTCAGACGACTGCTTGTCAAGCTTAACAAGCACTTCGCACGTTTTGCCGTCGAAGCCTTTTGCCGGATCATCATAACCTATTTCACAAATGGTATCTCGAGCGATCTGCTCAAATTCTTTCGGTCCGATATCCGCAGTAGTTGAGATTTCTCCTATTATAAGTACGAAATCTGTTGTAATAGCGGTTTCACAAGCCACACGGCTCATCGGATCTTTGGCATAGATTGCATCCAGGATCGCATCAGAAATCTGATCACAGATTTTGTCCGGATGCCCTTCCGTTACTGACTCGGAAGTAAATAAAATCTTGCCCATTGACTTTTCTCCCTTCTTAAGTGAGGTAGCTCTTGTACTTCGGAGTATTTTTATACAAAAAAATGTTCCGAAGGCGAGGATACAGTTTCACAAACTGCACCGGAAAAATAAGACTATTTTTCCCAATGGATTTACGGGTTACTATTTAGTTTGTATATCTTTAGATATCCATCGGCTCATACCCGAACCGTGGTTACCGAAAGGTCTTGTATTGAATCCAAGCTTTTCATAAAATTTTTCTTTGCCCATCGCGGACATCAGGTTTACCATGATAGTTTCATCTCCGTCGACCTGATCCTCAAGCCACGCAAGGGTGGTCTCTATAAGCCTTCTTCCAAGCCCGTTTGACTGGTATTCGGGACGAACTATCACATCACAGATAAAGTAAACATACCCACCGTCTCCGACAACCCGAGTCATCCCAACAGGCTTATCACCGTCTCTTGCAATGATCGTGTACAAAGCGTTATTAAGTGCAGTTTTTGCACGATTGGGACGAATAGTTATAAAGTCCACGCTCTGCCTTAATTCATTGTATTCTTCTATATCAATTTTGCTTGAATAATTAAAATCATCCGGAGACATTTTTCTCCCCTATTCTATCGAATTAAATTTCATTAATACATTCTCGAATCAATCTAAAACACAGATTTTAATTTTACCAAAAGCGCCATGAAAAGTCAAGCACTTCGATCAAATCTTTCCATTAACTCTTCAAACAGATTTTTCTATCATCCGATATTATTCACGGACAAACAAACCACTCAGACTGTCCGTCTTCTCATTTCAAGGCTTGGCCGAACGTTAAACATTTCCCTCGTGAACGAATCTCAGGTGCTTTCTGGCAACATCAGCCAGTTTATAAACCTTTTCAACTTCTGTCGGCTGCCTGTCCGAGTATAGACTCCTCGGGAAAAACCTCGTCACATGCAAAGGGATATCTTTTCCTGCTTTTGCACCCACAGACGCCAGCCAGGAGGATATTTTTTCCATTTCTTCTTCTGAGTCGTTATCTCCCGGCACCACAAGGGTTGTCACTTCCACATGTGAAAAACTAATCGCTGATTCTATGAATTCTTTTGTTGTTTGCAAGTCGCCCTTCAAAACACTTTTGTAATAATTCTCATCAAAGCTTTTTAAATCGACATTCATCGCATCAACATATGGAGCGACCTTATCAAGCGTTTCTTGTGATGCACTTCCGTTTGTAACAAGAACTGTTTTTAAATTCCTTTTTTTCAATAATTTTGCAGTGTCTATGATAAATTCATAATTGATCAGAGGCTCATTGTAGGTAAATGCTATCCCGATATTTCCCTGTGATCTGTAGTGCTCACAGATATCTGCAAGCTCTTCAGGTGCATACTTCTTCGTCACGGGAAATGCAGCTTTATCCGTAATTTTATCCACTTTGTCTGATAATCCGGACTGCCCTTGTTCAGATAGTGAAATATCACTGTTTTGGCAAAACGGACAAGCCAGATTGCAGCCGTATCCTCCGGCAGAAATTATCATACTTCCGGGATAAAAATGATACAGCGGCTTTTTTTCAATAGGGTCAAGCGCAAGCGCAGTAAACATTCCGTATGTATCTGAAACCACTCTGCCTTCTACCGCACGACGTGCCTTACAAAAGCCGAGGTTTCCGTCAGATATTTTGCACCTTCTGAAACATACATTACACTCTGCCATAGTTATCCTTTCTATTGATATCCCGCCAAACAATTCTTATCACATCATTGTACTCATCTATTGTTTTTGATTTTTTTATCTTTTTAAACAGCTTGTCTCCTTCTTCAAAGCTGTCCTTCATATGTGTCCAAAGCTCTTTCATTTTGAATAATAACGGCCTGTCACCGTATAGAACTTCTGCATATCTTCTTTTCAATTCTTCAGCAAAGTCTATCAATCTCTGTTTGTCATTATAATCGCCTTTTAATGAATCATTGCCGGCAAATCCGGGAAACCTCAGATATCCTCTTCCTATCATCACAAACTCAGTTTCCGGATAAATGTTTTTGATCTTGTTCACATCGTCTTTTGTCAAAATATCACCGTTATAACAGATCGGGTTTTTTGAGTTGTTATAAGCATATTCAAACACCTCAGGATGAACATTTCCCGTATACATTTCCTGCCTTGTCCTAAGGTGAATAATAAGTAGTTTGACGGGGTACTTGTTGTAGATATTTAATAACTTCGGAAACTCCTCCGGGCTTTCAAAGCCAATCCTTGTTTTTATGCTTATATCTATGGGACATCTTTTGTATACTTCCTCCAAAAACAGATCAAGCTTTTCCGGTTCACGCAGAAAACCCGAACCTTTCCCTTTTGGAACAACAGTCCCGGACGGACATCCAAGGTTTAAATTTACTTCCTTGTAACCCATTTCTTCCATGTGAGAAGCTGCCTGCAAAAACTCTTCGGACTTAGTTGTCATTATCTGCGGAACAAGGTTTATGCCGGGATTATTCTCTGGGAGTATATCTTTTTTTTCTTTATTTTTCATTATGCCACCGTCACGCGTAGTGACAAAAGGAGTATAGTACGCATCTATACCCCCAAAAAATTCATCATATGTAGTTCTAAAAATGCTCCCTGTTATGCCTTCTAACGGCGCAAACAAATACTTCATTTTTCTCCTATTCCGGTGCTTGCGACTATCCTGTTTAGTATCTCCACAGCATCCTCGTGCTTTGTCATTTGCGGAAGTTTTTCTACTCCTTTTGACGTTATTATGGAGATGACATTTGTGTCAACAGCAAACCCAGCTCCCGGAGTTTTTAGATTATTTGCAATTATCATATCTGCATTTTTATCACGCATTTTTGTTGTCGCGTTTTCTATAAGGTCCTTTGTTTCCATTGCAAATCCGCAGACAAACTGACCTTGTTTTTTGTTCTCTCCGAGCCAAGCAAGGATGTCATTTGTTTTTACCAAACGCGCAGTATTTATCTCGTCATTTTTTTTGATCTTTTCATCGGATATGACCTCCGGAGTGTAGTCTGCAACCGCGGCTGCTTTTATGATCATATCCTTATCGGAATAATTACTTTTGACAGCTTCAAACATATCTGCTGCGCTCTCCACTCGTATGAGGTTTACTCCAACCGGCGGTGTGATACTAACCGGACCGGAAATCAGAGTTACATCCGCTCCTCTCGCAGCTGCAACGCGGGCCAGCTCATATCCCATTTTTCCGGTAGAGTGGTTACTGATAAATCTGACAGGATCAAAGTGCTCAACCGTCGGCCCCGCAGTTACAAGAATTTTTTTTCCTGCCATATCTTTTTCAAATTCAATTGCATTATATATGTGTTCCAAAATAATGCTAACATCCGGCAGCTTACCTTTTCCGGTGTCTCCGCAGGCCAGATGTCCGTCGTCGGGCTCTATTATTTCATAGCCATAATCTTTTAGTTTTTTTATGTTGTCCTGAACGATCTTGTTTTCAAACATTGCAGTATTCATCGCAGGAGCAAGCATAATAGTTTTTTGAAATGCAAGTGCAGTTGTAGTAAGCATATCATCAGCTATTCCGTTTGCAAGCTTACCGATCACATTGGCAGTAGCAGGCGCTATTATAAACGCATCCGCTTTTTTTGCAAGTGCTACATGCTCAACATTGTAATCATGATCTCTTTCAAATGTGTCTGTTATACACTTGTTACCCGAAAGAGTATCAAAGGTTATCGGGCCTATGATTTCTGTTGCATTTTTTGTCATTATGACGTGGACATCTACGCCTTCTTTTTTCAGCTTGCTGACCAGATCAGCAGCCTTGTATGCCGCAATACTTCCGGTAACTCCGACGATAACTGTTTTGTTTTTTATCATATATCCCCTTTCAATTATCACTGCAATACAATCATTTTTATACTAAACCTTGTGGTCTGATCATCGATTATGATGTGCTTCTTCCAAGGTTTTTTCGTTTACATAGTCCGGTATTCCTTATGCTATATGACCGTGAACTTCCTTGTCATCAAGTGAAACAATATGGTTGTCATCGTCCACAAAAACAACCTTCGGTTTGTGAGTTTTTGCTTCTGTTTCATCGAGCTCACAGTAACACATGATTATAACCTTGTCGCCAACACTTACCTCTCTTGCAGCCGCACCGTTTAAGCATACCATACCACTGTTTTTCTCGCCTGTTATAACATAGGTTTCAAATCGGTTTCCGTTATTTACATCCACTACCTGAACCTTTTCGTATTCTATAATGCCGGCTCCTTCCATAAGCGCCGGGTCAATTGTTATGCTTCCGACATAGTCAAGCTCTGCCTGAACTACTGTCGCACGGTGAATTTTTCCTTTTAACATGTGAAGCTTCATTTGTTACTCCCTTCTCTGAAAATAGAGTTGTTTATTCTATGAAAATATCAATTATTATTCATTTAAATCATATCAATTTTGCAATAATTTGTTTAATGAGTATTTTGTATTATATTAATATAGTTTTTCTATAACCTCATCATCTATTTTGAAGGTGTGCTCTTCTGCAGGAAAGCTACCATCTCCAACTGCATCGATATAATCAGCAACCGACTGTTTCATAGCATCGCCAACCTTTGCGAACTGCTTCACAAACTTCGGAACAAAATCAGAGAACATTCCCATCATATCTGCGTACACGAGTACCTGACCGTCACAGCCGGCTCCGGCTCCTATTCCTATGGTCGGTATGTTTATTTTTTGAGAAACAAGCTCTGCAAGCTTTGCCGGTACACATTCGAGTACAACCGCAAAAGCTCCTGCCTTTTCAACTGCCTGTGCTTCCTCTATAAGCTGTTTTGCAGACTCTTCGGACTTTGCCTGGACTTTGAACCCTCCAAATGCATTTACGGACTGAGGTGTCATTCCCAGATGCGCACAAACCGGGATTCCGGCTTCTGTTATTGCTTTTATCTGCGGACAAACCCTGTGTCCGCCCTCAAGCTTCACTGCATCAGCACCGGTTTCTTTCATTATGCGTCCCGCGTTTTCGAGCGCTTTTTCAACGGAAACCTGGTATGACATAAATGGCATATCTATCACTACAAGAGCATTTTTTGCACCTCTTACGACCGCTGCCCCGTGATGGATCATATCGTCCACCGTCACCGGAACAGTATCCTCATATCCAAGTATGACATTTCCGAGAGAGTCTCCTACAAGTATGGAGTTTACCCCGGCCTCATCGATGAGCTTAGCCGTAGAATAATCATACGCTGTAAGCATTGTCAGTTTTTCGCCTTTTTGTTTTGCTTCCCTAAATGTAAGCACGGTGTTTTTCTTTTGCATTTTTAACTCACTTTCCGGTCGATGCCAAACGGTCACCGCCTGTGTTTATTTGTTTTCTAAAAGCTCTCTGAATTTTTCATAATCTCTGTCGGGGTATTTTTCCTGAGATATCTCAACAAGTCTTTTTGACAAAAGCCTGTATATCTCCCTGTCATCTCCCGAAAGAGTATTTAAATGTGACTTTACCACTTCGATATCCGCTCTCTCAACAGGCCCTGACAAAGCATTTACACAGCCTGTCTCAAGCATAGCCTTGACATTGTTTTTAACCAACGGTTTGACAAGCTCTATAGCAGATTCGCGCTCAAATCCGCACTCACACAGCACATTCAGGCTGAGGTCATACAGACCGATCATGAGGTTGCTGGCAATCGCAGCAGCGGCATGATATGCTTTTTTGGAAGACTTATCTATAACCGTCACAACATTTCCCAGCCTCTCAAAAATCTGTTTGAGCGCCTGTATAGCCATATCGTCGCCCTCAAGCGTAAGTCGTACTGTATTTAGTTTTTGATAATCGGAGTTCTTGTCGCTAAATGCAAACATCGGATGGACTGATGCTCCGGACGCACCGGTTTTTTCAATCCCTGAAAATAGATCTGATGATAATGAGCCACTGAACATCGCTATGATCTTTCCATCAATGTTTTGTTCTTTGATGCTCTCCCACACGGACAATATCGCATCATCCGGCGTCGCGATAAATACAATATCGCTATTTTCAACAAGCTTTTCTTTTGAAAAATAACCCGTTGATCCCGTGAAAGTCGCGGCGTAGTCCACGCTCTCTTTGCTCAGGCTGTGATATCCTGATATCGGTATGCCTCCATCTGAAAAATATCTGCCCATAGAACAGGCGACATTTCCGGCACCGATAAAACCTACTTTTGGCATAGCTTCACCCCCTTATCGGGTGGCTACACTATCGAATCTATTTCCGATGCAGTTTCACAAGAATACCGCTCGACTTAAGGATAGTACCACAGATAAGGGGGTTCTGTCAAGTTTTTTCGATATTTACGTTCTTTATCTATTTCACATTTCCTTTGAATGTCAGTTGAGATACAACATTTTTTATATGATTATATTGTCAATAAGTCTTGTTTTTCCAATATATACCGCTATTGCTACAAGAGTATTATTTTTGATCGTTTCTATCGGCTCGATCGTGTCAAAGTCAACCGCTTCCACATAGTCAATCTTTGCGAGTGGTTCGGTCTCTATAACCTTCCTTATCGAGTCGACTACTTTTTTTGCATCTGTTTCTCCTGATTCGATAAGAGCTTTTCCTTCCTTTAGTGACCGGCTCAAAACAAGTGCTGCTTTTCTCTCTTCCTCTGAAAGATAAGTGTTTCTTGAACTTTTGGCAAGTCCGTCATCCTCCCTGATAATAGGGCATCCTACTATCTCAAGATCAAAGTTCAGATCCCTGACCATACGACGGATAACAGCAAGCTGTTGCGCATCCTTTTGCCCGAAATAAGCCCTGTCCGGAGCAACTATATTGAAAAGCTTTCCGACCACTGTACATACTCCGCGAAAATGAGTCGGCCTTGTTTTTCCGCACAGATTTTTTGTCACGGA
The DNA here is from genome assembly GCA_947166015.1 of uncultured Lachnospiraceae bacterium. Classification (GTDB taxonomy): domain Bacteria; phylum Bacillota; class Clostridia; order Lachnospirales; family Lachnospiraceae; genus Eubacterium_F. Next base: position 8,516 of record CAMVCQ010000072.1, read on the forward strand.
ATCCATATCTATATATGTACAAAAATCGTCATCGTACATGTTTTCTTTTTCCGGATGAAAAATAAGATCTGCGCCGGTTTCCTCACAAAGCTTTGAATCTCTGTCAAGATCTCTCGGATATGTTGCAAGATCCTCATTTGGTCCGAACTGGATGGGGTTTACAAACACGCTTACAACCGTGCGGTCATTGTTCTCAACGGACGCTTTTATCAAGCTTTGATGTCCTTCGTGAAGGTATCCCATAGTCGGTACCAGTCCAACTGTCAAGCCTTGTTTTCTCCACTCTTTAACCTGATTTCTAACTTCTTCTACTGATGATACGATTTTCATACTATCCTCCATGACGAGCACTTGTGCGAGTCACCGCATGCGTGCTTG
>CAMVCQ010000073.1 GCA_947166015.1 uncultured Lachnospiraceae bacterium
AGAACCTGAAGTGATCGAAGAGCCGGATGTGAGTGCATTTGCAGAGCCTGAGATCGAAGAGGTACCTGAACCTGTTGCAGAAGAACCTGAGATCCAATCATTTACCAATACAAATACGGAGGATACAAAAATGGATGAGAATACAATGGAAGATATCGAAATGTCAACTGATGAAGTTACAGTCATCACCAAGGGAACAACTATCAACGGTGGTATCAAGTCTGATACATCACTTGTTGTAAAAGGTACTATCGAGGGTGATGTTGAGTGTGCCGGCAAGCTTACTATCACAGGCCGTGTTGCCGGAAACACAAACGCTTCTGAGATTTTTGTAAATACACCGAGACTTGAGGGAGACCTTCACAGCAAAGGAATCGTAAAGATCGATGTCGGAACTGTTGTGATCGGTGGTATCAATTCAACTTCTGTTGTAGTTGCCGGAGCAGTAAAAGGCGATATCGAGGTTAACGGTCCTGTTATCATCGATTCAACTGCGGTTGTAAAAGGTGATGTAAAAGCTAAATCAATCCAGATCAACAGCGGAGCAGTGATCGACGGACATTGCTCATTGCAGTTTGCTGATGTAGACCTTGATACATTCTTTGAATAATATAGGAGCATATACATGGCAGTTTATAAAAGAGTATTGTTGAAGCTTAGCGGTGAGGCGCTTAGCGGAGGTACAGGACAGGGGTTTGACGAGAGCACCTGTATGATGGTCGCAAATCAGATAAAAAAGCTTACAGATGACGGAGTTGAGGTTGCTGTTGTTATCGGCGGCGGAAACTTCTGGAGAGGCAGATCCAGTGAAAATATGGATCGTACAAAAGCCGATCAGATCGGTATGCTTGCAACTGTGATGAACTGCATATACATGTCTGAGATGTGCAGAGCGACAGGACTTAAAACAGCCGTTCTTACTCCGTTTGAGTGTGGATCGTTTACGAAGCTTTTTTCAAAAGACAGAGTAAACAAATACCTTGGGAAAAACATGGTAGTATTTTTGGCCGGAGGCACGGGACATCCGTATTTTTCAACAGATACGGCGACTGCACTCCGTGCGATAGAGATCGAAGCAGATATCATTCTTGCGGCAAAAGCGGTTGACGGAGTCTATGACGATGATCCGAACACCAATCCGAATGCAAAAAGATACGATACGCTCTCAATGACGGATGTCGTCGATCAGAAGCTTGGAGTTGTGGATCTCGCTGCGGCAGTGCTTTGCATGGAAAACAAAATGCCCATGTATGTGTTTGGATTGAATCAGGAAAACAGTATACTTAAGACCGTTGAGGGAGAGTCAACAGGTACTATGATCACGGTCTGAGCTGTTTATAGGAGGAAGCAATGGATATAAATGTATATGAAGAAAAAATGAAAAAATCACTTGAAAATCTGCGTCAGGAATATGTTTCGATCAGAGCCGGAAGGGCCAACCCGCACATTCTTGACAAAGTGGAGGTTGATTATTATGGAACTCCTACTCCAATCCAGGGAGCGGCAAATATCTCCATCCCTGAGGCGAGGATGATCCAGATACAGCCGTGGGACGCTTCTATGATGAAAGAGATAGAAAGAGCTATCATAGCATCAGACATAGGACTTACTCCTGTAAATGATGGAAAGGTTATTCGTCTTGTGTTCCCGGAGCTTACCGAGGACAGACGAAAAGAGCTTGCCAAGGATGTCAAGAAAAAAGGTGAGGACACCAAGGTTGCAGTCAGAAATATCCGACGAGATGCCAATGATGCCGTAAAAAAAGCACAAAAAGCAAATGAGATATCAGAGGATGAAGGCAAGGACTTGGAGGCTGACATCCAAAAGCTGACAGATAAATACATAAAAGAAATCGATAGTGCCATCGAAGCAAAAACAGAAGAGGTTATGACAGTCTGAGAAGGATCAATACAGATGAAGATGTTCAAGGATATGCCTTAAACGGTGTATCCTTGGGCTTTTTTATCAGTTTGCAAATGATGAAGGAGATATGGTGAAAAAAACAATCAAGATATTTTCTATATTAGTGTTGATGTTGACGATTGTAATAAATCAATTATTCTTTTCAACAGTTAGTTTTTCAAAGGATAATTACTATACGCAGTATAAGAAGTATTTTTTGTCATCAAAAAAAAGAAAGGAACTTGCAGTATATAAGTATATATATGATAAAATCAAAAAAAAGAAGATTTCATCAAAAAATAAACCTGTGAGTTTTAATTCCAGTGTTAAAGAATTTAAAAAAGTGTTCAAAAAGAAGAAAACAAAATATGTACAGGTTTCAAACTATATAAGCATGAGTGTTTTTAACGACTCAGAGAGATTGAAATATGGTGTTCCAGCTGTTTTAATTGCTGCTATTCACTTTAGGGAAAACGAAAATGATTTTAAATCAGGTAAATTCTTGGCTGACTTAGAGGATGGAAAAGAAAGAAATAACTCATTTAAAGACTTTAAAAAGAATGCTGCTTCAGTTTTTTTAACACAGAAAAGTCGCATAATAAACTGTAAACTAAAAACAGGTTCAAAAGATATTATTGCTATGTGCGCTGTAGCCTTGTATCATAATGGTAGATATGGAATCAAAAATGAGGATAATAATGAGTGGAAATCATGGAAACATAGTGCATATATTTTTAGCGGGACGAGTTTGTATAAAAAAGGAAAATATACCCACGATGAAGGATATGATGAAAGTTTTGTCGACAAACAAGTAGGTATTTTTAGAACATTAACTTCTGTGGTTTGATTAAGGAGGTCTAAATATGCGAAGAATAATTACTATCATATTACTCGTGACATTAATTATTACCGGTTGCGCTGTAGTAGACTCATCAGATAAACAACAAGATGTTTCGATTGATGTTGCTGATAATCAGGCAAATCAGCAATTATCTGTTGACTCTGAAGGGTATAAAAATGAGTATTTTTTTAATAAAGAAACTAGCAGTTTTTCTTTAAAAGGAGGAATGTATTTCAACGATTGGGGGGATGTTGAGGTACCACATAAAACTGTAGATTTCGTTATAGATACTATTGCAGTAATGAAAGAAGGGTACTTATCACATATATCGATTAAACAATTTGAAGAATATCCAATTCCGGAAAACAGAACAAGTATAGGTTATTTTTATATCACAAAAGATAAGATAATTCGCTTAATTGAAAACAAAGAGGATCCTTGGCATATATCAGATGATGCAATCGAAAGCTTCAAAAAAGATGGTTCATTGCCTGCAGAGAGTTTAGTTGTTTGTCAAAACGAGAGTATTGAGGACAAACTAAAACCCGACTATAAAAAGGGATGGCACACATATCTGGATGTCAGAAAAAACAATACAAAATTTGGAATGTATCAGAATACTGTCACAAAAAAATATAAAGAATCCTATTTTTGGGAGCATTTTTATTGGAAAAAAGGAAAAGGATTAGTTGGGTATGATTGTGGGTATAAAGCCGGTGTGGATTATTTTGATTTAGGTGAGGTGGATGATTGAACGAGAAAATAAATGTACCGGAGCATGTAGCCATTATTCTGGATGGAAACGGCAGATGGGCAAAAAAAAGAGGGCTTCCGCGAAAAGCAGGACATGTAGCCGGGGCGAAGGCTGTTGATGCTTTGAGTAGGGATGCGTATGATCTGGGAATCAAATATCTGACGGTTTATGCTTTTTCGACGGAGAACTGGGCAAGACCGGAGGATGAGGTCGGAGCGCTGATGAAACTACTTAGAAGTTATATCAATGACCGCCTAAAGATGGGAGAGCGCTACAATATCAGATACAAAGCTATAGGAGATCTCACAAGGCTTGACAAAAAACTTCAGGATGGGATCGAAAAGCTTATAGAAGAAACATCCGAGAATACCGGACTCACGGTAACTATAGCACTAAACTACGGAAGCAGAGATGAGATTTTGCGTGCGGTGAGGTCGGTGTCTGAGGATGTAAAAGAAGGAAAGATATCAGTTGACGAGATAGATGATAGCTTGTTTTCATCGAGGCTTGATACAGATGGAATTCCCGATCCCGATCTGCTCATCAGGACTTCGGGAGAGGAGAGACTGTCGAATTTCCTTCTGTGGCAACTGGCATATACGGAGTTTTACTTTACAGATGTACTTTGGCCTGATTTTGACGTAGAAGAGCTAAAAAAAGCTATTGAGTATTATCAGGGAAAAGACAGAAGATTTGGTGGGGTTAAGTGATATGTTTTGGACCAGACTTATCAGCGGAATAGTACTTGTGATTGCACTTATCGTGCTTTTTGTCGTAGGTAATCCATGGCTTTTGTGTGCGATAGGGCTTTTGTCATTGCTTGGAATATATGAGCTTATGCGAGTTTTTGGCATTGAGAAAAAGCCTTCAGGTATAGTTAACTATGTGACAGTTGTTGTATACTATATTTTATTGTTCTTTAATGTTCAAAGCTGGGTTTTGTTCCTGTTTACGGGACATATCCTTGTTCAACTTGCTATATATGTATTTAGGTATCCCAAACTCAAGATTGATGAGATCACAAAGGCTGTATTTTCATTTTTCTATGTAGCTGTCATGTTGTCATACATACCTCTGACAAGGGCTTTAGACGGCGGAGCTTGGCTTGTTTGGCTTATAATAATGGGATCTTGGGGCGCAGATACCTGTGCTTATTGTGCCGGAAAGCTTTTCGGAAAGCATCATTTTTCGGAGCTTTCGCCCAAAAAGACCATAGAGGGCTGCGTCGGCGGAGTACTTGGTGCATCAATAATAGCTTTTATATATAGTCTGTTTTTCCCTGCAGAATACAGCGTTTTCCTGATAGATCACAGGATCGCATTCCCGGTGATAGCGGCGGTTTGTGCCGTAGTATCGATGGTTGGAGATCTTTCGGCATCTGCGATCAAAAGAAACTACGACATCAAGGATTACGGAAACATCATACCGGGACACGGTGGGGTGCTTGACAGGTTTGACAGTGTTATATTTGTCGCACCGTTTGTTTACTACCTTTTGGTTTTCATCCAGCTATCTCCGTATCTGCTGGGATATGTGTGAATGAGACGAGCGGCCAATCCGAATGGCTCGTGAATAATATATAAAAGATGATTAACAGTGAAAATAGGAGATGTGATCAAACTATGAAAAATATAACTATCCTTGGCTCGACCGGGTCGATAGGAACGCAAACGCTTGATATAATTCGCCGCCACAGGGCGGATTTTTCGTTATATGCCCTTGTTGCCGGGACAAATGCTGAATTGATGGCGGAGCAAATCGTAGAGTTTAGGCCAAAGCTTGTCGTGATGAAGGATGAAGAACATGCCGAAAAGCTGAAAAAGATTCTTGAGGACAAGGTGACAGAGGTTGAGGGGAATAATGCCTCTCAGAACAATATATCAAATCAGGAATTAAATAATCACATAGATAATGCCGGGGGAATATCGGATTTACGCATTATCTACGGCATGGACGGATATTTGGAAGCGGTCAGTGAACCGACTGTAGATCTTGTTGTTGCAGCAATGGTTGGTATGATAGGCATCCGTCCTGTGATTAAAGCAATAGAGTCAGGAAAAGACATAGCCTTTGCAAACAAAGAGACACTTGTCTGCGCAGGTCATATCATCATGCCTTTAGCCAGAAAAATGGGCGTGGCATTGTTACCTGTTGATAGTGAACATTCTGCTATTTTTCAGTGTCTGCAAAAGAGGGTCGAGTACAGAGAAAAAGATAAATCAAAAATCAATTTTTGGGACATTTTTGACACGGGAGATATCGAAAAACTCTTCCTTACAGCGTCGGGAGGTCCTTTTAGAGATGCTAAATACAACGACCTTGAAGGCGTGACCACAGAGCAGGCACTGGCACATCCGAACTGGTCTATGGGCAGTAAGATTACGATAGATTCTGCGACGATGATCAACAAAGGTTTGGAGATCATAGAAGCCAAATGGTTGTTTGGAGTAGATGTGGACGATATCGAGGTTCTGGTTCAAAGGGAGAGTATCGTTCATTCGATGGTGGGATTTAGAGACGGTGCAGTTTTGGCACAGCTTGGAACGCCTGATATGAGGGTGCCGATACAGTATGCGCTGTATTATCCTGACAGGGTGGAGCTGGATGAGGAAAGGCTTGACTTTGGAAAGATTGCAAGCATTTCATTTGAAAAGCCGCATACCGACGTACTTAAAGGCATTCCATTGGCACTTGAAGCCACAAAAACAGGCGGTTCGATGCCAACAGTCCTAAACGCTGCAAATGAATACGCTGTTTCTAAATTTTTAAAAAAAGAGGTGTCTTTTTTACAAATATATGGTATGATAGAACATGCCATGTCACAACATGCGGTGATACAGGATCCGACGCTTGAGGATATCCTTGAGACGGAGGCGTGGACATACAAGCTGCTTGAAAACTGTTAAGATATGATTTCAGAATAATGGAAGGAAATTAAAGAATTATGGACGCTACATCGATAATACTTGCGATACTTGTGTTTAGCTTGATAATAATCTTTCACGAGTTCGGACACTTCATCGTAGCCAGGATGAATAAGGTTTCTGTGATCGAGTTTTCGCTCGGCATGGGGCCAAGACTTATCTCTTTTGCAGGAGACGGAGAAAAGCACAGGTTTTTGTTTTTGAAAAGCAGTGCATATTTCGAAGAAAACAAACAATACGAAGGACACACTATCTACTCGCTTAAGCTGCTTCCTTTCGGAGGGTCATGTATGATGCTCGGCGAGGATGAGGATGTGGATGATGAAGGATCATTTAGCAAAAAGTCGGTGTGGGCAAGGATGGCGATCATTTTTGCCGGACCATTTTTCAACTTTATACTTGCATTTGTGCTTTCACTGATCGTTATCGGCACGGTTGGATATGACAAACCGGTCATCACTGAGGTTGAGCAGGGAAGCGGCGCGCAGGCTGCGGGCTTGATGAAAGGTGATGTGATCACGAAGATCGGCAGCACAAAGATCGTTGTTGACAGAGAGCTCAGCTATTATCCGGTATTTCACAAGCTCGATGGGTCGCCGGTGGATATCACGGTTGACAGAAACGGCGAGGAAAAGACTTTTTCCGTGACGCCGAAGATGACCAAAGGAGTAAATGGCGAGGAAAAATACCTGTTTGGATACTATCACGCATCACCCAGAGAGCGTGGAAACGTGTTTGAGGTGCTTAAGTATTCGGCGTATGAAGTGAAATTCTGGATCAAAACGACCATACAGAGTTTGGGAATGATGATCACAGGTAAGGTAAGTACGGATCAGATATCCGGGCCTGTAGGTATCGTAAAGCAAGTCGGAGACGTTGTCGAAAAGTCAAAGCCCGAGGGGGCCAAGACGGTGACGATGAATCTGCTCATATTCGCCATCCTTATCACGGCAAACCTCGGTGTTATGAATCTGCTTCCGATCCCGGCACTTGACGGTGGAAGGCTTTTGTTCCTGATCATCGAGCTTTTCAGGCGTAAGCCGTTGCCACAAAAAGTCGAAACTTATTTCAACGCAGGGGGATTTATCGCGCTGATGGCGCTGATGGTATTCATCATGGCGAATGATATCCTTAAGCTGTTTTAGGTGGTCGATATCAGTTACTTCGGTATAATCACATAAGGAGCATGCCAATGAGACGAGCAAGCAGACAAGTAAATATCGGCGGAGTAGTGATCGGCGGTGCCGCTCCCGTGGCGATCCAGTCGATGACCAATACCAAAACCGAGGATGTAGCAGCCACAGTAGCTCAGATACTCGAGCTTGAAAAAGCAGGCTGCGACATCATTCGCTGCACTGCGCCCACAGAGGAAGCTTGCAAAGCGATAAAAGAGATCAAAAAACAGATCCACATCCCGCTCGTTGCAGACATCCATTTTGACTACCGGATGGCTATCGCGTCAGTTGAAAACGGCGCTGACAAGATCAGGATCAATCCCGGAAACATCGGAGGACCCGAAAGACTAAAAGAAGTGGTAAAAGCTTGCAAAGAGAAAAATGTCCCGATAAGGGTTGGCGTAAACTCAGGCTCACTTGAAAAAGAAATACTTGCAAAATACGGCAAAGTCACCGCTGAAGGACTTGTTGAGAGCGCGCTTGACAAAGCGCATATGATAGAGGAAGCCGGATATGACAATCTCGTGATAAGCATCAAATCATCGGATGTGCTTATGTCGATACAAGCGCACGAGATCATTGCCGACAAAACAGACATCCCTCTGCATGTTGGGATCACAGAGGCAGGGACGCTGATGCAGGGGAGCATCAAATCATCAATAGGACTTGGAGTGATCCTGCACGAGGGGATAGGAGATACCATCAGAGTTTCGCTTTCGGCGGATCCGATTAATGAAATAATAGCAGCAAAGCATATACTTGGAACTCTGGGACTTAGAAAAACAGGCCCGAAGCTTGTATCCTGCCCGACCTGCGGAAGAACGCAGATAGACCTGATCTCACTTGCGGGACAGGTAGAAAAAATGCTCCTTGAGTTTGAAGACAAGGAGATAACAGTAGCCGTGATGGGCTGTGTTGTGAACGGCCCCGGTGAAGCAAGAGAGGCGGATATTGGGATCGCAGGCGGCATAGGAGA
>CAMVCQ010000074.1 GCA_947166015.1 uncultured Lachnospiraceae bacterium
ATTCGATTGATTATTCTGCAGTAGCAGGTGTTGTCAGAGAGGTTATGGAGAACACAAAATATAATCTTATCGAAGCGGTAGCGGAAAACATAGCAGGCAGAGTTCTAAGAGAGTTTGATATAATTAATGATCTCACGATTGAAGTGAAAAAACCATGGGCACCGATATCTATTCCGCTTGAAACAGTCAGTGTAAAAATATCAAGAGGATGGCATGATGCATACCTGTCACTGGGGGCGAACATCGGAGACAGGGAGGACAACATATCCTCAGCACTTGAGCTTTTGTCAGAGGATAAAAACATAAAGCTTATAAAAACAGCGGATATCATAGAAACCAAGCCGTATGGTGTTACCGATCAACCGGATTTTTTGAACACGTGCGCATATATAAAAACTCTTTATGATCCGCGTGAATTACTTGAGGTTATTCAGCAAACGGAAAAAGAAAAAAAGAGACTCAGGATCAAGCATTGGGGACCAAGGACGCTTGACATAGATATAGTTTATTATGATGATCTTGTAATGCACGATGAAGACCTGATCATCCCCCATGCGGATATGCACAACAGAGAATTTGTTTTGAAACCATTGGCACAGATAGCACCATATTTTAGGCATCCGGTGCTTGGAAAAACCACAGTGGAAATGCTTGAAATTATCGGAGGGTAACGGATGTTGTTACTGAAGGAAGCGGAGGTGTCCGTTGTTTGTCTGGTGATAGTGGCGTTTATAGCCATCAGATATTTTTCCAGAGTAAACAGAAAAAAAGAAGGAGCGGCAGGCGGTGTATTTATGCTTATCATCGCTTTTTCGATCATGCACCTTGCCGCAGACGGAATAATAAGAATAGTATTAGGTGATCCGACAGTTATTTCTTCTTCCGATATGGATAGGATCACCCTGATTTATTATTCTCTTTATATAGTAGGAATGATAGGAGCACTTCAGTCGTGCGTCATCGGGATTCTTGTGAACGCTGGTGTGAAAAAAAAGATTCTCGGATGGGCACTGTTTAATGTTCCTGCTGCGATCCTTGCAGGTATAAGCATCGCTATGGTCGACAGGATAGGTGCTCCCCTTATCAGATATTCTTCAATCTTATATGCTATTGTTTTGTTTGTTTTTACCGCTTGGTTTTATGAAAGAATTGAATCCGATCTCAGGAGAGGTCTTATTTTTCAGATAGTTTTTTGCGTGGCATTTTTTGTGGTTTATTTCATTTTAAATCTGGTCATAGTTCCGCCTGCTACATCTATGATCATGCTTTCGGTTTGCTTTTCAACGCTGTTGATAAGAGAAAGCGAAGTGAAGCTTGATCCTGAAGCTGCAAAAGCAGAGAAAAAAGCAAGGCGTCAAAAAAGAGCTCTCGAGGATGACAGGGTAAGCCTGAAAAAAGATCCGCTTACCGGAACTGATCTTGAGCAGGCGAAAAAAATGCGTGATATGAAGGACGAATTGAGCCTGGGAGTCACTGCGCTACTTGACCGTGAGGGGATACAGGCGGTCCTTGATGAGGAAGGATTTGAGGATGATGTGAATGATGATTCAGAAAACATAGATGAAGAATTATCAGATATTGATGAAAAAATAGATAGCTTATTTGATATCGAAACAGAAGAAGGAATAGCATCAGAAGGAAGTGTTGCTGATGATGAAGCGTCCAGTACCGATGAAGAAACGGACGACGATGACGAATCAGATGTATTTTTTGAGGAGTTTGATATTGATGAGGAAGACGAGGACGAGCCGCTGACTGAGGAAGCGGCATCTGATGATAAGGCTACAGAGACTCTTGAACCGGAGCCTGCAAAGGTTGAACAGTTGGTCATCTCGGGAACTGATAAACCTGAGACAAAGCACAGTATGGGATCGGCCATAAAAGAAATAAAAGAAGAGCAAAAAGAAGAACAAAAAGAAGAACAAAAAGAAGAGCAAAATAAGCCTGACCTTACAACAGTTATAAAGCCTTTGATACTTGACAAGGATCTAAAAGAAAAATACCTTGTCATAAAGTCATATATAGACAATAAACAATACAACAAAGTCAAGGACGCGATAGCAGAGCTTGATGAATACAGGATGTCAGGAATACAGCTTATGAGATTCGGAAAAATAAGCCGGCTTACAAGAAACGAAGAGTGGGATTCGCTTGCTGCGGAGCTCGAAAAATGATTTGGAGATTGTCATGGAAAATCTTTTGGAATTAAGAAAAAAAATAGATATTATTGATAATGATGTAGTAGAGCAATACAAAAACAGAATAAAAATATCCGGTGATGTAGCTAAGTACAAGCTTCAAACAGGAAAAAAAGTGTATGACAGGCAGCGTGAGGATGAAAAGCTTGAAAAGCTTTCTGCGATGGCAGACAATGAATTTGACAAAAAAGCGATAAGGGAGCTTTTTTCACAGATAATGTCAGTGAGTCGTAAGTATCAATACTCCCTGCTAAACAGTGATGACTATGGGCTTGGATTTGAGTGCGTAGATCAGGCAATCGAAAAAAACAGTACGGTTTATTATTTCGGTGCGCCGGGCTCGTATACTCAGCAGGCGATGAAAAGTGTATTTGGCGAGTCTACTGAGGGAGTGAGCGAAAAGACCTTCAAAGGCGTTATGGAAGCGGTTGCCGACGGTCGTGCGGACTACGGAGTGCTTCCGATAGAAAACTCCTCTACAGGCGGGATATCCGCGAATTATGACATTATTCCCGAGTATGATAACTATATAGTAGGCCAGTATGTGATGAAGATAGATCAATGTCTTTTGGGGCTCGAAGGTGCGAATGAAGAGGATATAAAAACTGTTTATTCGCATCCGCAGGGACTTTTGCAGTGCAGCAATTATCTTTCCGAAAGAAAGGATATACAATGCGTTGACTACGATTCGACATCGTTAGCTGCAAAAAAAGTAAAAAAAGATAATGATATAAGTCAGGGCGCTATAGCGGGAGAGTCTTCCGCAAAAGAATACGGACTAAAAATCATAAAAAAAGAGATCCAGGATAACGCCTACAACAAGACAAGGTTTATAATCCTGTCCAATAAACCGGTGTTTACCAATGAATCCGACAAGATAAGTCTGTGCCTTGAGCTTCCGCATAAGAGCGGAAGTCTGTATGGGATACTTTCACATTTTTTGTTTAATGATCTCAACCTTACGCTGATAGAATCCAGACCTATCCCCGGAAGGACATGGGAATACAGATTTTTCATCGATGTTGAGGGCAATATCAAAGACCCTGCAGTTGAAAATGCTTTGATAGGAATCAGAGAGGAAGCGGCGCTCTTTAAAGTGCTTGGTAATTATAAAGAATATGAATGATATAAATATGATCGATCAAAAAAATGTCCCGGTTCACGAGCCTGAAAGGCAGTATTATTTTATGGATGCGTGCCGGGATATATTGTCGGAAAAAGTCTTGCGATCGGGCGAAAAGCTCACTTATCTTACCGAAACTCTCGGTTGTCAGATGAACGCCAAGGACAGTGAAAAAATGAATGCCATACTTGAGTATATCGGATATGAACCCTGCGAAAAGGACGATATACCTGATTTTGTATTGTTTAATACATGTACAGTCAGAGAAAACGCAAACCAAAAGATATACGGTCATCTGGGAATACTAAAGAATAAAAAAGAAAAAAAACCATCGATGAAAATAGCCCTCTGTGGTTGTATGATGCAGGAAAAAGATGAGGTGGAGCTCGTCAAAAGCAAATACAGATTTGTTGATATAGTTTTCGGAACGCACAATATTTACAAGCTCGCAGAGCTTATTTATCAAAACCTGATATCCGAAAAAAGAGTTATTGATGTGCTTGATGCACCCGAAAAAACAGTGGAGGACCTGCCGCAAAAAAGAAAGTATCAGTTTAAAGCCGGCGTAAATATCATGTATGGATGTGATAATTTTTGCACATATTGTATAGTTCCGTATGTGAGGGGAAGAGAGAGAAGCAGAAGACCGGATGATATTATAAAAGAGATAATACAGCTCGCTGATGATGGCGTGACAGAGGTCATGCTTTTGGGACAAAATGTTAATTCTTATGGAAAAAAATACATTGATGAATCCATACCGGACAGTGAGAGGATATCTTTTGCAAAGCTCCTTGAAAGAGTCGAAAAAATAGACGGTATCAAAAGGATAAGATTTATGACTTCTCATCCAAAAGACCTCTCCGATGAGCTTATCGATGTGATGTCAAACTCCAAAAAAATATGTTCACATCTGCACCTTCCGTTACAGTCCGGAAGCAGCAAAATCCTCAAAAAAATGAACCGAAGCTACGACAAAGAAGCTTATCTTTCTCTTGTTGAAAAGATCAAAAATAAGCTTCCGAACATAGCGCTTACAACTGATATAATAGTCGGATTTCCGGGCGAGGATGAGGATGATTTTAACGATACGATAGATGTTATAAAAAAGGTTAGATTTGAGAGCGCATATACATTTATTTATTCAAAAAGAACAGGTACTCCCGCCGCAAGGATAAAAGATGATATAAACACAAAAGAAGTGATACAAAACAGGTTTGACAGACTGCTTGAGGAGATAAGGAAAATATCATCCGATATAGCCGAAAAAAAGGTTGGAAAAACAGCGGAGCTTTTGATAGAAGAATTAAACCCCAAGAACCCAAACATGGTGTCGGGAAGGCTTAGTGATAATTCAATTGTACACATTCCCGGCGACGCATCGATGATCGGTTCGTATGTAGATGTGAAGATCAAAGAGAGCAAAGGGTTTTACTATATAGGGGATAGAATTTGACAAAAATAACAATTTATGGTATGATACAAAAGATGCTTTGACGGGAGGAGATATCGTTTGGCGTCAGAAGTTATATTTGAAGTTTGAAAGGAATTATATTATGAAGTGTCCTGTATGTGGTGCATCAGATACCAAGGTTATAGACTCAAGGCCTGCGGATGAGGGGATTTCGATCCGCAGAAGAAGAGAGTGTCTTGCCTGCGGCAAGAGATTTACGACATATGAAAAGCTTGAGGCGATGCCTCTTCTCATAATCAAGAAAAATGAAGAGCGCGAGCCTTATGACAGATCAAAGGTCGAGAAGGGTGTATTTAGATCCTGCATCAAAAGACCGATCTCGGTTGATCAGATCAACGACCTTGTTGATTCGGTTGAGAGTACGATATTCAATCTCGGCAAAAAAGAGGTTCCAAGCTCTACCATAGGTGAGATACTTATGGATAAACTTCAGGAGCTTGATCCGGTTGCTTATGTTCGTTTTGCTTCTGTATACAGAGAGTTCAAGGATGTTGGCACATTTATGGACGAGATCAAAAAAATGCTCGACAAGCAAAAGCTTGCATAGATAATTTCAGACAAAAATGGCTTTGACGTGACGATTATTTTTTATGATAATTGTCTTTAAATATATGCTTACAGTATAAACAAAAACAGTCTTCGATCATTCTATTCCATCGGACGCCCTCTGAGCGAAAGGAGGGTGTCTATGTACACTTGCGTTGTAGCAGCTGATATTTCAGGGTTATCCGCCCGCATCATCCGAATTGAAGTTGATGTAAATGATGGCTTACCTGTCTTTGACATGGTAGGCTATTTGGCGTCCTCGGTAAAAGAAGCCAGAGAAAGAGTGAGGATAGCTGTGAGAAATCTCGGGATATTTTTCCCGGCAAAAAGAGTAACCATCAATCTTTCTCCCGCAAACCTGAGAAAGGACGGAACAAGCTTTGATCTGCCTATAGCGGTGGCGCTTTTGTCGGCATTCGGGTTTATACAAGAACCGATAAATGACAAGACCATGTTTATAGGAGAGTTGGGATTAGATGGAAGTATCCGCCCGGTCAGGGGCGTGCTTGCGATGCTGCTTGAAGGCAGAAATGAAGGGATAGAGCGCTTTGTTGTGCCTTCTGAAAATGCCTATGAGGGCAGTATACTATCGGATGTAGAGGTGATAGGTGTATCAAATCTGAAGGATTGCATTGAGTATTTGAATGGAGAAATGGAAATCACTCCCGTAAGCTTTGATAAAAGTATATGGGAAAATGCTTCATCGGATGAGGATTTTTGTGAGATATCGGGACAGGAGGAGGCAAAGTTTGCCGCACGGATAGCGGTGAGCGGAAAGCATAACCTTTTGTTTATAGGACCGCCGGGAAGCGGCAAATCCATGCTTGCAAAACGAATCCCAACTATCATGCCGACGCTGTCTCTGGAGGAATGTCTTTCGATCACAAAAATCTACAGTATCTGCGGAGCACTTGATAAGGACAGGCCTCTCGTCACAAAAAGACCTTTCAGATCGCCACATCATACAATAACTCAAACAGCACTTACGGGAGGCGGCAGAGTTCCAACTCCCGGTGAGATCACTCTTGCATCAAAAGGGATACTGTTTTTGGATGAGCTACCGGAATTCTCCAAACAGACGATAGAGGTTTTGAGACAGCCAATGGAAGAAAAAAAAGTGACTGTTTCAAGGCTCGAAGGAACGGAAGATTATCCCTGTGATTGCATTTTCATGGCGGCTATGAATCCCTGCAGATGCGGGTATTATCCTGACTTGAGCAAATGCAGATGTACGGTAAATGAGATACACAGATATCTTGACAAGATAAGTGAGCCTTTGCTTGACAGGATGGATATGAGCGTGGAGATGAGTATGCCTAAGTTTGCCATGTATGGAAAATACGGTGAAACATCTGAAATGATCAGAGAGCGTGTTCAAAAAAATATAGAGATACAGCACAAAAGATATTTGACGGAAACGTTTTCCTATAACGGAGAATTAAGCGGAAAAACAATGGAAAAATACTGTCCTTTGGGTAGCGAGGAAATGCGGTTTTTGGAGGATTATTTTGAAGAAGAAGAGGTGAGCTTCAGAAGGCTTACAAGGATAGTCAGAGTTGCAAGGACAATAGCAGATGATTGTGATGAAATAGACATAAATTCAGAGCATCTTGCGGTTGCTATCTCGCTTAGAAGTATCAACAAAAAATACTGGGGAGGTGACCGCCTGTGACGTATGATGAGAAAAAAGATATATGGTGTTATGAAAGCGGAGACGAAAGGTTTCCCGAAAAGCTGAAATACATCCCCGATCCGCCCAAAAGGATATATGTGAAAGGGAGTCTTCCGGATGAAGATAAAACGGCTGTTGCAATGGTCGGTGCGAGAAACTGTACACCCTATGGAAGGGACATGGCAAGAGTGTTTTCGTTTAGACTTGCTAGGAGCGGCGTCAGCATCATAAGCGGAATGGCTCTCGGTATAGACGGCTGGTCTCATCAGGGAGCTCTTGAAGCAGGAGGAAGGACGTATGCAGTGCTTGGGAGCGGAGTAGATATATGTGCGCCGGTAACGCATCAAAAGCTGTATAATTCCATTTTAAACAGAGGAGGGATCATAAGTGAGCAAAAACCGGGAACAGGACCGTTTCCTGCAAATTTTCCGAAAAGAAACCGTATCATCAGCGGACTATCAGACGCGATACTTGTAGTGGAAGCGGGGATGAAATCCGGAAGTCTTATCACTGCAGACTTTGCCCTGGCTCAGGGGAAAGATGTTTTTGTTGTACCCGGACGGATTGGCGATGAGCTTAGCGCCGGGTGCAACAGATTGATAAACCAGGGGGCGATACCGGTCATGACTCCCGAAGATATACTTGAAAGATTGGGCATAGAGTCAAAACCATCTCAGATACAGGCTCTCTCAGATGAAGAATACTCTGTCTACGAAAAAATATCGTCAGAGCCGATTTCCTTAAGTGCATTGGCTGCTTCCCTGCAGGGAAGCTATGCCAACACGCAAAGGATAGTCAGAAAACTGATAAATAACCGTTATATTGTTGAATACGGCAAAAACAGATATGTCAGGTCGATATAGCAGAAATAATTGTATCCTATAATCAAGGTAAGAGTTCAAGAAGAAACTTTTTTAATTTACGATGATGGTCATTTTTTTACATTACAAGCGTAAGTATAAGCCTTGATGTCCGACAAATTATTGAGTGCTTTCAAAAATTTTCCTTGCATAACTTGAAAAAAAGTTGTATGCTTATGGATTGTAAAAATATTTTCTTCAGACGAGGTAACGATAATGGCAAAGAATCTGATAATAGTCGAATCACCCGCAAAATCGAAGACTATCAAACGATTTCTCGGGAAAAACTACGAGGTTATGGCATCAAATGGTCACGTGCGTGACCTTCCGAAAAGTCAGATGGGATTTGAGCCGGAAAACGATTTTGAGCCCAAATATATAACAATAAGGGGAAAAGGAGAGCTTTTGGCTTCGCTTAGGAAGGAAGTCAAAAAAGCAGACAAAGTATTTCTTGCAACCGACCCGGACCGCGAGGGAGAGGCTATATCCTGGCATCTGTGCAAGGCTCTGAACCTTGATCCGAAGACAACCAGCAGGATCACGTTCAATGAGATCACAAAAAATGCCGTGAAGGCATCGCTGAAAAATTCAAGAGATATAGATATGGATCTGGTTGATGCGCAGCAGGCAAGGCGTGTGCTCGACCGTATGGTGGGGTATTCCATAAGCCCACTTCTATGGG